>NZ_JBIAQV010000075.1:0-21842 GCF_042889305.1 Streptomyces sp. NPDC002619 | reverse complement strand
CAGCCCCAACGAATACGAACACCGACACCACACCGCTAAACTCACGCTCGCCGCGTGATCAATAACCGCGTGCCCACCTTCACGGGGGAAGGCCCCTCAACCCCGAATCGGGCGCACATCAGGAGTCCGAAGGCATCGCGTCCGCCAACGTTGGTGCAAGATTCAGCGTCGCCGGCATCGAGTGGATGGAGTTCACCATCACTGATCGCCATGAGGACACCGCCGTGGACGCTCAGACCTGACCATCGGCGTCTCGCGGCGCAACCAACCAGTACGGCTCCGTCTCAGTTTCCGTCTCATTCAGCCTGGTTCACTGCCGTTCGCGGGAGCCCGGGGTCGCGTCCGCTGGAGTGGTGTATCGACGGCCACTCGGTGATCTCGTTTTGAGGCTATGCGGTGAGTTCGGTGGGCAGGGCTGTGTCGTCGGTTTCTGACTCGATCGGGTGGAGGCGGGCCTTGGCGAGGAGTTCTCGGCCCATGTAGCGGCGGGCCTCGGTCCACTCGTCGTTCTGCTCGGCCAGCACGGCGCCGACCAGACGGATCAGGGCGGTGCGGTCGGGGAAGATGCCGACCACGTCGGTGCGACGCCTGATTTCCTTGTTCAGCCGCTCCTGCGGATTGTTCGACCAGATCTGCCGCCAGATCTCGCGCGGGAAGGCGGTGAACGCCAGCAGGTCGTGCTGGGCGGCGTCCAAGTGGGCTGCGGCCTTGGGAAACTTGGCCTCCAGGGCGTCCAGGACATGCCGCATCTGGGCTCGGACGGCGTCGGCATCAGGCTGTTCGAAGACGGTCCGCAGCAGCGTGGCCACCCACGGCTGGGCCGACTTCGGAACCTGGCTCAGCAGGTTGCGGGCGTAGTGGGTGCGGCATCGCTGCCACGAGGCGCCCGGCAGGACGGCGCCGATCGCGGCGACCAGGCCGGTGTGGGCGTCGGAGACGACGAGCTGGACGCCGGACAGGCCGCGGGCGATCAGCGAGCGCAGGAAGGCGAGCCAGCCGGCGCCGTCCTCGGCGGTGGCGACGTCGATGCCGAGGATCTCGCGGTGGCCGTCGGCATTCACGCCGACCGCGATCAGGGCGTGGACGTTGATGATGCGGCCGCCCTCGCGGACCTTCTGGGTCAGCGCGTCCACCCAGACGAACGCGTAGGGCCCGGCGTCGAGCGGCCGGTTGCGGAAGGCGGCGACCTGCTCGTCCAGGTGCTTCGCCATCGCACTGACCTGGGACTTCGACAACTGGGTGACTCCCAGGGACTCCGCGAGTTTCTCGACCCGGCGCGTGGAGACGCCGAGCAGGTAGGCGGTGGCGACCACCGAGATGAGGGCCTGTTCGGCCCGGCGGCGCCGTTCGAGGAGCCAGTGCGGGAAGTAACTGCCCTGGCGCAGCTTGGGAATGGCCAGTTCGACCGTGCCGGCCCTGGTATCCCACTCGCGTGAGCGGTAGCCGTTGCGGTGGTTGACGCGTTCGTCGCTGACCTGCCCGTATTCGGCACCGCAGAGGGCGTCGGCCTCCGCGGACATGAGCGCGTCGGCGAACGTCTTGACCATCGCGCGCAGCAGATCCGGACTCGCCGCGGCAAGGTTGTCCTCGGCGAGGGCATGCAGGGGCACACTGTCGGGTGCGGTCATCGTGCTGATCTCCTTCGAGCTTTGACACCTCGAAGATCAGCCGGTGGCCGTTCATCTATGCGGGCATCAGCCAGAAGCCGGAGCAAACCCCCGGATCAGGTCGAACCCGTACACCACTTCCAAGGACGCAACCAGGCCCGGAGCCGATACCGGGTACACGGCCGACCCCGGGTGAACCCAGGTGAACGGCCCAGAATGACGCCCAACACCCCACCACCACAGTTGGAAAGCGTGCACGTTCGACCACCGAGCGGGACCGCTGCGGACTGCGGACGCGTTGTCAGAGGCCAGTGAGATCGTGCGCTCATGGATACGCTCTTCGATCTCCCTGAACCGGAGACCCCAGAACAAGCCGTCATCGCTCACTATCGCCTGAGCGACGACCAGTACGGCTCATGTGCCGAGCGCGAAGCGATCTTCGATGCGGAACGGGCTATGGCTGCCGCAGTTGAAGCGGCAGGAGTCGGTGAGGTCGACGGGAACGAGTTCGGTGGCGGCGAGGCCGTGCTGTACGCCTACGGAGCAGACGCCGAAGCGCTCTTCAAGATCATGGAACCGATTCTTCGCAGCGTGCTGTTCAGGCCGGCATACGTCGTGCTGCGACAGGAGAGCCGCGAGGCCGAGTCTCGTGTGGACCTGTGATGCGGTACAGCAGCGAAGTACAGCAACCCCAGCAACCGGCAGCACTCGACACCGGCCCTCAAGGCGCTCCCGGCAGCCTGTATGACCTTCAATGACCGATCTCTACAGAGCTACGGATCAGAAGGTCATGAGGGGGTGGAATCGGAGCCATTCGGCGTCCCGGGACCGCGAGGGTCCGGGGATTCCTATCCGGCCGCCCCTCTTGGCCGCCGTGCACCTCGTCGGGAGCATCGAACCGGCTCATCACTGAGCAGTGAAGATAGCGCCAGCCACTGACACCCCCGATCCGAAGTCGGGACCCTACGGATCGCCGCACCAGATGCAGCGGTAATCAGCGGTCAACCAGAGGTCACGACGCGAGCCGCGGCTCACTCATGGCGCAGCCGTCCTCGCATGTCAGGTCCATGACCCAGGCCGGGGGCGAGGTTGCGTCCACGGCTTCCCGTCCGGGTGCCGGTCACACCCGCACCCGCCGGCCCCTTCGTCCCGAACTAGGTTTGACCACCGTTCGGAGCTGCGACGACTTGCGAATGCCCAGGTGAGAGCGTTGGTATCCCTTGGCGTGGAGAGGGGTGGTCGGGCGCTACCCTCAAGATCATCTCCCAGTTTTCTTCGGGTAGACGGCGTCGAGGTCGAAGCAACGACGTGCTCATCGACGTCGTGGTCCGCACGCGTCCGATGGGTGATTGTGCGTTGGCAACAAGCCCTAGCCATAGATTCGTACGGTCAGGACGTGGTCGCGGCCTCGTCTCCTCTGCATGCTCGAAGGCGCTGTCCCAGACGGTCCGGAGCTCGTGAAGCGAGGAGGCTGATCGCGATGAATCCAGAGCTCGGTGGGCAGTTCGGGAACTACCACAAGGAGATCCATATCGACGGGCTGTCCGGCGTGCTGCCCACTATGCCCATGGCCTTCCGGGAGCGGGCACGAGCGCAGGCCGCGCCGGCGCTTGTGTCGGGTGTCGCTGGTGGCGCAGGGGCCGAGTGTACCCAGCGCGCCGGCGGACACAACCGCGAGACGTTGCCACGCTTGCCATGTCAGCTCCCAAAGGCCCGGACGTATGGACCTACGCACAACGCAACGCGACCGACTTCGCGCGCATGGCCTCTGGGTCGCCACTTTCCATCACGGTGACGACGCAGCTCGCGAGAGTGGCGGTAACGCCCGTCACGCGGCGCAACCACAATCCGCAGCCGGTCGAACGTGAGGAGCATCACGTGAGATTTAGGGCGCTTGCATTTAGTGGAATTTTGAACGTATTTCAGGTGGCTCCCTGCACAAACGGGCTTCTGCGAACCGTCTCCGCCTAAGGACAAAAACATGGGTGTGCAGGTCAGGGGGATCATCGCAACCGGTGGCACCGCCGTTCGGTCGCTCAGGCAGGTGATCGCCCAGAAGCGGCTCTCCCGGCGGATGCGGGACGAGGGCAGGCCGTTCTCGCCGGCGCTCCTGTTTCCGCTGTTGGTGATCGTGCTGGACTCGGTGGCGGCCTTCTTCACGCCCCACCTGCAGTTCTACCGGTTGATCGGGGCGGCCCCGGCGCTGGCCGCGGCGATATTCTCCGTGGCCGGCACGCTGGGCATCGGGCTGCTCGCCCTGATGGCCGGGTTCGCCATCTCCGCCGCCGACCACACTCTGGGCCAGACACCGGGCAATTTCACCCTGCTCGCGATCGTGGTCGTCACCCTGGCCGCCGCCTACGCCAGCCGGGTACGGCAGAACCGGGAGCACACCCTCGCCCAGGTCCGCTCCGTGGCGGAGACCGCGCAGCGGGTGCTGCTGCGCCCACTCCCGCAGCACCTCGAAGACATCGACATTGAGGTGCTCTACCAGGCCGCCGCCGCGCAGGCCCGCATCGGCGGCGACTTCTACGAGGCGATGCAGACCCCGTACGGGGTGCGGCTGATCATCGGCGACGTCCGCGGCAAGGGACTTCCGGCCGTCGAGGTCGCCTCGGTCATCCTCAGCACGTTCCGGGTGCTGAGGATGAGCGCGCCCGACCTGCCGTCCCTGGCAGGACATATGGAGACCGTCATGAGCCATTACTCCCGGGACGTCCCCGGCGATGCGCTGGAGCGCTTCGCCACCATCGTGCTCGTGGAGATCCCCGCCGGGGAACCGATCGCGCGCCTGGTCAACTGCGGCCACCCCGCGCCACTGCTGTTGCACGGCGGCGAAGTGCGCGAGGTGGAACCCAGCGCGCCGTCACCACCCATCAACATGGCGAACCTCCTCGGCGACCACTACCAGGTCGACACGATCCCCTTCACCGCCGGCGACCGCCTGCTGCTCTACACCGACGGCGTCAGTGAGACCCGCGACCGTACCGGGGCGTTCTACCCCCTCGCCCAGCGCGTCCGCCGATGGGCCCTCGCCCCGTCCCGCCAACTCCTCGACCACCTCCACCAGGACCTGCTCGCCTACTGTCACGGCACCCGCGACGACGACCTCGCCGCCCTCGTCGCCCACCGCGTCACACCAGCCGGCCGGGAACCGACGGAACTCGCTGTCCCCGTACAGCGCGGCCACACTCCTTCAGGGGGCGACGGAATCTGCTGACTGATGCACGGGCTCCAACCGCGCGCCGACCGCGTCGAGTCCTACTCCCCCCCATGCCCGATGCGTGCCCGATCAGGCGGCGAACCGCGGTGAATCGGGGTGGCCGAGAAGCTCGTCCAAGGCACCAGCGGGATCTGACCCGCTACCGCTCCACCCTCGCCGCGGAGCTCACCCGCGAGGCCCAGCGGCTGGAGAAGGAGCTGGAGGATGCCGGCATCAAGCTGTCCACGGTGGCCACCGACATCCTCGGCGTCTCCGGGCGGGCCATGCTGAGCGCGCTCATCGACGGCGAGCGCGACGCATCGGTCCTGGCCCAGATGGCCAAGGCGCGCATGCGGCCCAGGATCCCGGCCCTGGTCGAGGCGCTGACCGGCAACTTCGGTGAGCACCACGCCTTCTTGTGCCGCTTGCACCTGGAACGCATCGACCAGCTCAAGGCCACGATCGCCGGCCTATCGGCCCGGATCGAGGAGGAGATGCGCCCTTTCGCCCGCCAGCTTGAGCTACTCGAGACCATTCCCGGCGTCGGCCGCACCACGGCCGAGATCATCGTGGCCGAGACCGGCGGCGACATGGCCGCTTCCGCACCGCCGGGCACCTGGCATCCTGGGCCGGAGTCTGCCCCGGCCACCACGAATCCGCCGGAAGGCACAAATCCGGCCGACGACGCCACGGCAACCGATGGCTCGGCGCCGCCTTGGGTACCGCCGCCATGGCCGCCTCCCGCACTCGCCAGACCACCTACCGCGGCGCCCGCTACCACCGCCTCGTGCCCCGCCTCGGCAAGAAGAAGGCCGTGGTCGCCATCGAGCACTCCATCCTGACCGCGGTCTGGCACATACTCGACAACGACGTCGCCTACCACGACCTCGGCGGCGACTACTTCACCCGCCTCGACCCCGAACGCGCCATGCGCCGACTGGCCCGTCAAGCCAACGCCCTCGGTTACACCATCCGCTTCGACCCCATCGAAGCAGTCTGAACCGACCGACGGACTGGCATTCAGACGTCATTTTCGGACCAGAGTTCACCTCGCGCCCATCAGGCCCGATGCTTCCCAAGCTCAGGGCTTGAACTGCCCTGGGGGCAAAGTGGCAGGCCACGGCCAGCGATCAGCGGTCAGCGCACTTAGAACTCCTAGCAAAGTGAGGGGTTGACCAGTCGGCGCCAGCAGATGATGCCGCAGGCCAGGCTGAGGAAGGCTTCGTCGATGTCGTCGCGGATCTCCCAGCGGATGCGCAGCCGACGGAACCAGTGGAGCAGCGCAAAGCTCTGTTCGATCACCCAGCGATGCACGCCCAGCCCGGAACCGTGCTCGACACCGCGCCGCGCGATAACCGGGGTGATCCCCAGGGCACGCACCTGTTTGCGGTACTTGTCGTGGTCGTAGCCACGGTCGGCGTAGAGCGCGACCGGTCGCTGTCGGGGCCGCCCTCGCCGGCCGCGCACGGGCGGGACCGCCTGGACCAGAGGGACGAGCTGGGTGACGTCGTTGCAGTTCCCGCCGGTCAGCGATACCGCCAGCGGGATGCCGTGCCCTTCGATGATCAAATGGTGCTTGGAGCCTGTTCGGGCACGGTCGACCGGGCACGGTCCTGTTTTGGGCCGCCTTTGAGCGCCCTGACGTGCGAGCCGTCGATCACCGCCCTCGACCAGTCCAGCGCGCCGGCGGCGTTCAGTTCGGCCAGGAGCGACTCGTGCAGACGCTGCCAGACTCCCGCGTCGTTCCAGTCACGCAGACGCCGCCAGCAGGTCATGCCGGAGCCGAAGCCCAGCTCCTGGGGTAAGAACTCCCACGGAATGCCGATATACAACACGAACAGGATTCCCGACAGCACCTTCCGGTCGTCCAGGCGCTTACGGCCAGGATGATCGGCACGACGCGGCACGACCGGCAACAACGGCTCGATCCGCGCCCACAGCTCATCGGACACGATCCACGGCAGCTGCTCGCCCCTTCTCATGTGCAGGCTAACACCCCATCAGGTGCCAACATTCCAAGGGAAGAAGCGCCACTTTGTTAGGAGTTCTTAGCCGGATGCCTACCCACCTCGCCAGCCCAATCTGGGAAGGGGTCGTCGAAAAGGGACCCGAGCCGCGGGGGCGTCGTCGGCCGCCTACTTCACTTGACCGGGCGAGGGCTGGAAACGGAGCCTCACAGGCCATCGCTCCAACCCCCAACCCTACTCAGGCGGGATGGTCACAGCACGTCATCGGGGGAGGCATCAGTACCCCACCGCTCCTTGACATTGCCTCGATCTCCTCGAGTGACACCGGCTCTTCGTCTTCGGCTGCCACTACTGCGGAATCAACGAACCTGAGAGCCTCACGCATTGCAGGTTCATGTGGAAGCTCAGCCTCCCAGGCGAGTTCGCGCTGCGACGATCCGACGTCCATAACCCCGAGATCACGCTCACAGAGATACGAATGCAGCGGCGCAAGCGCATACTCGACCAGTTCACCGCTGACTGTTTCACCGTGAGACGCAGCCCGCAGGGCAGCAGCGACGACCACGATCATGCACTGGAGGCAGAATTCTTCTGCGGTAGAGATGTCATCACCATGAGGCACCACCGCCTGAAGTGCCTCGATCGATGACCCGTTGTCTTGAAGCTGAGCCTGGACTGCGAAATCTGAAGCGATGTTGATCGCTGTTTCCACCGCAGATCGCCTGCGTGCCTCATCGGGGCTCTCGCCGTCACGAGCCGGCTGAAGCGACTTGGCCAGCACGGTGAAGACGAACGCCTGGCGGTTCCGAGGAAGGCGTTCGATACGGTGAGCGAAGCTTTGCACCTGAGTCTGATAGTCCATTCAGTGCTCGCCCCGCAGCGATTCCAACGGCAGCCGACTGAGCCGCGCAGTCGTGTTCATCGGGGCCGCATGGAGTCCTGGCATAAATTCCTACTCTAGCGAAATTGCCCTGGGGGAGGTCAGAGTGCGGAACGTGAGCTCTTGTCCGTTTCGTGGTTGAGGTTGGGAAAGGACCGCTGGTCACGGGTGGTGGGTGGCCCTCAGGCGTCGGGCCGGGTGAACAGGCCGGGTTCGGATTCGATGAGGATGCCCCGGCTGACCAGGCGTTTCAGTTTGGAACGGATGCCTTCGGTGTTCTTCGGGAGGATCGGCAGGTCGAGGGCCTGGCAGAGGTCGCGGGCGCGCATCGGCCGGCCCGCGTCGGCCAGGGCGGTGAGGATCTGCTGGTAGGCGGGGTGGTCCGGGATGCCGGAGCGGTCCGGCCCGGTGGCGGGCGAGGGCAGCGGGAGAGTGAGGAGGGTCTTGCGGGTGATGCGCAGGTTCTCGCTCTCCGCGTCGAGTTCGCCGAGCTGCCGGGTGAGCTCTTCGATGCGGACCCGGAACTGCCCGGCCTGGTCGGCCAGTTCGCGCTCGCGGGTTTCGATGTGTTCCAGGATGGCTTTGACCTGTGAGTTCTCGCTCATGCAGTCCTCCAGGAAGCGAGGGTGGCTCCGGTGAGGCGGCGGCTCATGACGGAGGTCATCGCCCAGAAGACGCGGGAGCGGGAGGAGGCGGGGCGGTGTTCGTAGTCGCGTACGAGACGGCGGTAGAACATCAGGATCCCGTTCGTCTGCTCCACGATCCACCGCTTGGCCTGCGGAACGAAGCCCTTGTCGTCCGGGTTGCGCTCGACGATCTCGACGTCGATGCCCACGATCGTGCCGTGCTCGACGACCTTCTTCTTGAAGCCCTGGTCGACCAGGGCCTTCTTCACCGTGTCGCACTGCCTGGCGACACCGTCCAGCAGGGCGATGCCGGCGGTGTTCTCGTGCACGGAGGCGGGCAGGACGACGCAGCCGATGACGAGGCCCAACACGTCCACGGCCAGGCATCTTTTCCTGCCCGGCACCCTTTTCGCGGCATCCCGGCCCGTCGTCGTGGCCGGGACTCCGACGGAGGCGTGGATGCTCTGCGTGTCCAGGACCACCAGGCCCGGGTCGGCTAATCGCTTCCGCTTCTCCCGCAGCTGCCAGCGCAGCAGGTCGTGAATGTCCTGGTCGGTGCCCTCGTCGCGCCAGAGGTAGAAGTAGTACTTCACCGCTCCGGGCGGGGGCATGTCATGAGGCAGGAACTCCCACTGACAACCCGTGCGGTTCTGGTAGAGGATCGCGTTCACGATCTCCCGCATCGCGTACTTCCCCTGATGCCCGCTGACCGACGGATGCCGGGCCTTCCATGCCGTGATCACGGGTTCGACAAGCTCCCACTGCCCGTCGGTGAGATCGCTCGGGTACGGCTTGCGCATGCTCATGCCACAACTCAAGCGAACCCCGAACGCCTGACCGGCGACGATGCCCCAACGTCACACCATCGAGCGACGACAAGACCGATAGAACGCCACATCCCGCACTCTCAGTTCAGCAGGGCGGCCGTGAGTGAGTCGCGGTGAGTGACCAGCCAGCTTTGCATCCGGTTCCAGCGTTCCCATCCGCCACGCTCGGCCAGTGCCTGGAGGTAGACGGGGTCACCGTCAGCCACGCGGCTGGCGACGAAGGCCCGGCAGGTCTCGGTGGCCTGTTCGATGACGCCGGGCAACTCGGCACGTTCCCGCGACGAAAGGCCATAGCTGTCGGCGAGAATCCGCAGCCGTAGGGGTGCAACCAGCCCGGCGGGGTAGAGGGCAGCCGCGGATGCGGGATCGAGCATGGGGACCCAGTAGCGGGCGGTCATGGCGACGTCCCAGAGGGGGCGGCCTGGGGCCGCCAGGTCGAAATCGATCAGGGCAGCGGCATGGCCGCCGCGGAAGACGATGTTGTCCGGGCACACGTCGTTGTGGCACAGCATCGTTCCTCCCTCCGGGTCGGCGAGGTCGTGGGGCCACTCACCGCGGGTGTCGACCGCGACGGCCGCACTGGCCTCGTGCAGGCGTCGCAGCAGGCACCCCACCGATTCGAGGGCAGTTTCCGTCAGCACCCAGCGCGGGAACGGAGGCAGTGCGACGTCGCCGGGGATGAAGGTCAGCTGCTCACGGCCGTCCGCGGTCAGGCCGACTGGGATCGGAGCCGCGTCGAAGCCGTGCTCCTTGAGCGCACGAAGGTAGGCATGGAGGGCGTACGCGTTGCGGGGTGCCGGGCGTTCCACTAACGCACCCCTGCGGAAGATCGCGCCTGCGTTCGCCATGCCGCCGACCAACGCCTCGCCGTCCGCCGCCGCACCTTCAGCCGTCATGCCGATCACGCTATCGCCAGATCGGTCCGTGTGGGCTGGGATCGAAACGCGACTCGAACTTAGTCGCTCGCCTGAGGATCCGCCAGATACGTCAGTGGCCTCGGCCTGATCCTGTGCTCCGACCAAGGACGCACGTGACCAGACCGAGGCCATGGAGATGACGATGCTGTATCCCGATGCCCAGCGGGAACCGTTCGCTGTGGCGTCACACTTCCGGGACGGCTTCTACGCGTGTCTGACCGCCCGCGGTGACGAACTGTTCGAACTGACCGACGCGTTGTTGTGCGCGGACGGGCCGGTGAGGACGCCGGTGGACCTGACGCTGCTGGCCGAGCACCGCCGTGGGCACGGCGCGTTGTACGACGCCCTGAGTCGTGGCCGCATCGATGCCGGGCGGCTGCGGCAGACTCTGGCCGCACTGCCCAGCCCAAGGCCGCCGACAGCCGACTCGTCCTGGCCGTGGACGTGAGTAACTGGCTGCGGCCGGACGCGCCGAGCAGCGCAGACAGGCTGTTCTGCCACACCTACGGCCGCGGCCGGGACCAGCACCTGATGATCCCCGGCTGGCCCTACTCGTTTGTCGCCGCCCTCGAATCGGGTCGCACCTCCTGGTGCCAGTTGCTGGACGCGGTGCGCGTCGGACCCGAGGATGACGTGGCCGACGTCACCGCCGTCCAGGTCCGCCGCGTAGTCGAGGACCTGATCACGGGCGGCCAGTAGCGCGACAGGGACCCGGACATCCTGGTCGTCTTCGACGCCGGATACGACGCCCCGCGCATGGCCTGGCTGCTGGACGGCCTGCCGGTGGAGGTGCTGGGCCGGATGCGTTCGGACCGGGTCATGCGCAAGCCCGTGCCTCCCTCGCCCCTGAATCTCGCCACCGCAAGGCGGGCGACCACCGAAGCGTGGCAAGGAGTTCCGCTTCGCCAAGCCGGACACCTGGGGCGAGCCGGACACGGCCACCGTTCAGGTCACCGACCGCTACGGCACCGCACAGACGATGGCCTGGGACCACATCCACCCCCCGCCTCACCACCCGCTCCGCCTGGATCGACCACGACGGCGAACTCCCCCTCATCGAGGGCGCGTTGATCCGTCTCCAGGTCGACTACCTGCCCGGCGGCGGGGACCCGCTGCCGGTCTGGCTATGGTCCTCCAGGACCGGGATGACCGGCGAGGACATCGATCTGCGCTGGCAGGCGCCCCTGCGCAGATTCGACCAGGAGCACACGTTCCGCATGGCCAAGCAGACCCTGGGCTGGACCCGCCCGAAGATCCGTACCCCCAAGGCAGCGGACCGCTGGACGTGGCTGGTCATCACCGCCCACACCCAACTGCGGCTCGGCCGCCCGCTCGTCGAGGACCTCCGCCGCCCCTGGGAACAGCCCGCGGAGCCAGGCCGACTCACCCCGGCCCGGGTCCGCCGCGGGTTCAGGAACCTCCGCCCCGCCTTGAGCTGCCCCACCCGTGCACCAAAACCCACAAGGCCAGGCCCCGGTAGACCGCCCGGCTCCAAGAACCGGCGGCCCGCCACCCGCTACGACGTGGGCAAGACCGTCAGACGTCCCGAGACGATAACGGAACGCGACCAGGCCAGACTATGAAGGACAAGTCAGTGCGTCCTGGGCGTTGTCGGCCGGGAAGGTGATGCGGCGGAGCACGCTGACGTCGTGAAGCCCTGACGGGTGAGGACGAAGTCGAGGGCGAGGAGGGCGGAGCGGGTGTGGGACGGCGGCGAGCCTGGTGTCATCCCTTGAGCTTGTCCAGGTCTATGACCTGGTCGGCTGGCGGGGGTGTAACGGTCACAGGCTCGTTGAACGCCGAGAATTCGAGTGTGCCGGGCTCCTTGCCACCCTCCTCGGTCATCCTCAGTGCGTAGGGCTCTCCCTCGGCGGATACGACGAGGGTCTGTGTCGCGGCGCCGTCCTTCCCCGTGAGCGTCACGGCGTGCGTGCCGTGGACCTCGGTTTCCGCGCCTCTGGTGAGGCGGCTTTCCTTCTTGTCCTTCGTGAATATCGTGGCGGTGTCGCAGAAGGGGAACTCGCCGTCCGTGTTCGCGGACCCCGCTGGCGACTTGACCCAGCGCCCCTTGAGCAGCTCGGTGAGGGCAGTCGTCTCCTCGGAGGAGGCGCCCTCTTCTTTGGCTGTCTGCTGCCAGAACTTTTCGTCGCCCCTCATGTAGGTGTAGTCGCCGACCCAACGGAGATCGGCGGCCACGCCTTCGCGGGTGAAGGTCCCCAGGCAGTTGCCCTTCTCGCCGACAGCGACGTCGAAGGCCATCTCCTTCCCCTGGATGGTCATGCTGCCCTTGACCTTGAACGACTTCAGCTTCGTCATGGCCAGCCGGGACTTCTCGGAGATTTGGGCCGGGGTCAGGCCCTCGAACGGCTTCGCGGGCGAGGGCGTTGCGGAGGCAGGGGTGCCTGCCTCCTTGGCGTCGGCCTTCTTGTCGTCTCCGCACGCGGTGAGCGTCACCACCGCCGTCGTGCACAGGGCCGCCGCAGCCAGAACGGTACGATTAGTCACCTTTGTTCCCCCTTGAATATTCCGGTTCACTGATAGGACTCGGCAGCGACGCAAAGGGATGCGCCGACCGGTACATGATCCGGCTCACTCCTGACGCGACGCACTCCACCAAGCGCCGGTGGCCCTCAGGAGCAACTCCTCTGCACCACGCAACCCGGCGCAGGTGAGCCGACCACACGCCACCACGCACGAAGATCCGCTGTGCAACTCGGCTGTCGACCGGCCAACTGGACTGCACAGTCGCACTCGCGGTGACTGAGTAGTCCAGTGGGCACCGCTCTCCGACTTAAGTGCTCAGCCCATGCACGGCAACGGTTCGTGCATCTACGAAGGCCAGGGCCGTTCATCCGTGGCCGGGGCACCTTCCAGCGGTAGGCGGTCGCGGTGGCACTCCGATTCCAACTACTCCTCCATGACGAAGAGCGGACGCGACAGGCGTATGGCCCCAACCTGCTGTGAACGCAAGAGAAGCCCGAGATCAGTCAGAGAGAGGGATCCATCCGGGGTGTACAGCAGGCAGTTTCCGTGCTCGGCGGCGTGGTCGAGCAGGAACTGGTGCGTCTGCTCGGGATCGCGGCCGGCCAGCGCAAAGCCCGCGAGGAAGACCTGCGGTCTCGTGAGTGCATCCAGCGCAACGCACGCCAGTCTGCCTCCGTGGTAAAACGCCTTCACCCCGTTGGCGAAGTCTTCTTGCCCGTATGGGTCGCCGACCCGTTCTTGCGGCCCAGAGACCTGGAGTGCGTCGGCGACCTCGGCGGGGCTCATCCCAAACCGCAGCGGCCCCAGACCGACGTCGGGCAGCAAGTCCCAACGCTCCCGTTCCTCGCCCGCCCTCACGCTACCCACCCCTTCGTCTAGCCGACCATAACCGCACCCACGCTGCTGACCAGGTACCGGATGCGCGGCCGGCACTTCAGGTGCCGACTGACCTGCTCAAGTGCCAGCTGAAACGCTCAGTCACAACGTGCTGTGACTGAGCGCCGTAGTTGGCCCGTCCGGCCAATTCGCGCTCAGGAAGTCCGCCGGATCTTGAGGCTGGGTCAGGTGTGAACCGGGAAGGCCGATTGGAAAGCCAGGCGAGGGGCAGCGTCCGCCCCGAGTCGAGTGAGCAGGTCATCGAGCGCGAGGTACTCCTCCCAGGGCTTCCGCTGCGTCGCACCTGCTAGCGCCCTGACGAGCCTGTCCTCAAGGCCGGAGACGCGCTTGTCCTTCCACACTTTGTCGGCTGTGCTGACCAGGAGGTCCTCCATCGTCACGCCGGGGGCGTCCCAGCTGGCGTGGGTGGCGGCGAACCGAGCCAGTGCGGGCGGGAAGCCGCGGCTCAGCAGCAGGTCACGACCAGCGTGCTCGTGTGCCGAGCCGGGCCCGGCGAGCTCCTCGGGGTGCAAGACCTTGCCCACGTCGTGGGTCGCCGCACCGAAGAGAACACCGTCGCGGTCCACGGCCAAATCCGGGTAGCGGTCCTGCACCCAGTCCACCAGTTCGACCGCAACGTCATGGACCGCACGCAAGTGCGCCGCCAGCCGAGGCGGGGCGCTCAGAGAACGCAGCAGTTCCATCGCCACGGTGGCAGCGGCCGCAGACGGGGCTCGCCCGGGGCGTCCAGGGCACGTGCCAAGAAGTCCGTAGGCGTCGCGGTCATCCCGCAGACATTACTCCCACGGGGCCCGCGGGACCGGGTGCTGGTCATCACATGGTGGGACGCCGCGTGCGACGCCGACCTGACTTAACTCCCTGAGTCCGAAAGAGGGTTGGTCACTCGGGCGGTGTATCGGTGGCGGTTCGAGTCGGTGGCGACGGCCTGACCGGGGAGTACGAGAGCTCCCACGGACTGTCCGGGACGTGTCCCCCCACAACAGCACGGCGTTCCTCTTCTCCCAGCGTGCTGCGATGCCGGCCCGGATCAGCCAGTCTCGGGACATCGACAGGGGGGTCAGGGATAGCCAGGGGCTCAAGGCCAGTCCCATGGCCAGTGTCGGCACCAGCAGCACGGGGAGGAGGCCCTTATTGACGAGGTTGTGGCGCAGGGAGTAGTCGGCGCGTCGGAGGATTTCGGGGTGTTCCAGCGGAACTGCTTCCTCGAAGGTGCGAACCTCACTGACCCACTTGAGCCGGGAAGCCTCGAGCATTCCGAAGAGCACGTTGCAACCGAGCATGAGAAGGATGACCCTCCACACCGTGTCGTCGACCACGGCAGGTATCCCACGCACGCCGAAGGCCACCGGCGCACTGACGACGCAGGCGCACACCGCCATGGCGACGCCTATCAGTTGATGGTGGACGTACCTGGTCATCGCGCCCCCGTACTCCCGGCGCCGAGGGTCACCCCACCCCCGACATCTCCGCCTCGCACCGCAGCTTCCAGCCCAGGCCCAGCATCCGTAGCGGTCTCGTGAGGGTCAGCCGCGCCGTGTGCCGTATGTCCGTGCGGGACGCCGCCAACCGTAGTTTCAGCGGCCCGGTTCAACCACCCGCGTTTGCCGCTTGGTACGTACCACCACTCTGACGGTGCCCACCAGAAAGCCCGCCGCGAGCAGCCCGCTCACGATCGAACCCGTTCGGATTCCGTCGGCGTCGCGTCCGTCGAGGTATGCAATGTGGCGGACCTCGGTGGGGCGCGCCGGGTTGAATACGACGGGTATGTACGTTCCTGGTTTTGGATCGGTTGCTGAGCTGCCCGGGACATCGACATCCGCGTGCACGGGGCCGGACGGTGTGCCAAAGCGCACGGTCACGGTGTTCACCCAGCCTTCCTCCGACCGGCCGGTTATCTCGACTACGGTTGCGTCGGTCCTGTGGCCGTGGTGCCGGAGGTTCGCCAGCAGCTGGTACTCCTGGCCGGCTTTCCATCCCATGACTCCGGCAAAGGTGGCGAACATCAGGAAAACCGCGGCGGCCATTCGGGCTTTGGCCCAGCGAGGGGCCAGCAGCCACGATTCCGGACCGAGCCGCAGCAGTGCCGTCACGCGGCTGCCTGACGAAGGAATCCCGCGGGCCCCGCGGTGAGCCCGACTCCGGCGGCGTACCAGCAGCCTGGAGACACCGTTCGCTGCGGCCAGCGCCACCGCCCAGCCAAGAACATAGAGCCACAACGGCCCGAGCGGCCCGAATGCCAACCACACCACGATGGCCACGACGACAGCCGGCACCTCCCACCCAGAGGGAGAGACGTACTCATCCCGGCCGTCGCTCAACAAAGACTTGCGCTCATCCATCTGCGCCTCCACCCGTTACGAGAGGAGACTCGCCGGCTTCCGCGTTGGTTGCAGCGGTATCCGGCCGCCTCGCGTCAGAAGTCTCGTCCGTCTTTGGGCTTCACCTGCGCCGATGCCCCATGATCCCGTCCACGGACCTCGACACAGGGCCGCTTCGGACGGCATACGGCTGCACATGCATGAAGACCCCGGCCTCGGCGTTTCCGCTGTAGTCGTCGGTCGGAGTTCCATGAAAGGCGTCACCGGACGCCGCTTTGCCCGGTACCCGGCGCGGGCCACCTAACGCGCTCGCCCGGGCCAAGTAGAGCACTCCCGGGCCAACTGGACTGCTCAGTCACAGCTGTGACTGAGCAGTCCAGTTGGCACTGATTGCCAGATGTGGTGCACAGCAGGAGGTGAAACCGTCGGAGCAAGCAGAGCCATGCACGAGCGCTACAAGGGCCCGTTATCCGCCGGGCACGCCTTAAGACGCAGAGCAGCAGGAAGCTCCTGTGCCGCGGGTTTCCGCGTTGACGTCAATGCGGGCGTTCGCAGCGATCGGCTCCATCCACGGGGCGAGCGCGATCTGACTCCCGCCTCCGCCTGCGGCCCGGACAGGACCTGCCCAACGCGCTGTCGGACGACGCAACCCAGCCCTCCCAGTCCTTCTCCGCCTCGGCCAACTCGGCCAGTTTTCTCCCGCAGCCCCTCCATACGCTCCTGCACGGCCAGCGCATGCTCCTCCGGCAAACCCGAAACCGACGGCACCGGCACCTCCTCCGAAGAGACAATCCGACGGCCTCGCTCTGCCTTGCCACGGACGATCCCATGCCTGACCTGCGGGAACTAACCGAGCAAACTCTGAGGACGCGAGGGCGTTTCTGATGCCGCGGGTCTTGGATGTCCCAAGGGTAGGCGTGGTGGTCATGCCCACTGACGGCCAGGAGAATGCTGTCGGCGCCTCAGAGCGCCGTGACCTGCGGGAGGAGATGTGACACAGCTTCATACGCTCGGGTCATAACCCAGGCAGCAGGGACTCCACCCATTTCAGCGCAGCTCACCGCGGTCCCGCCTTTCCGCGCCGTCGCAGCGGAGCTGGGCGAGGGAGGTGCTGTCCGCCTCCTTGGCAGGCAGTCGTTTGAGTTGTCTGGATTCCGGTGGCCTTTGACCTGGTCAGCGGTCGGCGGCGGCGTCCCCGCGGAACGCCCCGGCCACCACGGGGACCAGCTGCCGCTCGATCTGCTCGGCGGATATGGCGGCCAGCTCGGCGCCGATGGGCGCCAGCGCGAGCCAGTTCAGCAGGCCGGCTGCGCATCGCGTACGGAAGATCAGTTCCTGCTCGTCGACTCCGGGAAGGTTCGCTGTCAGCACCCGGAGGGCCTCCCGGCGACTCTGGTCGAACTTGCCGGTCAGCCGCTCCCACCCCTGGGGCGGATCGATGCCGACACGCGCCACAGTCCGCATCATGGCCAGGTCTTGTCCACCGGCCGACAGCGCGCGCATCATCGGCCGGGCGAAGGCTGCCGCCAGGTCCTGGAGTGTCGAAGTGGAGCCAAGCGAATTGAGTGCCAGGAGCTGCGCGTCCAGATACTGTTCCAACGCGTGCTCTATCGCCGAGTCGCACAGCGCTTTCAGCGACCCGAAGTGGTAACTCACCGCGGCGACGTTGGCTCCGGCGCGATCTGTGATCTCGCGGAGTGTCACGCCCTCCTGGCCTCGTTGCGCTAGCAACTCCAGGGCGGCCGTCTGCAGACCGTCCCGCGTGCGCTGACCGGCCTCCCGGCGCAGGTCCGTCTTTTCCGCCCGTATCATGCCATGTACTTAAGCAGATGCTTGAGTACATTGTCAACAGTCGCCTCGCGGATCGAAGCCGAACCCGAGCGCATCCGGTTTCTCGAGGAGCGGACGCCTGGGGCGCCGCCCCGGATCACTGTCGCAGACCCGACCTGACCAGCCGCAATGCGGCCGCGCACGCATGCCCCCGCGGCTGCGCGAGCACAGAATTCAAACAGTGGCTTGACAGCCCACACTGCCGTTCATAAAGTAAAGCGAGCATTTGATTTACTAAGCGCGTCAGAGAGACCGTTGTGACGGATCTCGGATCCTGAGAACCAACCTGGAGGAACACGACATGAAGCTGCTCAGCCGGAAGTCGATCACCGCCGCGACCGCGGTAGCTGTCCTGGGTGGTCTTTCCATCGCCGCTGCGCCGACGCAGGCCGCAAGCCCCGTCCACAGCAGTGCGGCGGTCCACAGCAGTACGGCGGTCCACGCGGGCCTGACCGATCGCGACCTGGCGAAGCTGCCGCTCACGGACCGCCACCTGACCAAGCACGAGAGGGCCAATCTCGCAGTCGTCCTGCGCGACTACCACGTAGCGGAGGGCAACAGCCTGGACGTCAACACGTTCGTCAACAGCTTCACCAAGGACGGCGTCTTCAACGACATGGTCCCCGGCCAGGCATATCGGGGCAAGGCGCTCGGTGACGTTCTGCCCTACATGGCCAACCTCTTCCCCGACGTTCACCGTGAACTCAAGCGCATCACCGTGAACGGCGACGTGATCAGCATCGAGCTGTCGATCCAGGGCACGTTCGAGGGACCGCTGCAGTCACCGGCGGGCACCGTCAAGCCGACCGGCGCGAAGATCGACGTGCCGACTGCCGACTTCTGGTACCTGCACAACGGCAAGGTCGAGAAGTTCAACTGCTTCGTCGGGTACTCGACCATGTACGCCCAGATGGGCGTGAACTTCGACTGGGCCTCGGCGGTCAACAAGCACTGAGTCGTTCCCCGGCGGGTGATGCCCGGCCCTACCGGCCGCACATCACCCGCCGGTTCTGCCGCGCTGGCCGCTGCAGGTCCGCTGGAGGGTGTTCCTCGTGTAGCACGCCGCTCTTCAAGAGCAACCACCGGAACGCCTGCGTCGACGGTGTTACTTCGTCTTCCCTCTCGGGCCGGCTCCCCCCACCGTCGACCGGTGAGATCAGCCGTACAAAAGAGGAGGACCACAAATGAACCACAATAGCGCGGTCTCTCCGGAGCCGGCAGCGGCTGCTGCAGGACCGGGGAACAGTAGCGCGGACGGCTTCGGCTGCGCTCCGGGGTGGGAAGCCGTCCGCGGCCTTCAGGTGGTGTGAGAGCCCTGTTTCTGTCGTCAATGCGGAGCGAGACTCGCCGCTCCATCAGCACCGCTCAAACAATCAGCAAGATGCAAAAATCGGCAAGGAGATTATGATGACCAATACGCATGATCATGAGTTGACCACTGGGGTGAAGGTTCCCCTTGTCGGTTTCGGGACTTATCTCATTCCGAACGAAGAGGCCGCGTCCGCCGTCGAGAATTCCCTGGCTGCAGGGTACCGACACGTCGATACGGCCGAGGTGTATGAGAACGAGCGCGGCGTCGGCGAAGGGCTGGGTCGCGGTATACAGCAAGAAGGTCTCGAACGCGGCGACGTGTTCGTAACGACCAAGCTGTGGCCGCTGATGCAGGAACGCAGCAAGACGCGCGAAGAGACCCTGCGGTCCCTCGACGAGAGTCTTGACCGGCTCGGTCTGGAGCAGGTCGACCTGTACCTCATCCACGCCACGTTCGGGCGTGAGCAGCGTCTGGAACAGTGGCAGGGACTGGTTGAGGCTTACAAGAGCGGCAAGGCGCGTGCGATCGGCGTTTCGAACTTCAATGCCGCTCACATCGACGAGCTGGTCGAGGCGGGACTTCCCGTTCCGCACGCCAACCAGATCGAACTGCACCCCTGGTCGCAGAAGCCCCAACTGGTCTCCTACTTGAACCAGAAGGGCATCACGCCCATCGCCTACAGCAGCCTGGTTCCGCTGTCGACCTGGCGCACCGCGCCCGGCCACATGAGCGGAAAGACGCAGGAGATGCGCGCCGAAGGAGAGCGCTCCGATTCGCCCTTCAAGAAGCTGGCGGAAAAATACGGTGTGACCGAGGCGCAGTTCCTTCTGGGCTGGGGCGTGCAGAACGGCTATCCGGTGCTTCCCAAGAGCACCAACCCGGTCCGCATGCGTGAGAACCTGGACGTTTTCCCGTTCCGCATCGACGACGCCGACATGGACTACATTCGCGGTATGGACCGCGGAGCAGGGCTCGCCTGGGGCGAAGTAGACCCCACCACGCACGGCTGACCAGCCCCAGACCAGCGCGTTTCTCGGCCCGGCCCAGCATCCGGCGGGCCCCGATCGGCGCCCACGGCTGCCCGGCGTCGGCGCCGTGACCCTGCCCGCCAACTCAGCTGCTCGCTGGGAGCGAAAACGGTGCCGCGCTGTGCGCGGCGGGCATGTCTGCGCGTCCTGCACGAGTGGCTGCGAACCCGTCCTGATCCGGGAACGAGCCGAATGGGGATGGATCGACTGGACCGTGCCCGCCGACGGCAGCCTCCCCGAACGGCCGCACCGGATCGCCGTCTTCACCCCGATCGCAACTCGCGCCCAGCGCCTCGCCCTGCGCTGGCTGGCCCGGCGTCCCGCACGCCGTATCCGCCTCGGCTCGGTGACCGCACGGACCGCCACAGCCGTCGCCCTGGCCCTCAGCCTGGCCGCGGCCACGCTCGCGATCATCCACGGCGTGCCCATCAGCATCGTGCTGCCGGTGGCCGCCCTGACCCCGCTGCTCGTGGAGTATCTGTCCGACCCGCTCGATGCCCGCGCGAGCGGACACGTCCGGATCGTCGACGCCGAAACCGCCTGCCACTACCTGCAGCGCCTCGCCGCCCTGCACGCGGGCGTCGCCCAGGCTGCCGTCGGCAGCGACACTTGCGAGCTGCGGCGCGCCGTCGAGATCGGCCACCACCAGCTGTTCGACACCGCGGACCTGCTCCAGCGCCGCGACACCCGCTCGGCCTTAAGCGAGCTCATCGCCCGGGAGCGGCTGATGCTGCAACTCGCCATCCAGACCGGTCAGATCGTGGCGTCCACGGAGGGCGACGCACGGTCCCGAGGGGTTCACGCAGCGGACGGACAGGGTAATCACCGATGCCCTGCTTGTCGGCCCCGAGCTGGCGGAGGATCCGTACGGGGCCAAGCCGGTCACCCAGTGGCGCGATGTCCGCGAGCGGGAGACCAACCCCGGAACATGGCCGGTGAAGGATGACCGGGACCGGCCGCGCTGGGACTGCACGCCCCTGGAGGGGCTCGGTCCGCTCCGCTTCGGGATGAGCCCGCAGCAGGTGGCGGCCGCGTTGGACGGCGAAGCACCAGGCGCCCGCTGGGGGTTCCTAACTGCTGCGGGTTTCGTCATCGAATCTCAGTGTTTCTCAACTTCGGTTGCAGCTCGGGGTGTTGTCGGTGGCGGTCGGTAGGCTGATGGGGTGATCGTTACGCATGCCTACCGATTCGCTTTGGACCCGACGCCTGGTCAGGTCGGGGCGCTGCTGCGGCATGCGGGTGCGGCGCGGGTGGCGTTCAACTGGGGCCTTGCGCGGGTGAAAGCGAACCTCTCCCAGCGGGAGGCGGAGCGCTCCTACGGCCTCCCTAAGGACGAGCTGACGCCGCTTGTGTCGTGGTCGATGTATTCCATGCGTAAAGCCTGGAATCAGGCCAAGGCTGATGTGGCGCCCTGGTGGGCGGAGTGCTCGAAGGAGGCGTACGCGACCGGCCTCGACCGTCTGGCCACCTCGCTCAGGAACTGGCAGAACTCGAAGAAGGGCAAGCGCAAGGGCCCGCAGATGGGCTTCCCCCGCTTCAAGACCAAGGCCAGGGCCGTTGCCTCCGTTCGGTTCACCACCGGCACGATCCGGCTGGAGGAGAGCCGCAGGCATGTGACGTTGCCGGTCCTTGGGACGATCAAGACGCATGAGTCCACGCGTAAGCTGCACCGCCGGATCGTGGACGGCACCGCGACGGTGAAGTCCGCGACCGTACGCCGCGAGAGTGGGCGCTGGTTCGTGTCCTTCACCCTCGAGGTCGAGCGGGCCGAACGCCCAGTGGCCCGGCCGGACGCGGTGATCGGTGTCGACCTGGGTATCAAGACCCTCGCGGTGTTCTCCGACGGCCGATTGGCCGCAGCCAACCCGCGCCACTACGACGCTGCGCGGCGCAAACTCGGGCGCCTGGCCCGTACGGTCTCCCGCCGTCAGGGGCCAAACCGGCGCA
>NZ_JBIAQV010000074.1:0-22899 GCF_042889305.1 Streptomyces sp. NPDC002619 | reverse complement strand
CAAGCACCGAGCCAAGCGCCACGACGTCGGCAAGACGGTCAAACGCGCCGAGTCGATCAAGGAACACCAAACCCGCCGAGGATAAACGCCAAGCTTAGGCAGCGCCTTCCATCTCACCACGCCTCCCCGCCAGCACCCGCAACTTCCACGAACTTCGGCCCGCACGGCCAGGACCTGCCATCCGTGTGCACTCGTTCGGCCCCTCGCGTGGCGGATTCGCCTGCCCGCCCGCTTTCGGGCACCTGGACACTACGGAAACGCCGGACGGCCCGTCGGCGGGGAACGCCGCCGACGATGCGGGCGAGGACCGTCACCCCTGAGCCAACTGCTCGCCCTCGTAGCGCTCGGCGGACGTGCTGGAGGTCCTGGCCGATGCGGGCCGTCCGCTGCGGGCGAAGCAGATCGCCGGCGCTGTCGGGCTGGGCAGCGATGGCTCGCGGTGGAACGGCACGACACGCCTTCGACAGCTGACCTGTTTGAGCCCGTGACGAATGCTTCGAGGAACTCGTCGCCGCATTACGGGAGCCGGTCACCGATCGGCTGAGCCACCATGAGCTGGAAGAACTCCTTGATGCCCGCGGCCGGTTGCTGCTGCGGCAGCTCCTGCGGGACCACCTCGACCTGCGCGCCCTACGCGAAGAGAGTGCGGCGAAGGTCCGCCGGCCCGAGGTGATCGGCCCCGACCGCCTGCCCCGCACCCACCTGGAGAAGGACCACCACCGGCAGCCGGCCACGCTGTTCGGAACGGTGGTGGTCCGGCGCTGTGCCTGGCGGCGGCCCCGTGTGGTCAACGCCTACCCGGCCGACGCCGCCCTGTCGCTTCGCTCTTCGGGACGGGACTGCGGTGGGGCCGCCGCAGTCCATGGTCGACCCCCTCGTGATCCGTCTCCTCACCGGGAACAGCCGGCCGGCCCTGACGCGGCTCTCCCTCGTTCCACCGGCTTGATCACCCCTGAGTCCAGACACCGATCCCCGGACAACAGGTCTTGAACCGCGGACAGCGCGGGCCGACATGCCGCGCACGGCGTAATGAGCCGCTACCGCGACTTCCCAGGTCACCGTGTGCGGAGGCAGGGACCGGCACGGGTGCAGGAATGAGGTGGCGAACCGGACCATGGGTGAGGAGGGCGTGGACCGGTCGGAGGGTTTCGGTGAGCGGCTGCTCGGCCTGCTGCTGGACAGGGCGCGGCAGATGCCGCCGCAACTGATCCCCCCGCTGATCGCGGAGGAAGTGGCCAGGATCGGCGGTCGTGACGTCTCCATCCTGCTCCAGGACTACGCCCAGGAGCTGCTGGTGCCGCTGCCGGGCAGGAAGCTGCACGTGGGCCAGCCCGAGCCGGTGGCCGACTCCCCCGCCGGCAGGGCCTTCCTGCACGCGGAAGTCGTCGAGGTACCACAGGCCCGCGGGGGCGTCCGGATGTATCTGCCCCTGCTGGACGGCAGCGATCAGGTGGGCGTACTGGCCCTGACACTGGACGCCGTCGGCGACGATGACCGGCGCCTGCTGGGCAGGCTCGCCGGCTTGGTTGCCGACATGCTGGTCACCAAGAACGCCTACACCGACCAGTTCTTCCTGGCCCGGCGCCGGGAACCGATGAGCGTGTCCGCAGAGATCCAGTGGAGCCTGCTGCCGCCGCTGTCGATGTCCGTGCCGCAGGTCAAGGTGGCCGGCATCCTGGAGCCCGCCTATCGCGTCGCCGGCGACAGCTTCGACTATGCCCTCAACGACAACATTCTGCACATGGCCGTGATCGACGCGATGGGCCACGACCTGGACGCCGCCGCGATGGCGACCGTCGCCATCGGCGCCTATCGGCATGCCCGGCGTGTGTTCATCAGTCTGGCCGAGAAGTACGCGTTCATGGACGAGGCCATCTCCCGGCAGTTCGGGCCCGACCACTTCGTGACGGCGCAGCTGATGCATCTCAACATCGCCACCGGGGAGCTGGAGATGGTCAACGCGGGCCACCCGGCGCCGCTGCTGATCCGCGAGGGCAGGGTCGTGCGGCAGTTGGAGAGCGCGACTACGCTGCCCGTCGGCTTCGGAGGCGAGCTGCCCCGGATCAAAGAGCACACGCTCCAGCAGGGTGACCGGGTGCTGTGCTACACCGACGGCATCATCGAGGAGCACGTAGCCGGCGGGAAGCCGTTCGGCGAGGAACGCCTCATCCGCTGCGTCAACCGCCTGGGAGAGGAGCCGTCAGAAGGCGTACGGGCGGATCTGCGTCGGCTCTCGCACACCCTGAAGAGGAAACGGGGTGGGCGCACCAGCGACGACGCCACCCTTTTCATGATCGAGTGGCACGGAGACGCCGCCGACCACCTCGCAGTCTTCGACTGAACACCTCGACGTCAGCCAAATCCGCACCGGACGGCGCCGCCCCGCGCGCCGGTCCGCCCCCACCGTCCTCTGTTCTCATCGGCATGTCCGAGCCGTCTCGTCACCAGGAACTCGTAACAGGCAGGCCTGCGAGGGGGGCTGGGACCGAGGCAAGCGGCGGCACCGCGCTCCCCTGGACCGACATCCGCCGAGGGTGCTCCGCAGCTCGCGGCGAGCCAACCAGCCTGCTGGAGCATCAGTCGACCCGTCCCGCCGCGACCTTGGAGGCGAACGCGGAGAGGGCTGCCGCGCCCACGGCCTTGTCCTGCTCACCGTTGCCGCCGCTGACACCGACGGCCCCGACCACCTGGTCGTCGTGGACGACCGGGAAGCCGCCGACGAAGGCGGCGAAGCGCCCCGGGTGCATGTGCTGGATGCCGAACGCCTCGTTGCCGGGGAGGGGGGACCGCCGGGGGGTCGTTGGACAGGTGGGTCGCTCGCTGGTGACCCGCGGCCGTGAACGCCTTGGCGATGGCGATCTCCACACCCGTGAGCCGCGCCCCGGTCATCCGGTGCAGCGCGATCGGATGGGCGCCGTCGTCGGCGATGCAGATGGTCTGCTTCACTCCGAGCCGCTCCGCCTCGGCCTCCGCGGCCTCCAGCATGGCAACTCGGCCTGTGCGCACGGCGGATGACCCTGCGTGGAGCACGACCAGCTCGCCGTCCAGGACCAGGTCCTCCTCCACGGGCGCCGCGGCTTCCGCGAGATCCGGGAAGGCGGCGGTCAGGTCGGCGCCCTGGCGGGACTGGATCCGCACCAGCAGGGCGTGAACCGCCTTCACGTGCTGGTCGCTGCACTTGTCCCCGACCGACACCGTGGAAAGCTGTCCGCGGACGCCGCGACCCGACTGCTCGAGGGGTGCCAGCCGACCGGAAACGCCAACCGGACACGCCTCCTCCCGGCCCAGGACCTCGTCGATGAGATAGCCGCGTTGTCCCAACGGATCGCGTTACTGGATCAGCGGATCACTCAACAGGTCGGGGCGGTCCGCACCGCCCTGACCGAGCTGGTCGGGTCGGGATCTCCCATCTGACCGCGGCCAGGATCCTGGGCAGAGTCGTCGACGTGCACCGATTCGCCACCGCAGCCGCATTCGCCGCCTATTGCGGCACCGCGCCAAGAGAGGTGTCGTCCGGAGACAGATCCCGGCATCGCTTGTCTCGTGCCGGAGACCGCCGGCTCAACTACGCGATCCAGGTCACGGCCGTAACCCAGCGGCGAATCCATCCACCTGCTCAGGCCTACGCGAACGCAAGCGCCTGGAGGGCAAGAGCCGGAAAGGAGCACGCGATGCCTCAAATGCCGCCTGACTGTAGTCATCTACCGCCAGCTCATCCGCGACTGCCGAAGCACGGAGGCTGCCCGAGCCGCTTGACACAGAGAGGTGCCTGTTGATGCACCGCTCGCGATCAGAGCCAGAGGCTCCGTGTCAGCTCCGAGCCGACCCAACACCGTTGATCAAGTTGGCGACCGCGCAGTCGCCCAGGAGCGCGGGCCGCCCCGCGGCATTCGACGGCGCGGCCGGGATGTGGCCCAACTCGATGACGGTAGTCACCCGTTGGGAGCGATGAGCACCTTCATGACCTCCGCGGAGCGAAGCGTCTCGAATGCCTCCAGCGCCTCCTCGAGCGGCATGATGGCCGTCGTGAGGTCGTCCACCCGAATGTCACCGCGGGTCAGCAGGTCGATCGCATCGTCGAACTCGGATCCATAGACGAAGGATCCGCGGATGGTGATCTCCTTGAGGAGAACCGTGTCGGGATCGAAGCCGCCGCCGGGCCCCGCCCCCACGTCGACAAGTACGCCATCATGGACCAGCAGCTGGATGGCCTGCTGTCGTGCCGCCGCGCTTCCCGAGCACTCGATCACCACGTCCACCGCCATCTCGCCGAGTTCGGCAAGGACTTGGTCAGGAGTCAGGGTGACATCGGCATGCGAAGCCGGGCCGAAGCGGCGGCGCTCCGGTGCCGGCTCGACCAGGACGATGCGGGCGGCCTTCCGGTGGGCGGCGATGCGGCAGGCAAGCTGTCCGATCGGTCCGCCACCGTACACCGCCACGGTGCGGCCGGTGAGATCACCGGCCAGTTCCACGGCCCGTAGCGCCGTGGCCGTGGGTTCGACCCAGGCCGCCTCGACCCGACCCATCGCCTCGGGCACGGCCCGCAACGTTCCGGGGAAGGCGGCCATCCTCCGTGCGAGGGCTCCGTCCTTCTGCAGCCCGAGCGCGGTCTCCATGGTCGCCTGGTGGCAGAAGTTGGGCCGGCCGGCGACGCAGTCCGCGCAGACACCGCACACGTTGCCGTTCGGGTTGATGGTGACGCGCTGGCCCACGTGCCACCCCGTCACCGAGTCCCCGACATGGCTGATCCGTCCCGACGACTCGTGCCCCATGACGAAACCGCCGCGATAAACCTGCGGCAGATGCGGGGCGTGCAGGTCGCTGCCGCAAATTCCGCACAGGTCAATGTCCACGATCACCTGATCGTGACGGGGCTCGGGCTCGGGCCTTGACTCGAGCACGATCCTCCTGTCCGCAGTGAGAACGACGGCTTGGGCAGCGGTCATGGCTTGCTCCTTCATGGCTTGCTCCTTTCGTAGCGGAAGCGTCCTACGCGGCTATGGCCCATTCCGGCGGCATGTGCTCAGCGTCGCTGGGAATGGCCCGCCCACGGCCTATGCGCTCTTGAACTGCGCGGTGATGGTGGCCACGCGCTTGCCCTGGTAGACGGCGGCGGCGCGTGCGGTGACGTCGACAGGGACGGCCCCCCGGCCGTTGACGTGGGTGGTGCTGTAGGGATTTCCGTTGGTGAACTTCATGGGATCGGTGTAGCCGGGCGTGGCGGGACACATCCAACGCCGCCCGGGTGCAGCGTTCCGGCTCCGGGAATCAGGTGAAGTTGGCCCCGCCGTCGACGAGGAACGACTGGCCGTTGACATAGGCGCCGTCGTCGGAGAAAAGGAACGCCACCGTCCCGGCGAGGTCCTCCGGCACGCCCAGTCGCGGTGCCCGTACGGAGGCCAGGATCTCCTCGCGGAACTGCTCGTCGGTCGCTGCGAGGGCAGCGGGAGTGAGGATCACGCCGGGCGAGATCAGGTTGGACCGGACGCCGTGCTTGCCGCCGACTGTCGCGGCGTGCCGGGTGAGCCCCACCAGACCGCTCTTGGCGGCTTGGTAGGCGACGTGTACGTCCTCGCCCATCCACACCGAGCTGGACATGGTGTTCACGATCGATCCGGTGCCCTGCTCCATCATGATCGGCAGAGCGTGGCGGATGCCGTACATGTAGCCGGTGAGAGTGACATCGATGGTGTGGTCCCAGACGTCGAGCGGCACCGAGGTGATGTCGCCGTCTCTGCCGAGGGTTCGCGCGGAGAGGTCGGCGGCCACGTTGTACAGACCGTGCAGGCCGCCGAAGCGCTCCACCGTGAAGCCGATCAGCTCCTTGTACGACGACTCGTCCGTGATGTCGAACGCCTTGGCCACCGCGGTTCCCCCGGAGGCGCTGATCGTGTCGGCGACCGCCTTGGCGTTGGCCTCGTTGAAGTCCGCCGCCACAACCTTCATGCCTTCCTCCGCCAGACGGATCGCTGTAGCCCCGCCGATGTTCCCTGCCGCGGCGCCCGCGACGATGGCCACCTTCCCCTGCAGTCCTCGCATGATTCTGTCTCCTTCTTCGGTGCTTTCGGTCCGGCGGCGCCGGAAGGGCCGCCGGACCGGTGGTGCGTGATGTGCCGTGGCTGCTGTGCGCCAGGGGTGCAACGGGCCTGCTGTATCGCCGAACGTCACGTGGTGCTGTGCCTGGACACGGTCGGATACCGGGGCGGTGCCCAGGAGCTTTCCTCATAGTCGGTTTTTGAGTGCCCCCCTTCGGCTGCCCGAAGGGGGGCGCGGCTGGCCGGCGTCGTGTGAGGTCGCGTGGCCGGCAGCGCACCGTGCCGGTCCGTCTGCAGCGATCACTGGCGTGGTGTCCGCCGGCAGATGTGCGGCGGCGGACGGTGATGCTTACTGGCTCAGGGCTTGAGGACCAGCTTGCCCGTGGTGGCCCCGCTTTCCAGGAGACGGTGCACCTCGGCGGCCTCGGCCAGGGGGAAGGCGTGTGTGGCCGGTACGCGGACCTGTCCCGAGCCGACCCACCCGATGAGCTGCTGCAGGGCCGCGATCGCGGTCGGCAGCCGCAGCTCGAACCACGGGCCGAGGTTGAAGCCCACCACCGACTGGTTGGGGGCCGGGTCGTAGAGCCACGGCAGGATGGCGGTCTCGTCCAGCCGGCCGGGGGTGCCGCTGACCGACCCGAATACGACCAGACTGCCGAAGGGCGCGAGGAGCCCGAGGGACTCGCTCAGCCGGTCACCGCCGGACATCTCGAGCGCCGCGTCGACGCCCGTGCCTCCGGTGAGGTCCCTGACCGTCTTCACCCAGTTGGGATCGCTGTAGTCGATGGCGTGGTCGGCGCCGAAGTCGAGGGCGATCTGCCGCTTCGCCTCTGTGCTCGCTCCTGCGATGACGTTGCCGGCGCCCAGGAGTTTGGCGATCTGCACCGCATATCCGCCCACGCCGCCGGCCGCGGCCGGGATGAACACGCTCTGGCCCTCCTTGATGCCGAGGGTCTCGGTGAGCATCACGGTCGCGGCGAGCCCCGCTACCACGATGCCCGCCGCCGCGTCGGGCTCCAGCCCCGGGGGGATGGGGATCACGTTGGGAGCGAAGGCGATGGCGAGTTCCGCATACCCTCCGGATGCGTCGGCGCCGACCATTGCGAACACGGGCGTGCCCACGGCGGGACCGTCGACGTTCTCTCCCAGGGCCACGACGGTGCCGGACACCTCCGCGCCGGGGACGAACGGCGACGGCGTGGGAACGGGGTAGTCGTCGCCGCGCCGGCGCATGACATCGGAGAAGTTCACCGCGGCAGCCTCGACACGGATCAGGATCTGTCCCGGACCCGGTTGCGGATCGGGCAGGTCCACCAGGCGCAGGACCTCCGGGCCGCCTTGTTCGGTCATTTGAATGGCTTTCATCATGTACTCCAGTTGGGGTGGGTGACCGGCGTCCAGCTAGAGGGCCTGGACACAGGTGGTGGCGACCGGCTCCTTGTCGGGCCGGGTTGGGTCGGCAATCGGGTCGATGCTCGAGTCGGCGAGGACCTTCATGGTCTGGGCCGGTACTGCGACGCGGCGAAGTCGTCGAGCGCGCGAAGGGTTCCGGATGTCGCCGATGATCGGCTCGGTCCCAGCTCCGTCGGCTTTCGCAGCCGACTCCGCGTTGCGTACGACGGCTACAACCATGTGCCCGTGCTCCAGCAGCACCCGCAGTACGGGGCCGCCCACGAAACCGGTTGTTCGTGTCAGCAGAACACTCATCTCGATCGCTTCCCTGCTTCAGCGGTTTTAGCTGTTCGAGACAGGTAACCAGCCCGGGGTCGCCATCCATTCCCATCGGAGCAGAAATTTTTCTTCCTGCCTGTCGCAGACAGCGATCCGGGCGAATCTCGTGGACGACTCCGGGAGCCAGCGATGAAAGGGGTGGGGGCGAGCGCGAGGCCTCGAGGTTGTCGCAGCGCGGCGCCATGGGGTGCCTTGTCCCTGTCTGGAACAGCTATCATGCGAGCATGACGTCGGCGTGGGAGGCCAGAGGGCGCGTAGCGTCGCCCACCGCTGCGGCCAGCGGCCCCATCAGTAACGCCCTCATCCGAGTGACGCAGCTGCACGTGATGCGAGCCCGCCAGTTGTTCCGTGACCTGGGCCTGCACCCGGGTCACGAACTGCTGATGATGTACTTGTGGGATACAGGTCCGCGGCGGCAGTCCGACCTGGCGGCGGCTTTCGATACCGACTCGGCCTCGATGACCCGGACAGTCCAGCGCCTGGAACGAGCCGGCTTCGTCCGCCGCCGGCCCGACCCCAGCGACGGGCGGGCCACCCTCGTCGAGACCACCCCCGCCGGCATGGCGCTTCGCGGCCAGGTCGAGAAGCTCTGGGCCGACCTGGAGGACGTGACCACTGGCGACATGACGCAGGACGAGCGCCGGGTGCTCCTCCATGGCCTCGAACGGGTGGAGGACAACCTGGCGGCCCGCCAACGGCCCGATCCAGCGAGTGCCGACTAGCTGTTCTGTCCACGGAGGTCAGGGACGGTGGCTGGTCCGGGAGCAGCGTTGGTTCGCTACGTGCTGAGGGTGTCGGCGAGTTGGGCGAGTTTCTGTGCGGTTGGACTGCCGGGACCGGCGTGGTGTACGACGAGGAGTTGGCCGTCGATGCCGGCGAGCAGGAGTCGTTCGTAGCGCAGGTCCAGCCGCCCCACCTGCGGATGGTCTATCTGTGAGGCGCCGGCGCCTCGGGGGCTGACGTCGTGGCGAGCCCACAGGCGGCGGAAGGTCTCGCTGTCTGCGGAGAGTTCGTTCACCAACTCGACGATGCGTGGATCACCGCCGTCCGGGCCGATGAGGGCGTGCAGGCTGGCGACGGCGCGGATGGTCATTTCGCCCCAGTTGAGGTAGAGGGAGCGCATGCGCGGGTCGAGGAACGCGGACCGTACGGCGTTCATGCCTGGCTCGTTGCTGGGGGCCAGCGCGATGGCCAGGGGGTTGGCCGTCAGGACGTCCATGTAGCGGTTCAAGACCACGGCGGGGGTGCTCGTCCAGGATGTGTTGATCAGTTGCTGGATGCCGGGAGGAACCCGCTCGTCGTCGAGTGTCGGGCTGCCGTGTCGCGGAGCGGGGGTGGCCAGGGCGTGCAGATGCCGGGTCGCGTCCAGGTCGAGCTGGAGGACGCGGGCGAGGGCATCGAGGACGGCCGGTGACGGGTTCTGGTCGCGTCCTTGTTCCAGGCGCAGGTAGTACTCGCTGCTGATGCCGGCGAGCAGGGCGACTTCCTCGCGGCGCAGGCCGGGCACCCGGCGGCGGCCCCCGCCGGGCAGGCCGACGTTCTTGGGGTCGACGAGGTCACGACGCGCTCGGAGGTAGTTGCCGAGGTGGTTGGCGCTCACGTGCTCCACGGTACGAGGCATTCCTCCCCCAGCCTGGCCGACTCCGTCGGCTGATGACCTGTGGCCGGGTTTCCTGGTCCTGGCACTACCAGTGTTGATACGGCCCTGGCTGGGCTCGAGGCACGGAGCAACGATGACAAGGACAAGTAGTACGGAACATTACGATTTCCGTGTGCATGACCCTATCTGCAAGGTGAGCGCAGTGAGCAGTCTCGAACAGCAGAGTCCGGCCGTCGGCTTCATCGGGCTGGGAGACCAGGGCGCCCCCATGGCCCAGGCGATCGGGGACCGTGGCTTCCGCCTCCACGTATGGGCCCGGCGCCCGGCGTCGCTGGTGGCGGTGGCCGACGTCCCGCATACCGTTCACGCCACGGTCGTCGATCTCGTGGCCGCCAGCGACATCCTGGCGCTGTGCCTGCGCGATGACAGCGACATCTGGGACGTTCTGAATACCCCGGGGGTTCGCGAGCACCTCCGGCCGGGGACGGTTGTCGTCAATCACGGCACCGGGGATCCGGGCGAGAACGTGACGATCGCCGAGTCTCTGCGCAGCCTTGGCGCCTCCTACTTGGATGCTCCGGTCAGCGGCGGCGGCCCGGGGGCGAAGGCACGCACCCTGACCACGTTCGTCGGCGGCGACGAGGGCGCCTTCGAGCGGTGCTCACCGGTATTCGCCACCTTCTCCACCCGCGTCAGCCGCATGGGCCCGGTCGGGAGCGGTCAGATGACCAAGCTCCTCAATAACGCCATGACGATGTCGAACCTGAAGAACGCCGTGGACCTGGTCCGCCTCGCCCAGCAGCTCCACGTGGGCATCCCGGCCGTCCTCGACGTGATCTCCGACAGCAGCGGAGGCAGCGCCGTACTGCGTGCGCTCGGCACCGTCATCACCCCCGAGATCGCACCCCACCTGCAGGGCCTGATGCGCAAAGACATCGAGCACTTTGCCGACGCCGTACGCGCCCAGGGCGTGGACCCGGAGGAACTGCGCCGCCGCGCGCTGGCCGGCGCCGACGGCCTGGTGGAGGCGGTCGCCCTCGCCACCGCACCAGGCCACGCGGCCTGACCCCCCTCACCGTCTGATGCCCACCGCGCCCCTCCGCGCGGGCACCCCGAACTTCCACTCCCACGCACTCTTGCGAAAGAAATCTGATCATGACTCGCATCACGACCCCCTTCGGCTTCTCCTCCACCGCTGAAGAAGTAGCCCGGGGCATCGACCTCTCCGGACGGCGCGCGATCATCACCGGCGCCAGCTCAGGCATCGGCATCGAGACCGCCCGGACCCTGGCAGCTACCGGCGCCCAGGTGACGCTGGCCGTACGCAACACGGCAGCCGGTGAAGCAACCGCTGCCGACATCACCGCGACCACCGGCAACAAGGACATCCACGTAGCCCGCCTCGATGTCTCGGACCGGACCTCAGTGGACGCCTTCGTACAGGCGTGGGACGGGCCGCTCCACCTCTTGGTCAACAACGCCGGGATCATGGCCACGCCCGAACTCGAACGGACCCCCGAGGGTTGGGAGATGCAGTTCGCCACCAACCACCTCGGCCACTTCGCCCTGGCCACCGGCCTGCACGACGCGCTGGCCGCCGACGGCAACGCCCGCATCGTGGTTGTCAGTTCCAGCGGCCATCTGATCTCCCCGGTCGTCTTCGACGACATCAACTTCTACTACCGCCCTTACGACCCGCTGGTTGCCTACGGCCAGTCCAAGACCGCCACCGTGCTCTTCGCCGTCGAGGCCAGCCGTCGCTGGGCGGCCGACGGGATCACCGCCAACGCGCTGATGCCCGGCGCCATCGCCACCAATCTCCAGCGTCACACCGGCGGCCTCAAGACGCCGCCCGAGCGCCGCAAGTCCCCCCAGCAGGGCGCCGCAACCTCCGTGCTGCTGGCCACCTCCGCTCAGCTGGAAGGCATCGGCGGCCGTTACTTCGAAGACTGCAACGAAGCCATCCCGGTCTCCGACGGCAACGGCTGGGCCGGTGGCGTCGCACCGTACGCGCTCGACGCGACCAACGCGGAACGCCTGTGGGAGGAGTCCCTGCGACTCCTGTCCTGACCTCCTCCGCCACGTGGACCCGGACTGTGGTTCCGTCGGCGGGTACTTTCTCGGCGGCCGCGGTCTCTTCGACGGCGGAAACCTGCTGGAGGGTGAGCGTCGTGTAGGGGGCGGGGAGACCGGCGTCAGCGTGACGCCGGGTGCGAGGTAGCGGTCGATCTCGTCGGCTCCGGTCAGGTAGGCGGTAAGGAACTCCCTGACGGCAGTGGACAGATCCCCCTCCGGGACGGTCACGCCGGCCGGCGGCTTCGTCACCTCGACCCGGGCCGGGCCGGCCACCGCACCTGGGGCGCCGGTCACCGTAAATGAGGCGCCTGCCCGGTCGGTGGCCACCGGCACCGTGTGGTAGCGCATCAGTTGGTCGGCGTACTGCGCGGCCACCGTCACCGACCACGCGCCGCCTTCGCGCTGCGCACCGCCGTCATGGACTGCGGCGATCCAGCCGCCGGCCCGGGCGCCACCGTTCCCGAGCGGCGCGCGGGTACCGCTGTGCAACTGGCCCTCGGGGAGGACGAAGCCGAACGCGTTGGCCAGCCGGTTGACGATGTTCCGCACCAGGCTGACGCGCCGCGCTTCCTGCACCGCGTGCCTGGGCAGGCCGCCGATCGCGGCGACGGCCTCGGGGGCGACCAGGCGGTCCGGCGTCCGGCAGATCGGGTCAGGTCAGGTCTAGGAACTCCCGGACGGCGCGCAGTTGCGGCCGGGCCGACCCGGGATCGTCCGGGTCGATCTCGCCGTGCCCGGCGATGCGGGTGAGCTCGGCGTGCGAGTCGATGCAAAACGGGCACCGGTGCACAGCGCGAGGTATTCGCGCTCCCCCGCGGTGCGGAAGGCGACCGGGAAGCCCCTTCAAGTGTCGCGCGGCACGTTCAGGCGGGTCCGAAGCGCCGTGGCGATCTGTTCAGCCGCGGCGAGTTGGTCCGGCGTAAGGGGAGTCACGAACAGTTCACGTACGGCGCGCAGATGGGGCAGGGAAGCGTTCCGGAACGCCTCCGCACCCTCGGGCATGAGCACCACCTCGGCGCCTCGGCTGTCGGTGACGCACTCCTCGCGCCGGATCAGCCCTCGCCGCTCCATGCGCCCGATCTGATGCGAGAGACGACTGCGCTCCCAGCCGATGCGGGCCGCCAGTTCGGAAGAGCGCAGCCGCCGCCCTTCCGCTTCCCGCAGCGCGAGGAGTACGGCGTAGTCGCCCGGCGACAAGGAAGTCTCGCGCTGCAGGCGTGACGAGAGCTCGGAACGGAGCGCTTCCATCGTCTCGAAGAAGTCCCGCCAGATCCGCAGTTCCTCAGCGGTGGGATATTCCTTCCGTCGCTGCGTCATGACGCCACCCCTTTTGTTGACACGTCAATCATATAGAGTGATGATTGACGTGTCAATTAACGGCACCGTGCCGCACACGGGCGAAGAGCGCAGCAGGAGGAGTCCATGACGGCCCAAGGCTTCGAACTGGGGCTCAACTCGTTCGGGGAGGTAGCGACCGATGCCGACGAAACACTGAGCGACGCCGAGACGGTTCGCCTGATCGTCGAGGAGGCCAAGCTCGCCGAAGCCGTGGGGCTCGACGTGTTCAGCGTCGGTGAGCACTACCGCCGAGGCCACAACGACAGCGCCACCCCCGTCCTTCTCGCCGCGATCGCCACCGCGACGGAACGCGTCCGGCTGGGCACCTCGGTGACCGTACTGAGCACGAACGATCCGGTGCGGCTGTACCACGAGTTCTCCACCCTGGACGCCGTCTCCAACGGGCGCGCCCAGCTCGTGCTCGGGCGGGCATCGGCCACCGAGTCGTTCCCACTGTTCGGCTACGACCTCGCTGACTACGAGGAGCTGTTCGAGGAGAAGCTCGACCTGTTCATGCGTCTCCAGCGAGAGGAGACGGTGACCTGGTCGGGGAAGTTCCGGCCGCCGCTGGTCGAGCAGCAGCTGCATCCCCGGATGCCCCCCGGTGGCATCCCCACCTGGATCGGTGTGGGTGGTAGCCCCAACTCCGTGGTCCGCGCGGCCCGTTACGACCTGCCGCTCATGCTGGCCATCATCGGGGGACGCCCCCAGCGCTTCGCCGGCCACGTCGAGCTCTACCACCGCGCACTCGAACAACTCGGCCACGCCAGGCGGCCGGTCGCCCAGCACTCGCTGGGCCTCGTCGCGGACACCGACGACGAGGCGGTCGAGACCTGGTGGAAGTACTGGCAGCCGGTCGTGGCCCAACTTGCAAAGGAACGCGGCTTCTACCAGCCGACCCGCGAGCGCTACATGGCGGAAGTCGAGACAGGCGCGCTCTTCGTCGGCTCACCCGAGACCGTCGCTCACAAGATCGCCACGGTGGCCCGCGACCTGCGCCTGAGCCGGTTCGACCTCAAGTACGACGTCATGAACCTGCCCCGCGAAGCCCGGGCCCGCACCATCGAGCTGCTGGGCCGCGAAGTCGCCCCGCGGGTGAAGCAACTGCTCACGAAGGAGCCCACCCATGTCTGATCTCGTCTTCGGTCTCGACACCTTCGGCGATGTGCCGCAGGACGACTCGGGAAACCCGGTGTCCGACGCGCGGGCCATCCGGCAGGTCGTCGACGAGGCCGTTCTCGCAGAGGAGACCGGCGTCGACGTCATCGCCCTCGGTGAACACCACCGCCCGGAGTTCGCGATCTCGACTCCGGAGACCGTCCTCGCCGGCATCGCCACGCGTACCCAGCGCATTCGGCTGGCCTCGGGCGTGACCGTGCTGAGCTCCGACGACCCGGTCCGCGTCTTCCAGCGCTTCGCCACCGTGGACGCGCTCTCGAACGGCCGGGCCGAGGTCATCCTCGGGCGCGGCTCCTTCACCGAGTCGTTCCCCCTCTTCGGATACGACCTGAGCGACTACGACGTGCTGTTCGAAGAGAAGATCGAGCTCTTCGCCAAGCTGCTGGAGGAGAAGCCCGTCACCTGGAGCGGCACCAAGCGGGCGCCGCTCGAAGGCGCCGACGTCTTCCCCAAGACCGAGTCCGGGCACCTGACCACCTGGGTCGGAGTGGGCGGAACACCCCAGTCGGTCATCCGCACCGCGCACTACGGCTTGCCGCTCATGATCGCCATCATCGGCGGCAGCCCGGAGCGCTTCGCGCCCTACATCGACCTCTACGAACGCGCCGCCGACCAGTTCGGCACGACCGCCCATCCGGTCGGAATGCACTCGCCCGGCTTCATCGCCGACACGGACGAGGAGGCCCGGGAGCTGCACTGGCCGCACTACCGGGTCGTCCGTGACCGCATCGGCGCGCTGCGGGGCTGGCCGCCGATCCGCAAGGAGGAGTACGACGCCGAGATCGGGCACGGCTCCCTCTACATCGGCTCTCCCGAGACGGTCGCCCGCAAGATGGCCCGTGCCATCAAGGCACTCGGCGTCGGCCGGTTCGACCTCATCTACACCTCAGGGGCACAGCCGATCAGCGCCCGCCTGCGCGCCGTCGAGTTGTACGGCACCAAGGTGATCCCGATGGTCCGCGACATCCTCGCAGGCTGACGCCATGAACGGAGAACACATGGACTCCACCGCAGTGCGCACGGTCGGCATCCTGGGTGCGGGGAAGGTCGGGACCGTCCTGGCCCGACTCGCCCTGGGAGCCGGCTATCGCGTGCTCATCGCCGGATCCGGTGACCCCGCCGAGATCGCCCTCACCGTTGAAGTGCTCACGCCTGGCGCTGTCCCGGTCGCCGCCGTGCAGGCGGCGGCCGAGGCGGACGTGGTCATCCTGGCGCTCCCGCTCGGCAAGTACCGCACCATCCCGGCCGAGGAGCTGCGGGGCAAGCTCGTCATCGACGCGATGAACTACTGGTGGGAGGTCGACGGCATCCGCGACGACCTCACCGACCCGCTCACATCCTCGAGCGAAATCGTGCAGGCCTACCTGCCCGGAGCACGGGTGATCAAGGCGTTCAACCACATGGGATACCACGACCTCGAGGACGGGGCCCAGCCCGCGGGGACGCCGGGACGCAAGGCGATCGCGATCGCCGGTGACGCTCCCGACGACCTCGCCACCGTCGCGCGCCTCGTCGACACTGTCGGCTTCCACCCCGTCATGGCAGGCCCCCTCGCCGAAGGGGTACGGCTCGAACCGGGCACCGAGCCGTTCGGCGCCAACGTCGGCGCCGAGGAACTGCGCGCGATGCTTAACCGCTTCCCGGAATCCGACCGCGGACGCAGCGTGATCAGCGCACGGACCGCTGCCGCGGCGTCGACCGAACACGCCGCCTGACCCCTCGCCCTGCCCGCCATGATTCAAACGTGGCCGGCCGTACCAACTGGGCGCCGACGGGCGGACGGAAGTCTTCCCGCACCAGGCGGAGCAGGAACTCGGCCATCCCCATGTCCTAGTGACCTGACTCAGAGGTACGTCGTTGGTGTGAATCGTCGTGGACCGAAGATCCCGCCGCTGTCCGAAACGGATGCCCAGCGTGCTGTGCTTGAAGTGTCGGGACCCGCGGGGTCACTTCACCCGGCAACGACCCCAACCGGCAAGCCAGACGATCTTCACCGTGGACACCCACCCACGACCAGCACGAGTACCCCGTCCGCCCCTCACAACAGAGCCGTGACCTGCAAATGTCACGATGCACAGGACTCTGTGCGGTTCGGGCTGGGTCGCCCCGCTCGACAGCGACGCGCACCATGGGGGTTGACCTGCCGTCCACACTCTCGCGGAGGTGACCCCGATGGAGCGGCCCGTGGGACGAGTCAAGAGGGACGAAATCGTGATCACCGGGTCCTGACGCCCGGTCCGGCGAACGGACTCGAAGATGCTGATGCCCCACGCCGGAACCGTCGCCGCGGCGCTGCGGGCCTGCCGTTACGCCCAGGCCGGTCTGCTGCGCCGTAGGAGCCCGCGCCTGCGCGGGGCTCAGGGCGGCTCCACCCCGAGGGTAGGCCCGATGACGGGACGCTGACACCCGGCCTTCCGGAACCGCCCGGCTCGTCACCGTCGGCGGTCGGGCTCGACCCTGCTGGTCCCGAGGCTGACCATGTCGACCGCGCAGCCCCCACTCGCGCATCACATGCGCCCTCGCTCCAGCGTCGTCATGGGCTCCACGGTGACCGCGCCGGAGGTCATCACATCGCCTATCTGACTGGTCATGTAGCGGACCACCGCCCGAAGCCGTCACATGCTCTCTGTCGCCACATGCTGTCTATCGCGAGGCGGTGGCCTGGCTCGCCCAGTCCCGCCCCTAGCCGGCCACCGGCACCGCAGGCGGGGGCGGGGCAGAGGAAGGCATGCCACGTTCGACGGGCCGCAGGCCGCGCGACTGGCGTGCACGACCGCACGTCATGAGCGCGCTCCCAAGATTCGCCACCACTGATGGATTAGGCCGTTACTCCAGGGAACCCGACAAAGGAGAAATCGCCAACAACAGGAGGCACGTCATGATCGCCCTCGGCATTATTCTGCTCATCATCGGTTTCCTCACGGGAATATCCATCCTGTGGACCATCGGCATCATCCTGACCGTGGTCGGCGCTGTCTTGTGGGTCATGGGGTCCATGGGCCATGCATTCGCTGGCCGGCGCCACTACTGGTGAGCGTAACGACGCTTTCATCCGTCATCGAGGCCGGATTCCGGAGTTCAACCTCAGGACCGGCGCGGGTCCATGGAGGGAGCGGCACGGGTGTTTCGTGTCCGAGGCCGTTCTGGATCAGCTTGATGGCAAAAGCTGATAGCTGGCGCACAAGGAGCGGGATCCCGGTTCCTACGTCACTGGGATCCCGCTCCTTGTGCGCCACACGGTGCAGCCAAAGAGGCCGCGGGTCAGGCGGCGGCCAGACCCCGCAGCCCTGCACGGGGTGTCTGCGCAAGCCGGAGCTGACCGGCGTGCCTGAACCGGCGTCGGACGAACGCGTCGGACAACTGACTTCCCCCACCGGGCCGTCATGGGGGAAATCGCCGAGCACAACCTGAAGACGGCTGGACCTGATCGGATCGCCGTTGCTGTCATCCGGCAGTGGATCCGCTCGTGATCCGCGAGCGGAATCCACCGTCCCAACTGTCCTCGCCGCGCTTCCCGAACTTGCTCCCTACGCGCGCGACTCAGTCGTACTGCACCCCGTGCGGGTAGAGCCGGACCGCGGGGACAGCTCGATCGGCGGTCCGCTGCTTTGGCCGAGTGACGAGCCGTGGCCCAAATGCTCCTTGCCCGACGAGGGCAGCCCTGCCGGCATACCTGCAACGGCCATGGTGCCGGTCGCGCAGATTTTCCGGCGCGACGCACCGGGACAGTGGTGGCCCGCTGACATCGACCTCCTGCAGATCCTTTGGTGCCCCGATGAACACTGGGATCCTCCGGCCCAGCAGGCTGACGTCAGTCCTGTGATCGAGGTGCAGGTTCATCAGCCGCACCACGTCGAGCATTGACGCCTCCCTGGCGGCTTGCGGTCGGGATGGTTCCAATGACGACCAGGATGATTCCGAGCGTGATCACTTTGGCCTCCCCACTCCGCGTGGGCACCTCCAAGCCACCCTCGGAAAGGAGCTGCGGCTGGTTTGTGAACGTCACGTCTCGGTGACTTCCTTGGTCCTCTCCCCTGGTGTACCGGTTAAGCGTTGTCCCGTAAATGATCTTTAGTGTGCCGGATGACCTGCTTGTTTCTCCGTCACGCAGCCAGGGCGAGGTTGTGCAGGCGGGCGATGCCGAGCATGGCGTGGTGGACGCCGTCGCCTTTGAGGCGGCAGTCACGCAGAATCTTCCAGGTCTTCATGCGGGCGAAGGCGTGCTCGACGCGGGCTCGGACTTTGCGGTGGGAGGCGTTGTGTTCCTCTTTCCAAGCCGGGAGTTCGGCCAGCCCGCGTTAGCGGCGGTGCGGGATGACCAGGCCGGTGCCGCGATAGCCGCCGTCCGCGATGACGGTGGTGTGGCCGACGGCGTCTTTCGCGCCGGCCAGCTCCCATGCCTTGCAGTCGTTGCGGTTGCCGGGCAATGGCCGACCGACGGCGAAGACGAGCCGGGGGTCGACATCGATGACGACCTGATGATTGGTCGAGTAGCGGTAGTTTTTCGACTGCTCGGCGACTTGGTGGTCGCGGGTGGGGACCAGGGTTCCGTCCACAATCAGCAGGGTGTTCCTGCGGAACCGTTTGCGCGGCTGGAGTGCAAGCAAGGGCCCGAGGTGGTTGATGATGCGGTCGGCGGCCGACTTCGAGATGCCGAATCGCTGCGCCAGTTGGCGCAGTGTGAGGTTGGTCCGCCAGTAGGCGGCGACCAGGAGCACACGGTCCTCCAGTGGCAGGCTCCAGGGCCGGCCCTTGCGCACCGGGTCGGCGCCCTCGCGCCGCAACGCTGTGATCAGCTTGCCGAACCGACGTGGGCTCACCCTGGCGAACGGGGCTATCCAGGACCGCACCGACGCCGTGATCACACCAGCCACGTGGAGATCATCCCACTGCAAGATCACACACTGGGCCCCTTCGAAGGCAAGGGCCGCCTCTGCCTCGTGGGCGTGGAAATCCCTTTGCCAGGATTTACCTCGTGACTCGAGACTGAGGTCATGCTCGGATTCGTCAGGACCGACAACGAAGCCCTCGTCGCGTACCTGGGCGACCCTCAGCGCACCGTTGCGGCATACCGCGAGCTGCTGCGACGCGGAGAGACCGCACTGAGCGCCATTCGCGCCGGTCTGCGTGACGAGAATCCGGCCGTCCGTGAGGGCTGCTGCCGCCTTATCGATCACCTGGTCGACACCGAGTCAATGGGCGAACTCGTCGCCATGGCCGACGACCCGGACGCCCGCGTCAGGATCGCCGCATTCCACGCTCTGGCCTGTGACCGGTGCAAGGGCGACACCTGCGCACCGGGCCCGGACCGGGTCCTCGAACCCTCGCTGCACCACCTGGTCTCAGACCCCGACCCGCACGTCCGGGCAATGGCTGCCGAACTCGTCGGCAAGTTCGCCCACTCCGATGCACGCGCCCTTGCCGCCTTGAAGGCGTCCCACGCCAACGACCCGAGCCCCGCAGTACGGAAGAAGGCGGGCTGGTTCACACCCGGCGGGACCATCTACGAACGGACCCTTCCGCCCGCGACCCGATAAGCGGGACAGCCTTTACCTTTACTCACGCGGTGAGCAGCCGGTTAAAGAACGAGCGGTAGTGCCGCAGAGCCGTGCGCAGGTCCTCGGTGCTCACCTGCTCACCGCGATTCCACTGGCCTTCCAACTCCTGCTTGTGTTCGGCGAAGGTAGTAGCCAGTGTTTGCATGACATCAGCGACCAGGGCGTCGGCGGTATGCACCGCGTCGCGCGGGTCGTCCACGAACTCGTTTTGGATCTCCCGCCAGCGCGCGCGGAAGCCTTCCTCGTCCTCCGTCGTAAGTAGCTGCGGGGCTTCGTCCTCCGCCGGGGTGGCTCGTTCGTCGGCTCGCTGCTCGGCGGGCTCATTCGCCGCGGCGGTGCTCTCACCGGGGAAGGTGGGGACCTCGGGCTGGGGCTCTGCCGATTCGTCCAGGCGCCGGCCGCGGGGCTCGGCGAGATCCTCTGTGGACAGGCCGCCTTCGGTGGGATCTGGTCGGTGTTCGTGTCGCATGGTTCCTCCGTCCCCGGCCGACCGGACACGTGTCGGTGGGATGGCGAGTGGTTCAGGCCCCGGCGCGCCGGGCCTGGCCGCCACCGGAGAGCAGTTCGTCGAACAGGTCGCGGTAGCGCACCATTGCCCCCCGTAGCTGTTCGGTTGTCGCCTGTTGCTTGGTGCTGAGCGCGTTGATCTCGTGGGCGGCTCGGTAGTGTTCGAGCGTGCGGCCATGCTCGACGGAGAGGTCCTTTAGCTGCTGTTCGAAGCCCTCGGTCGGGTAGCCGCGCTCGCGCATCAGAGAGGTCACCAAGCGGTCGGCGTCGTGCACGGCATCCTCGGGCCGGTCCACGAACTCTTCCTGCACGCTGGTCCAGTCCCGGGTGTACCGGTCTCGGACGCTGCTTTGCAGCGGCTTGATGTCGAGGGAGTCATGGCGCTTTTCACGTGCGCTGAGTTCGCGCTCGGCGGCCAGTCGGCTGTCGGCGCCCTCAACTGTTCGTTCGTACTCCGGGCCGAATCGTTCACGCAGATGGCGCCGGCGCACCACGAGTGCCGCAGCCACCGCGATCAGGACAACCACCACTACGACGGGGATGATGATCGCTAGAAGTGTCCCTGTTGACATCTGGTCGACCCCCTTGCATTCGCCGGGTACGTCCCATCAACCATCTTGCCTCTAAGCCGCCGAGAAGGGCATCCGGTGCAGTTCTCGGTGCGGCCGGCGGTGCCGGAGTAATGGCGCTGCACGCCGGCCGAGGTGGTGCCCTTGGTGAGGAAGCCGGTGTCGTCGAGGATGAGGATCCCGTCGGGCTCGCCGAGCCGCCTGTCGCGCCGGCAAGAGCGAGTCCCGGAACGCCGTCCACGGCCCGATGCCTCCTCGCCGTGCCGTCCGCTCCGCACATCGGCCGGCGCGATGCATGTCCTGCGCGCCCTCGGCTTCACGGCGCTCTTCAATCGTCGGGCTCGCCCCCTGTCCGCCTCGTCCGGCTCGGACGGACAGTGGCAGTGGTTCCGTGAGTCCAGCCATACCTGCTGCCGTGGGGGCGGTGGCGCAACTGTGTCACCTCGGTCTGGCCGTCGACGGCCCCCGGCGCGCTGCCGCCCGTTGCAGCACGCACGAAGTATCCGACCGGAGTTCATTCTCCGGGGGCCAGGGCGTCGGCGAGCACCCGAGCAGCGTCGGCGATCAGTGCGTTGTCCACGGCCGCGTGCTGTGCCGGCTTGGACGACAGCACGACCAGCATGATCGGCGTCTTCTCGGTCGTCCAGGCGACGCCGATGTCGTTGGCGCTCGCGTAGTCTCCGGTGCCCGTCTTGTCCGCGACGATCCAGTCGCCCGGCAGTCCGGCACGGAACCGTTCGCCGCTGGTGGTGTTGCCCTTCAGCCAGGCGATGAGGCGCTGCCGACCGGCGTCGTCCAAGGCCCGGCCCAGCGTCAACCGTTCCAGGCTCCGGCCGATAGCCCGGGGTGTGGTCGTGTCACGTGGGTCGCCAGGGACCGCTGCGTTCAAGTCGGTCTCCCAGCGGTCGAGTCGGCTCACCGTGTCACCGATCGACCGGAAGAAGCCGGTGAGACCGTCGGGACCCCCGATCTGGCGGAGCAGGAGGTTGCCCGCCGCGTTGTCGCTGTGCTGGATGGCGGCCGCACACAGGTCGCCCACGGTCATACCGGTGTCGACGTGCTCTCCAGTGACGGGTGAGTTGGGCAGGATGTCCTGGGCCGGGTAGTGGATCACCTTGTCCAGCGGCGCGCAGCGACCGTGGTCGCGCAGGATCGCCGCGGCGGCAAACGTCTTGAACGTCGAGCACATCGCGAACCGCTCCTCGGCGCGGTGGGCCACGACCCGGCCGGTGCGGGCGTTGCGGGCGAACACGCCGAGGCGCGCGCCGTACTGCCGCTCCAGGTCGCGCAAGGCGGTCTCGGCGCCGTGTGGTCCGGAGGCACTGGCAGCCGCCGAGGCGTCCTGGGCCGCAACGGGCTGCATGAGCAACGCAGTTGACAGGGCGAGGCCCGCCTTGAACACGCCGCGCCGCGGCAGCGGTGTGGCACTGGTCATGAGTACAGGTCTTCCGGGTAGTCCGTCGTCGATGTTCGTCGCGGGCCCTCGACGAGGGACAGCGAAACAGCTGAAGCCCACCCATGTCCAAGAGTGATCGTTGAACGCGCCATAACTTATTGGTACCAGTTGCGGATGGACCTCCTGGCGCACCTCGAGGCGTACATCGCGGCCGTCGACGAGGCGAGCTTCTCGCGCGCGGCCGACCGGCTCGGCATCGCCCAGCCACTGCTGAGCCGACGCATCAAGACCCTTGAGGAGTACTACGGCGGACTGCTGTTCGACCGCTCGCGGCGTCAGGTCACGATCACCGAGTTCGGCGTTCTCCTGCTGCCGTACGCCCAGGACGTACTGGACCGGGCACAGCGGCTGCGTCAGATCGCCGAGTCGGCCGGCCGGTCGGCGGTACGTGCCGTGGCGGTGCCGGCGGACTGCGATCCCGCGGCGCTGGCACGGATCATCCGCGCCGGTGCCGAGTACGGCACCCCTCTCGCGGTGCGCGATCTGCCGCCGGACGAGAGGGAATCGGGCCTGGCCGACGGTTCCTGATCCCACTCACCCGGCCCGAACAGCTCGTTCTGCTCCGGGCCACGGTCCTGCCCACGCCATGCCGCGGCCTGCCGCACGTCCTGCGCTGGTCGAGCTGGCGACGCCGACACCAGCATCGCGCTGCCGCCTGTCACCGCCGCTGGAACGAGGCCAGCGCAGCAGCAACCACATGACTATCAACCACAAGATCACAATCTACAGCTGCCGTGTCAGTGGCGGTTGCCTCACTAAGAACTCCTAACAAAAATGGCTCATTGGCCTTGGAATGCCGGTGTCCGTCAGGCTGTTGACCCGCACATGAGGAGGGGTCAGCAACTGCCGT
>NZ_JBIAQV010000073.1:0-22920 GCF_042889305.1 Streptomyces sp. NPDC002619 | reverse complement strand
TCCGAGTAGTCCTTCATCGCCATCGGCGGTCTTCTCGCTTCCTCCGGATCAAGCAGATCCAGTATCAGCGTGTCCACCACTCAGGGGGAGGCCCCCGAGGTCCGCGAGGCGCGGGCATACCAGACTCCGCTCCGACCTGGCGCTGGACCGGATCTCATAGAGGCACAAGAGCGAGGCGCCATGCGGGTGCCCGATCTCCTGTACCGCCTAGCCGGGATACGCGTTGGGGTGGGGTTCTTGTCGCCAGCTGCCAGCGCTGCGGCGGGCCCGCTAGGACCCTTCCGTGAACTACTGCGACCGCTGAGCCGCGGGGCGTCCTCGTCCGCCCTTGATAGCTGCCCCTACTCATACGGCAACATCGTGCGACAAACGTCACCCTCACGATCGAGCCCGCGCGATGCGCCAGACGGTCGGCTCCGTGGGTCGTCCCTGCACGACGAATCCGTTCCCGGAGGAGGCTGCCCTGCTGCGGCAGGCGGCTCAGGTGCCGACAAGCGAGGCACAACGGCGAGGACCGCGCCGGAGAGCCGTCTGTCAGACCTGGTCGGCGCCGGCCCGCTTGCGCGCACGATAGTTGCGCAGGTTGGCCGCGTTGCCGCAGACGTGGACGTCGTGCCAGACACCGCTGTTGTTGCGGGAGCGGTCGTAGAAGGCAGCCAGGCAGCGCGTGTTTCGGCAAGACTTCAGGCGGCGCAGAGTGTCGGTGCACTGTGCCTGGTAGGCCTCGGTGAGGGCGAGTGACGCCGCCTGCCGCCATCCCGTGCCGCGGGGCTCAGCGTGGATGGCCCCGTGCTCGTCGAGCCGCAGTGCGGTGGGCAAGGTCATCAGTGAAGCCGCCGGGCCGGGCTCCGTCGCCGAGTCACCGAGTTGGGCGTGGAGGCTCTGGCCCAGGTCATGACGGAAGTCGCGGAGGCCCCGCACGTCCTCGGCTGTCAATTCGATGCCGGGTGCGGGCCGGTGGGTCACGCCACTCCAGCTCTTCAATGCCTGGTCAAGCCAAGCGCGGGCGCCCTCAGCGGTCTGCAGAAGATCGGGCTCGCGCGGCTTGCCGGCGGACCGTGTGTTCAGCAGGTCCTGCACGAAGGCCAGCCCGCCCGGGGCGGGCTCCAGGCCGTATCGGGCTGTCGCGGTCCAGGACATTCGCGGATCTCTTTCGGTGACGGCAACTACGGCAACATGCCCATAGCCTATTTACTTATTACGTTTGGAAGTGTAGCTCTCCGAATGACGAGTGTCAGCTTCCCGAAGTTCCACGTAGGGTCCGGTGGGTTCGCCCATGCAGGCTGTGCCGCTCGGGCGAGTCGCGAACAGAAGCATCTGGACGTCGGATACGTACTCAGTTGACGCCTCCTTGCCCCGGGCGCCCCGATCATTGCGTGACCGGGCGGCCAGGCCCGGCCGCTCAGCCCTTGGCGGACCTCGCCGAGCCCCACAGTGCGCCCTGGTTGACCCGGCCAGGATGCAGTTCCAACATGCCGTGGTAGAGGTCGAGAGTGGTCGTGGTGCGCTCTGCGACCGCCTCGAAGTCGTGGATGTAGCGCCGGGTCTCGGCGATTGTCTTCGGGTCGTCAGGACGGTCGGGGTTCTTGTGTCCCGCGACCACCGCTTCTGGCTCCAGTGCGGCGATGGTGTCGAGCGCGTCCAGCCAGGCTCGGCGGCCCTCGGCGGACGATTCGGCTAGGTAGAGGTGAACATCGTTGTAGACGGCGTCTCCGGCCACGACCAGGCCGATCGACGGCACGTGCAGACAGGTGGTGTCATCGGTGTCCGTGTGCCCGAGTCCCACGACGACGAGGTCGTGGCCCTCCAGCTCCAGCCGATCGACGGCCAGCGGCTCCGCGGCTACGAGCCTGTCCGGGATCTGGCCGGGGAAGCGCTTGTCCCAGAATGACGCGACGAACTCCGGTGCCATCTGCTTCTTCATCTGCTCCACCACCGCCGGCGTCGCCACTGCGCGCGCCCCGGGGAAGCGTTCAAGAAGGGTGCCCAGCCCGAACCAGTGGTCACCGTGCCCGTGGGTCACGAAGACCGTGGTGAGGTTCATGCCGCTCGCCGCAACCCAGTCGGCCAGCCGGTCGGCCTGCTCGGCAGTCATCAGCGCGTCGACCAGCACCGCATCGCGCTCGCCTGTGATCAGTGTGGCCGTGATGGGCGACCACATGCGCCGGGGGACGTCGGGCGGCAGGTCCGCGATCTCGGTGGGGATCGACGGCGCTACGTGGACACTCCAGCTCAGTTGCGCTCCGGGCATGATCGCTTCCTTGGGACTCAGAGGCAGCCACGAGAAAGCTGTAACCGATCAGCCATGTCGATACCAGTGAATGCTGCCTGGTCTGTCGTACTTCTCCAGCCGAAAGTAACTCGACTCAACAACAGAGTCAATACGTGTATGATTATGTCATATGATCGTCGTTGTGTAGGCATTGAATTCCGCTGCGCAAGCGGTCCGCCGCCGCAGGTACGTGACCAGACGACCGCGCGGGCCGCACGTTGCCCCTCAGGGAGGAGTCATCATGACCGCATCCGCGCCCAGCTCTCTGGGGTACGAGACCTTCGTTTCGGACGGCACACCCCGGGCCGGCGAGGAACGTCTGCCGAACGGTGACCGGCTCGTTTCCTCACCGCTGACCTCGACGCTGATCTTCGGGGGAGAGGACGCCGTCCTGGTCGATCCGCCTTTCACCCGTGAACAGACCGAACAGGTCGGTGACTGGGTCGAGCGGTCCGGCAGGCGCCTGACCCACATCTACTCCACCCACGGGCACGGCGATCACTGGTTCGGCACCGCGGAACTCGTGAAGCGATTCCGCGGCGTCACTGTGTACGCGACCCGCGGCACCATCGAGGTCATGCACCAGCAGGCCACCGACGGGCGCGAACAGATGTGGGACAAGCGCTTCCCCGGCCTGATCCCCGACAGCCCGGTTCTGGCCCAGCCCATTCCCGCCGACGGCTTCCAGCTGGAGCGCAACCTCATCCAGGCCGTCGAGGTCGGGCACACGGACACCGACGAGACGTCCGTCCTGCACGTACCGTCCATCGGCCTCATAGTGGCCGGCGACGTCGCCTACAACGGGGTGCACCAGTACATCCTCGAAGGCGGCAATGGCGGCCTGCAGAAATGGCTTGCCGCCATCGATCGCGTCGCCGCGCTCGAGCCGCGCACGGTCGTGGCCGGCCACAAGAACAAAGACCTACCGGACGATCCCGCCATTCTCAACCGAACCCGGCAGTACCTGCTGGACGCCATCCGGCTGCTCGACGAAAACCCGACTGCCCGCGAGTTCTTCGACCGGATGACAGGGCTCTACCCGGATCTGCTCAACCGGGGTCCGGTGTGGTACGGAGCGGTCGGGCTACTGCAAAGGTGACCAGGAAGCCGTCGTGGCGACAGTGCAGCGGCTGACACGAACGGTGCCAGCACCCTTGCAGCCGTCCGGACCCCTGGAAACAGCGCGTACGCCTCGCCGCGCTCCGTCGGGCAGATCAGATTCAGCTCGTCCAGGAAAATCGCCGCGATGGAGACGTCGCCGGTCACCTGAGTAACTTCACGCCACGGAATCCGTGGGGGGCGACCAGGCCACCCGCACCACGGTCGGCGACGACATCGACGCCCGCATTCGCGCGGCGATGTGGCAGCCGAACTACCCCCCGGCCGCGACCATCTGAGGCCATGGACCGCGCGCGGGCGCCGGCCCGCCCCGCTCGGGTCGCGCCCGTGCCGGCCAGCAGCCATCCTGAAGGGGGTACCGGCCGCCAGCGACCGGGGCAGGAGCTGCCAAAAGAGCGCCGCCCAGCACGTTGTAGCCACGCGTCACCGACCGAGGCGTCCTGCATGCCGCCGCCTTCCGCCGCGGCATGCAGCTGATGCCCCCCGCAAGGGGATTACATCTGGTCCTGTGCACCGCCTGGCCCGTGCGGACCAGACACGTTCGCTCCAACTGCGGGGCGTCCGGGGTGAAGGGCACCCAGCACACGACGATGATGCCGCGGCCGCGGCAGGCCATACGGCGGGCTGCGGACCGCGAGACGTGGAAGGCGGCGTTCAAATTTCCCCGCCCCGCTTTGCAGGAGCCCGGTTCCCCTTTTCCCGGAGGAATTTCAGATGACCACGCGTACCGGCGTCATCGACCACGCCGCCCGGCGGCTTATCGTAGGGCTCCCCACTCCCTACGACGCGGCCCGCGAGCACTACGAAACCCTCGTCCCCGAGGCCGATCTCGGCCGCTTCTACGACATGGCCTCCTGGCAGGCCACGCTCGAACTGGCCGAGATCAACGCTCCGCACGGCTTCATGCGCTATTACCGCAGCGACATCACCGCTGTGATGACCGGATCGGCGTCCTGCTGGAAGGCCACCCAGTACCTAATGGGCAACCACACCATCGCCGAACGCATGTACCGCCACGACCCATCGGTCATGCTCCACGCCCCCTTGCGGACCCTCCTGTACAACGACATCGACGGCGACACGAATCTGGCCATCGACCAGCCGAGCCTGCTGTTCGCCAGCTACGGCGACCCGCGCATCACCGACGTCGGCCGCGAACTCGACGCCCACCTCGCCCGGCTGGTCACCCTGCTCGGCGGCGAGGTGCCCCCGCAACTGACCCTGTGACAGTTCCGGACGGTCGACATGCCGCGAGCGCGATAGGGCCCAGCAGTTGTTGACGGCCCGTCTCCCCCTCGGCACCGGGGTGTGCGCGGCTGCGCGCGTGCCGGAACGACCCCGGAGGTTCGAGGGCAGGGCACACCTCAAGGCAGTCAAACGTAAGGCGCGCACAAGCCCGTCTTGCTCATGGTTCTACCCGGTGGCGCGGCGGAACGTGTTCCGGAAACCCGGCGTCCGCTCCCAGCGTGACCCCGCCCGCCGGCGGGATCGCCGCACCGCGGCGGGCCGCTCCACGGGTTCCAGAAGCACTCGCCCTAGGTCAGGTGAGGCGGGCGCCCTCGATGCGGTTTTGGTGCAGGCGCAGGTGCATGGTGACCAGATCGAGCAGTGGAACGGTGAGCCCGAGCCGGTGGGCGCGCAGGACCAGGTCTCCGTAGATGTGCTCGGTCTCGGCGCTGCGATTGCCCGTCACATCGCGGTACAGGGACGAGGTGAGCGGCGAGCCCGCCTCGGTCAAGGTCGCCAGCGTCTGCTGCAGGGCCGGTGCGGGCACGGGGTAGCCGGCCGCGGCGGCGACGGAGGCGCACTCGTCGACCACTTGCCGGGCGAACGCCGTCCCGCCGGGAACGGCCGCGACCTCGCCGACCGAGCCGCGCATGAGGCAGGTCACCGTGCCGAGGGCGGCGATGAAAACCCACTTGGCCCACATCTCCGCGTCGATGTCGTCGGACAGGCCGGTCGTGAACCCGGCACCGCTGAGCACGCGGTGCACCTCGTCCAGCCGCGCCGGGGCGGTGTTGCGGCGGGCTCCGTAGCGCAGGTCCTGCAGGGGGGTGAGGCGGACGATGTCCCCTTGGGCGTCGAGGGTGGTCGCCACCTTGGACACGCCGCCCAGGACGGCCTGGTCGCCGAAGCGTGCGGCCAGGACGTCGACGTGCCGGACCCCGTTGAGGACGGGGACGACGAGGGAGTGCGGACCGACCGCGGCCGCCATGTCGTCGACGGCCTGCTCAAGCCCGGTGGCCTTGACCGCCAGCAGGACGACGTCGTAGGGGGCGTCGATGTCCCCGGCCCGGATCACGCGGGGACGCAGGGCGGTCTCCTCGCCCAGGCCGGTAATCCGCAGCCCGCGCCGCTCCAGAAGCTGCGCGCGCCCGGCCCGCACCAGGAAGGTCACGTCCCGGCCGGCCTGCGCGAGCCGGGCCCCGAAGTATCCGCCCGTCGCGCCGGCGCCCACCACCAGGATCCTCATCGGTCAACTCCTCTCTGGGCGTCGCCACCGCGGGCGCCGCCACACTTCCGACAGAGTCAATCACGATACAGCTATGTTCTCACTCCTCTCTCATCACGGCGGCGAGGTGCCGTAATGTCCCAAACTTGCCCGACATAGCCAAAAGGAATACGCTTATTTCCAATGGGAGCTCGAGGTGCGGCGCCCCCTGTCTCCGGCGCCGCCCATGAGCCGTTCTCCCGGCAGTGGTCGTACGGCGCGCAGCGCTGTTCCCATGCCGCGTTCCCACCGATGGAGGTCTGACGATGATCATTGACGCTGCAGAACTCGACGCCGCCCACGCGTACAAACTGCTGATCGGAAGCATCATCCCGCGCGCCCTGGCCTGGGTAAGCACGGTGTCGACCGAGGGCGTGGCCAACCTCGCGCCCATCTCCTTCTTCACCGCGGTCGGCAGGAAGCCGCCCATGGTCTCGATCACACTGCAGCCGCAGGCGGACGGCGTCACGCTGAAGGACACCTTCATCAACATCCGTGACACCGGCGAGTTCGTCACCAACCTGGTGACGCTGCCGCAGGCGGACGCCATGCACGGTTCGGCGTACGGGTTCGAGCCGGACGTGGACGAGTTCGAGGCGCTCGACCTGGGCAAGGAGCCGTCCGAGGTCGTGCGCGCACCCCGGGTCAAGGATGCGCCGATCTCCTTCGAGTGCGTCGTCGACCGGATCATCCCCGTCGGGGACGACATGGTCGACCACGTGGTGTGGGGCCGGGTGGTGCGCTTCCACGTCCGGGACGACCTCTACCTGGAGCGGGGCCGGATCGACACCGCCGCCCTCCCGGCCGTGGGACGCCTGGCCGCCGAGTACACCCTGGTCGAGAACGTCTTCACCACCCCCCTGGACAAGGAACTGCTCGAAGCCCGGCACGACCAGCGGATGCAGCGCCTGGACGGACGGCCCGCCGACTGGTCCCCAATCAACACCAAGGAATGGTCCCCCTCGGGCGAGGTCAGGGTCGCCCCCGGAACGTGAGCACAGCAATGAGGACAGAGCGGATCGGAACGAGCAATGTGCGGTTCCGGCGGCAGGGCGAGGGAGACTTCGCTGTGGTGTTCGTCCACGGCTTCCTGGACGACCAGTACGTCTGGGACGGTCTGATCGGCGAACTCACCACCCCCGGCATCGAATGCGTCACCCTCGACCTGGCCGGAAGCGGAGACCGCCCGCAGGCGCGCGGGCCGTTCACCTACGACCGGTTCGCCGACGAGGTGGGCGCCGTGGCCGACGCCCTCGGCAAGCCCTTCGTGATCGTCGGGCAGAGCATGGGATCGGCGGTGGCCGAGCTGGTGGCTGCGCAGCGCACCGACCGGGCTCTCGGCCTGGTACTGGTGACCCCGGTCCCGCTGGCCGGCACCCGGCTGCCGGACGAGGTGATGGACCCCTTCCGTTCCCTGGGCGGCGATCCCGATGCGCAGCGCGCGGTCAGGAGACAGCTGTCGGCCGCGCTGGCGGTGGCCGACCTCGACCGGCTGGTGGTGAGCGGGACGCGGATGCGTCCCGAGACCGTGCGGGAGGCCGCCGACTACTGGAACAACGGGCACCCGGCGGGCGAGCAGCCCAGCCGGTACACGGGGCCCGTACTCATCGTGCGCGGCGAGGACGACGGCTTCGTCACCGACGAGTTGGTCGCCCAGGGGGTCGCGCCGCGGTTCACCGCGCCCGAGACGGTGGCGGTCGGCCAGGCCGGGCACTGGGCCCACCTGGAGCAGCCGACCCGCGTCGCGGGCCACCTCGATCGCTTCCTGGCCCGCGCGCTGCCCGCCGTGCAGGCGTCGGCCTGGACCAACGCCTTCGAGGAGAAGTCGGCCAACGCGTTCAGCGACGCGTTCGCCGCCGACGTGACGCTGGAGGCGAGCGCCCTCACCCGCGCGGTCGAGGGCCGCGACCAGGTCAAGAACGTGATGGCAGCGGCGAGCACGATCTACGACTCGCTCGTCTTCACCCAGGAGACCGTCAGCGGGGAGCGCAGCTACCTGGAGTGGCAGGCCACCGCGTTCGGCGGCATGCAGATCGACGGCGTGACGATCCTGACGAAGAACGCGGACGGGCAGATCGTCCGGGCCGCCATCCACCACCGGCCGCTCGGCGCCGTCCACCGGTTCTCCGCCGAACTGGGCCGCAGGCTGAACGGCGTGCTCGACGCCGAGTACTTCCACCGGGGCTAAGCCCCCGTTTCCGTCATTCCGGCCAGGGCCCGGCTCTGGTCGCACCGAGGAGGTTGTTCAATGGTCCAGCGCGAGGATGTCGCATTCGACGCCGACGGCGGGGTCACGCTGCGCGGCTGGCTCTTCCTGCCGGACGGTCCCGGCCCCCACCCGGCGATCACCATGGCCCACGGCTACGCCGGGGTCAGGGACCACGGCCTGGAGCCCTTCGCGCGGGCCTTCGCCGAGGCGGGCTTCGTCGTCCTGCTGCACGACCACCGCAACTTCGGCGCCAGCGACGGCCTTCCCCGGCAGGACATCGACCCCTGGCGGCAGATCGCCGACTGGCGCCGCGCCATCTCCTACCTGGAGAGCCGGCCCGAGGTCGATGCCGGCCAGATCGGCCTGTGGGGCACCAGCTACGCCGGCGGCCACGCGATCGTGCTGGGCGCCACCGACCGCCGGCTGCGCGCCGTGGTCTCCCAGGTGCCGACCATCAGCGGCTTCGAGCAGGGGCGGCGCCGCATCGCGCCGGAGGCGGTCGTGAAGGTGGAGGCGGCCTTCGACGAGGACGAGCGCGCCCAGGCCCGCGGCGAGGCCCCCCGCACCCAGGCCGTCGTCGGCGACGACCCGGCTGTGCCCGCCTCCTACCGCACGCAGGAAGCCATCGACTTCTACCTCCAGCCCATACCGGAGGGCGTGTGGAGCAACGAGGTCACGGTCCGCTCCAACCGGCTGGCCCGCATGTACGAGCCAGGGACCTGGATCACCCGGGTCTCCCCCACGCCACTGCTCATGGTGGTCGCCGAGAACGACACCGTGACCCTCACCGACACGGGGCTCGCGGCCTTCGAGCAGGCCCTGGAGCCCAAGCGGCTGCAGTTGATCCCCGGCGGCCATTTCGACCCGTACACCACCGAGTTCGACCAGGCGAGCGCCGGCGCCCTCGACTGGTTCCGCCAGCACCTCTCCTGACGAGTGCCCCCGACAGAGTGCAAGGACGAACCATGCCCCATCTGACCTACTCCATCGACGATGGCCTCGCCACGCTGGTCCTGACCAACCCGCCGCAGAACCGCATCGACCCGCAGATGGCCACCGACCTCGCCGAAGCGCTGGAGGCGATCGGCCACAGCGACGCCCGCGCGGTCCTGGTGCGCGCCGAGGGCCCGGACTTCAGCTTCGGCGGCAACATCGTCGACTGGCCGGATGCGGACGTACGCGAACTGCGGCCCCTCTTCGAGCGTTACATGCAGGTTTTCAACCAGCTCGAGCGGCTCCCGCTGCCGGTGATCGCCGCCGTCCACGGGCTGTGCTTCGGCGGCGGTCTGGAACTCGCGCTCCGCGCCGACGTGATCTTCGCCGGCGAGACGGCCCGCTTCGGCCACCCCGAGCAGACCCTGGGCATCGTCACCCTGCTCGGCGGGATCTACCGGGTCGCCGAGCGTGCGGGCCGGGCACGCGCCGCGGAATGGGCACTCACCTCCGAGCAGGTGTCCGCCAGGGTCATGGCCGACGCCGGTGTCGTCAACCGGGTCGTCGCCGACGACGTCCTGCGGGCCGAGGCGACCGCCTTCGCTCGCAAGGCGGCCAAGGGACCCACCCGCGCCTACGCCGCACACAAGGCCCTGCTGCGCGCCTGGGCCGTCGGCGGCGTCTCCGCCGCGGACGAGGCGATGTTCGACATCGCCATGCCGCTGTTCGAAACCGACGACGTCAACAAGGGCCTCGCCTCCGCCGTCAAGGCCTTCAAGGCGAAGCAGCCCCGGCCCGCCGTCGACTTCCAGGGCCGCTGACCGGCCCCGGGCCCACCCCCACCACAGAAAACCGCAGGACCCCTCCCCCAGGCACCACGCCTCCCTGCCGCTGGCACCCGCCGATGAATGACGGGTGCCGGGTGCACGGCACCCACCGTGACCGGCCCGCCATGACCGGCACCGGGGCCCGGGGCGGGCCGGCCGCAAGGCCCCCCGGCACCACGGCGCAGCGTTCATCTTCGCCATGGCCAACCCCACGCCGGAAATCCACCCCGCCATCGCCCGCACCTACGCGGCCGTCGCGGCCACCGGCCGCAGCGACTACCCCAACCAGATCAACAACGTCCTCGCGTTCCCCGGCATCTTCGCCGGAGCCCTCCGCGTCCGCGCCAGCCGCATCACCCCCGGCATGAAACTCGCCGCGGCGGATGCCCTCGCCTCCGTAGTCGCCGACGAACTGCGCCCCGACCACATCATCCCCTCCCCCTTCGACCCGCGAGTGGCCCCCGCGGTCGCCGAGGCCGGCGCCACCGCCGCCCGGCTCGAGGGAGTGGCCCGGCGGTGAACCACCCAGCGGTCACCCCGAACGGTCCCACGGTCGTCGATCACCCACCAGTCATGGAGAAACCCGGAATGCATCCCCAGCCCCACCCCCCGCATCGCAGGCGCCGCCATCCCGTCCGCGTCTGGCTGCAGCCGTTCCTGATCGGCCTGGTCATCGTCTCGGCGTTCGTCAGCTGCTACGTCGGACTCATGCGCGACCCCCAGCCCCACCGGATCCCCGTGGCGGTCACGGGCCCGCAGCTGGCGAACAAGGTCCAGCAGGCCCTGGGCGACTCGATCGACGTCCGGCGCGCCGACTCCGCCACCGAGGCACGCGACGCACTGCGCCACCGCGACATCGTGGCCGTACTCGGCACCGGCCCTCACGGCAAGGGCCTGAAACTCGACGTCGCAAGCGCGAACGGCCTGTCCACGACCACCGCGGTCACCAAACTCGTCACCGCCTACGCACACGGCGCCAACCAGCACCTCAGCGTCTCCGACATCGTGCCGCTCAGCCGGTACGACGCCCGCGGCCTGGCCGGGTTCTACGTCTCCTTCGGAGTGACCCTCTCCGGCTTCGCCCTCGCCCAGAACGTCGTGGGACTCAGTAGCCTGCTCCACCTGCGGCACCGCTTCACCCTGATGGCCGTCTTCGCCGCAGCATCGGGCCTTGTCGCGGCCGCCATCGCCGGCCCCATCCTCGACGCCGTCCCCGCACCGTATCTCCCCCTCGCCTTCGTCCTGGCTCTGCTGGCCGCCGCCGCAGCCTTCACCACGAAAATGCTGGCCACCTACGTCGGCCCCCTCGGCATCCCCCTCGCCACCCTGCTGCTGCTGACAGTCGGCAACTCCACCAGCGGCGCAACCGTCGGCACCGACCTGATGCCCAGCGGAGCCCGGGCCCTGTCGGCACTGCTGCCCCCCGGCGCCGCCGTCCGCGCCATCACCGACCTCAGCTACTTCCAGAGCTCCCACGTCCTCGCCCCGCTGGCGACACTCATCCTGTGGGCCGCGGGTTCAGCAGTCCTGCTGGCCTTCCGCACCACCAAACAACGCCCGGCGGCCCCCGCACCGCCCCAGCCCCAGACCGCTCCGACCCCGCACCTGTCCGGCAATGACCGCCCCACACCACACCGGGCCACAACCGACGACACACCCACAACCCACTGGGCCGGCACCGACGAGAGACACTTCGCACCAGGCAACGGCACCACACGGCACCCGGCGTTCACCGTGCCGCCGAAAGAGCCCGACACGATGCTGAAAGCTTCGTCTGATTGCGTCTGACCGATGTGACAACAACCAGGAGAACGCCACGGCACCACCAGCGCGCGCCCACCCGCCCCGGTCAGGTGCGGACATCTTGTGCGGTTGAACGCCTTCACGCGATACCCGAGCCGTCAGTCGGTGGTCAGCCCGGCCGTCACCGCGCCGAAGTCGCTATGCAGGCCGACGGCGAAGCTGCTGAGGCCGGGCAGATTGGCCTCCGGCCCTCGGTGATCCAGTCCGGCAGGCGGGTGCCGCTTTCATGTCGTGAGCATCCTCGGGATGAACTGGTCAGTTCCGCTGCGGACGCCAACTCCGGGCAGCAGTCGAGAACGGCCTTCCGATGCAGTTTCTCTACTTCGGTGAGGGTCGCCGGGTGCCGGGTGCCGGGTGAGCCAGCTGGTCACTTGCCGCACCGACGGCGGTGGCGGGGCAGGCGTGAAGCCTTCTTGCTGGTGCAGGCCACGCCGGATCCAATCACGGACGGTGGAGTAGCGGGGCCGAAAGGCGCAGGAGGAGCTCACCCACCTGTTTTCCGGCGGCGCCGATTGGGCCGACTGCATCCGCGCCGAGGCCGGTGCAACCATCTGGTGCACCGGCTTCCGGCCCGCCCTCGCCCACTTGGCGCCCCGCGGGACTGTGCGGCCCGCACAAGCGCATCGCCACCAGGGCACGCCGACCGTGGACGAACCACGCTTGGACGGCCCACCCGTCAGCCATGGCTCTCCAGTCAGTCCGCCTCGGCCGAGTCCCTCGCTGCCGAGGCCACCCGGCCGAGGCGGGTTCTGGCAGTCCCTGCCCTGGTCCGGCTGTCCGGGCTTCGTCCTACTGGCCGTGGGACCCGCCGGGCCCCGCCTTCAGACGGCTGCGTTCGTGTCAGCAGCCGCTTGGTTTCCGCTGTCGCAGTCATCTGCGGGTGCGCCGGGTGGAGTTGGGGGGCTGTGGCCCGTCCGGCAGACGAGTGGAACTGGGTGGCAGTGGGCGCTAGTGCTCTGACCGGGAAGGTTTGCAGGGTCTGGACAGGCGAAACTCCGTACGGACGCCTCTGCTGGCGGATAGCGTCATGTTCACGATGAAGGGGGATTCGTGATCAGGGCAGAGCGTGCGGTTCCGCCTCGCGTGGTGGCCGCGGAGCGTGTCGCCTCCGAGGCGGGTTTCAAGAAGAGTTGCATCCCTGAGGTGGGCAGGTTGCTCAGGCTGGCCGCTGCTGCGAAACCCCACGGAGTCATTGCGGAGAGCGGCACCGGCTCGGGTGTGGGTACCGCCTGGCTGCACAGTGGGCTTGGCGCCGGTGCCCGCCTGGTAACCGCAGAGCGTGACGAGGAGCTGGCCCGTCGAGCGGCTGGTGTCTTCGCGGACGACAACCGCGTCAGCGTCCTCACGGGGGACTGGCGGCTGCTTGAGCAGCACGCCCCCTTCGATGTCTTCTTCTGCGACGGCGGAGGCAAGCGTGACGACCCCGAGGGTGTCGTCGAGCTGCTTGCTCCCGGTGGCCTTCTCATGCTGGACGACTTCACCCCATCGCCCCATTGGCCGCCTCGTTTCGGCGGCGAAGTGGATGAGCTCCGCCTGTTCTACCTCACTCATCCAGCCCTGGACGCCACTGAAGTACTTACAACGCCAGCCAGTTCAGCGGTTGTGCGGCACGCCGCCTTTAGCGAGGAAGGCGTGAACCGTTCTTGATCACGCCGCGAGGGCTGGTCTGCCGCCCCAGCGGATGCCCTTCTCGCTGCGAATGCGGGCGCGTTCTCGGCGTTGGGCGGCCAGGACGTCGGGGTGGCGGGAATTGGCGTTGCGCCAGCACAGGTAGCGGTGCAGAGCCCGGGTCTGCGCGGGATGGCTGCGATGGTTCGAATGCGCCAGGGTGAACTGCCGCAGCGGGCCGAAGTGCGCCTCGATCGGGTTGGCCCAGGAGGCGTAGGTCGGGGTGAAGCACAGCTCGACCTTGTTCTTCTTCGCCCAACGGCGGATGTCCTGGCCGGTGTGGGCGGAGAGGTTGTCCAGGATGATGTACATTGGGGCGCCGTCGGGCCGCGCGGCGCGGATCGACTTCAGCGCGGCCAGGCTGTTGGCAGTGCCTTTGCGGCGGCGATTGACGCCCCACAACCGGTCGTCGCCGACGGAGTAGCAGCCGTGAAAGTAGGTGACGCCGTGGGTGCGGCGGTAGGTCGCCGGCAGCCGGTCGGGCTTGCCCTGCTTCGCCCAGCAGGAACCTGCGGTCGGCCGGATCCCGAGCGGCCCGAACTCGTCGAAGGCGAAGACCCGGTCCGGGAAGTGCTCCAGTACGTACTCGATGCGGTCGAGCTTGGCGTCGCGCTCGGGGTCGGGCGACTCCTTCCATGTCTTGGTGCGCTGGAAGGTGATGCCGCGGCGCAACAGCAGGCACCGTAAGGCTTCACGGCCGATGCGGATGACGCGTCCGTGCACGCGGCGCAGGTAGGCGGCGAGTTTGCGGATCGACCAGCGGGTGAAGGGCTGGCCGAGCTTGGTGGGGCGGGTGGTGGCCGTCTGGACGACGAAGTCCTCGTCGTCAGGGGTGAGCAGGCGGGGACGGCCTCCCGCCCATCGAGGGTCCAGACAGGCCAGGCCGATCTCGTTGAACCGGTGGATCACGTCCCGCACCGTGTCCTCGTCGGCCTGGACCAGCTGGGCAATCACCGGGACGCGGTTCCCGCCGGCGGACGCGAGCAGCATCATCGCCCGCCGATAGCGCACCGAGCTTGTACTTCCCCGGCGCACGATCTGCTGCAGCTTCTGCCCCTCCTGGTCGGTCAGTCTGCGCACCCGCACAGGCTCAGCCACCACACCTCCAGCGGTCGGAACGGACGTCACCGCCCATCCAACCGTTCCAATCGCCAACCCGGCGAACCTTCCCGGTCAGAGCACTAGGTGACCGAGGGGCCGTTTGGGCCGTGGACCTCGAGATTCAGAAACAGCGGGGCTTACCCCTGACGGCTTGCCTGACACGGAGAACAATCTGGTCGCTGGTGTATGCGTAACCGGCCAGGAAGACACCCGGTTGCCGTTCTGATCCATGCAATCAGTCTTACCGCTGGAGTGCCCTGACGGGTTCGGTGAAGGTGGACCACCTGGACCTAGGTTCAGCAAGGCGCGCGCACGGGACCCGCAAGGGCATGAAGGGCGCGACGCTGGATGTGAACCGGGATGGCAGCGCCGCTGCCGCGCCGCTCCGGCCGGTCCGGCCGCCGCCTGAGCGACGGTTGGACTGGTCAGGCAACCGCACGGCAATCAACGACCGTGTGGTCCTGAAATCCCATGAACGTGATCGGGGGCCTGACTGCCGCAGGCCCTTAGGTCTGTGACCGCACAGGGCCCTCGATCATCTTCCACTCACTGTCACACCATTTCACCCGTCTGCCGGACGGGTGGCACGGAAAGGAAATCCCTGATGACTGCATTCAAGCCCATGCCCGACTTCGCTCTGGGTCCGGACATCCCGGAGTCCGGGTTTGTCGTGACCGATCTGGGTGGCGGTGCCTACGGTGTCACCCAGGGCATGATCAACACAATGTTCCTGGAGACCAAGAACTGTGTGGTCCTGGTGGACGCCCCGCTGGCCCTGGGTGACATGCTGCTGCCGGCAATCGAGTCGGTCACCTCCAAGCCGCTCACGCACCTGATCTACAGCCATGCGCACGCCGACCACATCGGTGCGGCTCACCTGGTCAACCGGGATGGTCTGCAGATCATCGCCCACGAGCTGACCGGTCAGTTCATCGAGGAGGCGCACGACGACCGCCGTCCGCTGCCGAACGTGACCTTCAGCGGTCCGCACAAGGCGCTGGACATCGACGGGACGCGGTTCGTCCTGGACTACACCGGTGACTGGCACCAGGCGGGCAACCTGTTCATCCACGTCCCCGAGAGGAAGCTCTTCGCGGCGATGGACAGCTTCACCCCGAAGAACCCGCCGTTCTTCCGTCTGGTCTTCTCCGCTCACGTGCCCGCGTACTTCGAGGCCATGAACCAGATGCTCGAGTACGACTTCGAGACCGTCGTGACCGGTCACATGGCTTTGTACGGCACGCCGGAGGACGTGGCGACGAACCGTGAGTACATCAACGACCTGCGGAAGTCCGCGACCGAGGCTCTGCAGACGGTCGACCTGAAGGAGGCCGCGGCCGCCGTCGGTGTGCCGGACAACAACAAGCAGGCCGAGCTGAAGGTGTGGATGGACGCGGTTGTCGCCCGCGCGGCAGAGCTGATGCCGTCCTGGGACAAGCGCCTTGGAGGGACCGACATCTTCCTCGCCGACAACCTCAACGCCGTCACGTGGAGCCTCTTCATCGACTAAGACGATGTCCTGTGCAGTGAGGGAGCGTGGCGCTTGTAGCGGCACAGGACCGCGGCAGGTCTGAGGCGGGGTCGTTGCCGGGGCCCGACGAGGACCAGGCCTGCGGCAGGCTGGCGGCCAGGAGATCGCCGGCTCGTTCACCTGCCTTCGGCCCCGGCGTCCGCCCGACCCGATTCCCGTGCGGGCCATGGGCTTCAGCCAGCCGGGGGCAGCCCGTGCGGGTCCGACAGGACGCGCACCTGGGATCCGCCTTGCCCGGTCCACAGGGCTCGGAACCGTGTGTTCGCCCGCCCCTTCTTATTGGCCCTCACGTCGGGCGTACTTGGGACGCCCCGGAATACGGAGGCCGAGCCCGCCAGGGGCAACACAGTGCTGGGTGCCGCCGAACCGTGGGCGCACCAACTCCTGCGGAATCAGCAACTTGGCAGTCGCCCACCAGCCGTTCGGACGAAGCGCCATACACAGCCCAACGTGCGATCACCACATACAACATCGTCTGACAGACCATCTCATTGGGACCGTTCGCCCCGGCCTGGGGCACGAGAAGGAGGGAACGCCGCATGAGGCAATCGACCAGCGTGGACTTGTTGGCGCAGAGCATCGATCTGGCCCTTGACGTGGTCAGCGGTGTGTCGGTGGACCAGTACCAGGATCCAACCCCGTGTTCGGAATTCACGGTGAGAGATCTTGTGAATCACATCGCCATGATGCTCTTGATGACGAGGGACGCGGGCACCCGGGCGGCACCGGATCCCAGCCTGCTGACTGCCGACCCGATGCCTTTTCTCGCCGGCCGAACGGAGTCCGACTGGGCTGGGCTGATGACTGAAAAGGCGGATCCGGCAGTGAGTGCCTGGTCCGCGCCGGCGGCGTGGGCAGGGGAGGCGAGTGTCGGCGGACCGCCCATGGCCGCCACCGCGCTCGGCGAGATCCTCATCGCCGAATTCGCCATCCATGCCTGGGACATGGCAGTAGCCACCGGGCAGCCCATCAACATCCCCGCATCCTTGGCCGGCGCCGCGTTCGACACCTACACACGTGAGGCACCCCGCATGCGCGGCCTGGGCCTTCTCGCCGACGAGGTGCCGCAAGAGACCTACGCGCCCCTGTTCGACCGCGTGCTGGGCCTGACCGGCAGGGACCCCCGATGGACCCGACCCACGCGATAGTTCTGCAACTGCATCCGGTGTGACGAGCAAGACTGATTGCCGGTGGTGTGGGGAGTGCCATGCATCAGGTGTGACTTCACGTAGGAGTCACACCTGATGGCACATGCTGAGGCCGTGTTGCCGGGCCGGCGAGTGAGCTGAGGGCGCGTGCGTGAGGCCGGTGCCGGCGTCCCGAAAATGGCTGCCCAACGAGCCGCTGGAGGAACTGGCCGCGCTCGACGCGCAGCATCACACGCCGGCCGGCACATGGCCCCGCTGCGGCATCGTGGGCTTGATCCGCTTTGACGGACATCTGAGATCAGGGGTTCTGCCCCGGAAGGCTGAAGCTTCCCCTTGATCGTGGACACCTGGAGACTGGGATCTGAGGTTCCAGAGGAAGCAGTGTCAGGTGGGAAGCAAGTACTCGAATCGGTACTCGGACGAGTACAAGTGGGACGCGATCGAGCTCGTGCGGTCGTCGGGCCGAACGGTGACCGAAGTCGCCCGGGAGCTCGGGATCAGTTCGGAGTCCCTGCGGGGCTGGGTGAAGAAGGCCCGTGCCACCCAAGAGGCCGAAGCCGGGGCCGGGCTGTCGGGGCCGGGCGGCAACATTCGGGACGAGGAGTTGAAGCGGCTGCGGAAGCTGACCGCCGAGCAGGCGAAGACGATCGAGATCTTGAAAAAAAGCGACCGCCTTCTTCGCGAAGGAGAGCGACCAGTGAGCAAGACTTGCCGGTTCATCCATGCGGAGAAGGCGAACTACACGGTCACACTGCTGTGCAAGGTGATGAAGACCGCCCGCTCAACGTACTACGCACGGGTGGCCAGACGGAAAGCCCGCGAAGCAAGGCGGCGGGACGACGAGGCCCTGGCCCACGAAATCACGGTGATCCACCTCGCGTCCCGGCACAACTACGGAGTACCGCGCGTCACCGCCGCATTGCGCCGGCAGGGCCGGCTGGTCAACCGCAAGCGGGTGGAGCGGGTCATGCGGCAACACGGCATCGCCGGGAACAGCCGGCGCACCGGACGCCGCAGTCTGACCAAGGCCGACAGCAAGGCCGCTCCAGCTCCCGACCTGATCGGCCGGGACTTCACCGCCACCAGCCCCGGCATGAAGATCGTCGGGGACATCACCTACATCCCCACCTCCGAGGGCCGGCTCTACCTCGCCTCGTGGCTGGACCTGGCCACCCGGGAAGTGATCGGGTACTCGATGGCCGACCACCACCGCGCCGAACTCATCGTCGACGCCCTGGACATGGCCGCCGCGCTGGGTCGCCTGGAGCCCGGCTGTGTGATCCACAGCGACCGCGGATCAGAATACACCTCCACCCAACTCCACACCAGAATAGGCGAGTTGGGGCACAGGCAAAGCATGGGCCGAACCGGAAGCTGCTTCGACTGTGAGGATGATCGGGTGCTGCTCCGGGCGGTGGCCTGACCCGTGCTTCGACTGGCGTTGTTGCCTTGGCATTGATCTGTCGGCCACTGCCTGGAGCTGTACTCGCTGCCGCCAGGCAGGGGACGTGTCCCGATAGACATCTTCGCGACAGGCACCGTCACAGTCTTGACCGCCCCGGCCCGGCGACGGCCACCGGCACCCGAGGCGATCAGGAGACAGGCGACCTTGCCCAGCATCACGCAGCCCACGGCCCCATGTCACGTCCCAGCCGAAGCCGAGGAGGACATCCTGCTCGGTGTTGACACCCACAAAGACGTCCACGCCGCGGCCGTCATCACCACGCTCGGCGCCGCTCTGGACAGCCGCAGCTTCCCGGCGACCGCCGAAGGCTATCGTCAACTCCTGTCCTGGGCACGCTCGTTCGGCATGCTACGGCGAGCTGGGGTCGAGTGCACCGGATCCTACGGTGCAGCCCTGACGCGGCACCTGCGGGCCGAGGGCATCGAGGTGACCGAGGTCAACCAGCCCGACAAGGCCGCCCGACGGCGCCACGGCAAGACCGATGCCATCGATGCCGAAGCCGCCGCCCGCGCCGTGTTGTCCGGTCGCGCCACCGCCGCAGTGAAGACGAGCGACGGCTCGGTGGAGATGCTGCGGCTGTTCAAGCTGGCGAAGGGGTCCGCGATCAAGTCCAGGACCCGGGCCATCAACCAGCTCAAGAGCGTTCTGGTCTGCGCCGATGCCGAACTCCGCGAGTCCCTGGCAGGGCTGAGCAACCCGAAGCTGTTCCAACAGTGCGCTCTGCTCACGGAGTCGGAGGTCTCCGGGCCGGCAGGGGCCGCGCGGCACACCTTGAGACTGCCGGGCCGCCGCATACAGCACCTGACCGAGGAGATCAACGACCTCAACAAGCGGATAGCAGAAGCGATCAAAGCGAGAACTCCGGGCCTGCTTGACGTCCACGGCGGCGGCCCGGACACCGCAGCAGCTCTGCTCATCTCGGCCGGTGACAACCCCGAACGCCTCGACAGCGAGGCATCCTTCGCCGCCCTGTGTGGCACCAGCCCGGTCGAGGCATCCGCCGGCAAGACCCAGCGCCGCAGACTCAACCGAGGCGGCGACCGCCAGGCCAGCGCCGCCCTCTACCGGATCGTCCTCAGCCGCCTGCGCTGGGCGGGCCCTTCCCAAGACTACCTGCGGCGACGCCTCGCGGAGGGCAAGACCAAACGCGAGATCATCCGCTGCCTCAAACGGTACGTCGCACGAGAGATCTACCGGCACATCGCCCCCGCCAACACCGCGGCACACCCCACGGAACCAGCCCGAGACACCGCTTGACATCCATAGGGGCATCAACGCCGCCGCGGAGAGCTTCCGGGCCGTCCTGAAGGAAGAGATCGGCACCCGCTTCTGGACCGACCGGGCCACCGCCCGAGCCGGCATCTTCGACTTCATCGAGACCTTCTACAACAGACGCCGTCCACGCAAGCACATCCACTGGGGCTACCTCACGCCCCACGAAACACGCCTGCGCTACCGGCAAGATCAGGCCCTCGCGGCGTAACAACACCGTGTCCAAGATCTCGGGGAAACTTCCAAGGCCGGGTAGTTAGCGTTTCTGCAGGTCACGCAAGGGATTCGTCATCTCTGTGATTGCCGTGTAGCGGCCCGTGCGGACTCTCTTGATCATTCCTCTCTCGGTCCAGCGAGCGAGTTGTCGATAGGTGGCGACGAGGGTGCCATCGCCGAGGAGCTCGGCGATCTCCCTTGAGCGCCATAGCCGTTCGGGTTCTGCCTGCAGGATGGCCAGGACACGTGCCATGCGGCTGCCCGTCTTGCCGTTGCCTGTGTTCTCCCGGACGGTCGTCGCGGGCAGTGCGGGCTCCGGCGATGGCGGCGGCAGGAGAGTGATCGTCGTCGAGGTCACGACCTTGCTGCCGTCGGGGCGACCGTCCAGCTTCCTTTCCGCGTAGCGGGAGATGGGTGACTTCACCTTGCGGGTGCTGACGCGGGTTCGCCGTGCGGGCGACAGTGCCGACAGGACTCGGCGGCCGATCTCCCCGATACCCTGCTCGAAGATTCCTTCCGCACATACCAGCAGGTCGCGGGCGGTTTGGAGGGCGATGGTGAAGCCGCAGCGGTCGGGATCGGTGCCCGGCCTGGACTCCGCCGCCTCGACCATGGTGCGGCGCACCACCCTTGCCTGCGGGAACCCGATGGGCCGACCGGCACTGTCCACCTGCCCGCCGAAAGCGGCACGGGTCGTATCGTTCTCCGGCACGTCCAGCAAGAACCCGTCGACCGCGGCAACTCTCATCCCGCGCCAGAACGCCGCCTCGAGTGTGGGCGGAGCGATCGCCCCCGCCACACGGCGGAACACTCCTTCCAACGGTGCGGACCCAAGCTGCTGCCGGGCCCTGGTGAACGACGACTTGTTCGGGACCGACTGGTCCATCTCGCCCAGGGCCCGACCAGGTTCTCCGCGACATCGTCGTAGGAGTCCTGCTGGAACAGCGCCAGAGCAAGCACGAAGTAGACCAGGAACCGGCTCGACAGGGGACGGGGCTTGGCATCCCGCCGACCACATACGGCCAGCACCTCGTCCACCAGCTCAGGAACGATCCACTCGGTGAGCAACCCGAGTCGGACCTCATCGGATAATCCGATCCATGGATGTATTCTTCCCGCCGTCATAGCCGCTGGTTGCGGTCTCGACTGTCGACGTGCCCTTCGCGGACTGCGAGTCGATCGCTCCCGCCGTCGGTTCCGCATCCCGGCCCTGCGCTTGACGGGTCGCGGCGCGGAGCCGGTCGTGGAACTCGCTGATCAGACCCTGCTTCCGCCAGCGGATGAAGAACCGGTGCACTGCCTTCCACGGCGGGTAATCGGCAGGCAGCGCAGGCCACTTCACGCCGTTGTCCACCACGTAGCGGATCGCGTCGAGTATGTCCCGGTGCCAGTACTTCTCGGGTCGGCCGCCCCGGCCCTCGGCCCACGCCGGCACCGGGATCATGTCGCGGACCGCGGCCCACTCCGCGTCCCCATGTCGGTCGGATAGCAGTGCCCGCCGGACGGACTGTCCGCGGCGTTCCCGTACGTGTGGGCCAAACAGTCGCACACCCGCGTGTCAGGAATGGACTCATCCACAGTAGACCGATACAACTGCGGCGACAGGGCCTCCCGGTGAGCAGTGGCGTAGACACCCTCTGTGCTACCGAGAGGCCCTTCATGCCTCCGCACGGCCACAATCACCTGAACAGCACACCCGTACGGAACCCCAAGCCCCACTCTCGGTTTCGAGAAGCCCTCTTACCGGAGCTCGTGGACCTCAACGCATTGGTCGTTCGCGTTGCGTATGTGCCCTTCCGGGCAATCAGCTTTGGTCTCGGGCTTGGTCTCGGGCTTGGTCTCGGGCTTGGTCTCGGGCTTGGTCGGCGTGTAGACATGAACGCATTGGCCCTTCGCGTTGAGCTTGTAGTCCTTCGGACAATCGACCTTGGTCTCGGGCTTGGTCTCGGGCTTGGTCTCGGGCTTGGTCTCGGGCTTCGACTCGCAGGACCAGGAACCCTTGTGCCACTCCTTATGTTGTTTGTCGTACCAGCCCTTGTGCCACGTGCAGTCCTTGAGAACCGAGGCGGTTGCCGTGGCGGGGGTGGCTACTGCGGCCGTGCCCGCCGTGCCGATTGCGGTGCCGCCGACCAGCAGGAAGCCGCCCGCGACGCAGGCGAAGGCGCGCTTGGCGCGATGTGCTCGCATGGCTCTGCTCCTTCTTCCACGTTCTCGCGCTGTCTCAGCACGAGAGGGAGGGCCGCGGCCTCACGCCGAAGCGTGGGGTCCGGCGATGGCTGCACGGTGCCGCTCGAAGAATGCTGCGGCACTGTCGTCGAGGTCGCCGCGTGGAAGCGGGGGGAGTACGTCTCCCAGCTGCCGCTCCACCTGGCGGGGACACGTCGCGGGACGTGTCCTGGATCACGACCTCATCGTCTTTCGAGGGTAGCGGCGTATCCGCTGCCAGGCACCTCGAGCCCGACGCGCGCCCAGTCAGACTGAAGTTCCCCGGTCAAGCCCGTACCCCTCTTGTTGGGTGCCCGGTCTCCTGGTGACGCACATCCCCTCGAGCGGTTACGGTTTGCCCATGAGGGTAAGGACATAGGTTCCGGTTTTTGGTTCTGTGCTGTACTGCGATCGGTCGACCGAGCGCGGATATGGGAGCACTCGGTCGACCGACATCATCTGACGCAGGCCGGGGGGAGGCCCGCTCATGAGCTGTTGGTACGGGCGAAGCGAGCCGGGGAGACGAGCGACGGCCGGCTCCTTACGGGGGCGGCGGGGCAAAGGTGCGGCGATGGCGTGGCTTTGGTCGTCAGCTGGCGGGTCCGGTGATGGTGGATGTGAAGATGGTTTTGCTGTTCTGGCGGCCTGTTACTTCGATGG
>NZ_JBIAQV010000072.1:0-23024 GCF_042889305.1 Streptomyces sp. NPDC002619 | reverse complement strand
CGGAGCGACGCTGCGTCGCTCCGCAACGCAGGTCCAAGGACGGCATTCCCCACCCGGCTGAAGCCGGGCGTCCCCTGCCGAGAACAGGGATGGGGCGGCGTCTGGCGGCAGCGGTGCACGTGCTGCACCCGAAGTCGAACGAGTGGCTGATCCTGCAGCCCGGTGACGAGCCGGACGAGGACCTGGCCGAGGCCATCACCAACCCGGCCGCGTGGGAGCCCGACGAGGACGATGAAGAGAGCCTGGACGACGGCGGGGAGGGTGAGCCGCCCGTCGGCGGCGCCAACCCCGACCCAGCCCCGGAGCCCACACCGGCCCCGGCCCCGGAGCCCGCTCCTGCGGCCGAGCCGACGCCTGCGCCTGCGGCCGAGGCGAAGCCCGCTCGGGCCAAGACCCGCAAGCAGGCCGACGAGCAGTAATCCAGCCAGGCCCGGCCCAGCACCCCTATGTGGCGGGGGTGCCGGGCCGCACCGCTACCCCGGAAGGACCCCGCCCGTGGACCCCGCTGTCCTCGCCTGGCTCCTGGCCCAGCTCGGCCCGAGCACGGACCAGGCCGACCTGCAGACCCGCTACACCCGGCTCGGCTCGGCCAGGGCTGTCGCCTTGGAAGTGCTGTCCGAGCGGCGTGCCAAGCTGCTGCAGCTGACCGTCAACGGTGTCGCCACCCTCGACCAGTCCAACAACCTGACCGGCCTGGAACGGCAGATCGCCTCTGTGGAGGCTGCGACCGTGCCCGACGACACGGCCGGTGGGGACACCCTGGTCATCGCCCCCCTGCAGCCCGCTCACCGCCGGTACCACCACTGGCGGCGGTAGTGGCGAACGAGTTCCCGCCGCTGACACCCGGGGATGCGGCCACCGTGGCGGCGCGGGTCGCCGCAGTGCTCGAGGACGCCTGGCAGCGCCTCGCGGCCGAGCAGGCTGCTGTGATCGCGGCGATCGGTGACAACGGCCGCTCGCGGATGGTCGCCGACCGCCTCGCCCAGTTCCAGGCCGCCATCGTCGACTTCCAGCGGCGCGTGGATGCCGAAGCTCGCGCGTTCGTGGCCCGGCAGCTGCCCCACCTGTACGAGAAGGGGGCGCGCGCTGCGGACCGCGCCGCGGGCGGGCACTTCTCGTGGACGCTCATCCACCGCGAGGCCCTGCAGTCGCTGGCCTCGGACTCCTACGCCGACTTCCTGCGCCGCTCCGAGGAGGAGCAGCGCATGGCGGCCGCGTTCTACCGGGCGGTACGGGAGGCTGCACGCCGCGAGGTGCCGTTGCTGGCCTCGGGCCACACCACCGCCTTGCAGGCCGCGAAGGCGTTGGCGGACCGGCTGGCCGCCGAGCATCAGCTGACGACCGTGATCTACCGCAACGGGGCACGGGTGCCGGTGCAGGCGTGGGCGGAGTCGGCGACGCTCGCCAAGAGCGCGGTCGCCTACAACGCGGGCACCCTCAACCGTGCCCGTGAGTCGGGCGTGCAGTGGATGGAGGTGTTCGACGGCGCCGACTGTGGCTGGACCAGCCACAAGGATCCCGACAAGGCCACCGGCACGCTGCGCAGCGTGGAGGACGCCGCGGCGTGGCCGATCTCCCACCCGCGCTGCAGGCGCGCATTCGGGCCGCGCCCAGAGGTGGTTGCGCCAGGCTGAGGGTCAGGCGGCACCGAGGTGGCTGGCGAGCAAGGCTCACCCGCTTGCGCCGGGAGGACACGGTGGACTTCGTGGATCCTCGGTCGCCACCTAGGCCGTGTTTTAGAAGTCGGTGACCTGCTCGGTTGGCCGTTCGGGGAAGTGGCGGGCGGCCATCCAGATGGTGAGGTCGCGGGCGATGTCGTTGATGCTGGCCGAGGTGGTGACCTCGTGCTCGCGGCGGCCGGCATCGCGACGGACGACCTCGTAGCCACCTTCGTCCACTAAGGCCACCGAGGCGAACCAGATGGGGTCGTCCTCATCGGGCTGGACGACAACGAAAGTGTTGTCGGAGTCGTTGAGGTCGCTGATCATCATGAACAGCGCGTCCTCGGACGGGTCGTCGATGCGGTCGCCGTTCTCACTGTCAGCGCCGTAGTACCGGGCCCCCATCGGTGGTGTCTCCCCTCGCCCGCTCAACTGACTGCGGTCAGCATGGCATGCGAGGCCGACGCCCCAGGCCCGTCACAGCCATTCACCGATCACAGCGACCACGACGGTGGCCTCGAAACGGACCGCCAGTTTGTCGAACCTTGTGGCCACCGCACGATTTCGCTTGAGCCGGTTGATCCCGCACTCAAGGAGCAAGCCGCAGTGCTGACATAGGCGAAGGTTGGATGGGGAATGCCCCGGTCATAGGGGTTGATGCCCTGTTGGCGCTGGTTGGAACGGTCCGGCGGCTTCGGGAGGGACAGGGCGAGGCTGACGAGGGGGGTGGGTCGCGATGGCTGGAGAAGACACGGCCGTGCCCCCCAGTCCGGAACCGCGTCAGCGGGTCCGCCGAGGTGGGAGTCCTTCCCGGAGGTGAACCGGGTGGTGGTGCAGCGCTTACTGGGCCTGCTGGTGGAGCGGATGGCGACGGCGATGCCGCCCAAGGGCTCGGGCGGGGGTGTGGATGATGACGGCGGTGGGGCTGCCGTGGGAGCGCCTGGAGGGCAAGGTCCAGCCCTGGCACCGTGACCGGTTCGCGGCAGTGTATGTCCGGCAGTCCACTGCCGGGCAGGTGAAGGACCATCAGGAGTCCACGCGGCTGCAGTACGCCCTGGTCGAGCGGGCGGTCGCGTTGGGGTGGCCGTCGTCGCGGGTGCTGGTGATCGACGAGGATCTCGGGCACTCCGCGTCCGGGATCGATGCGCGGCCCGGCTTCCAACGCCTGGTCTCCGAGGTCGGGTTGGACCACGTGGGGATCGTGCTGGGCATCGAGATGTCCCGGCTGGCTCGTAGTGGCCGCGAGTGGCACCAACTCCTTGAACTGTGCGCCCTGGCGGGGGCTCTGCTCGGTGACCCGGACGGCGTCTATGACCCCAGCGATCACAACGACAGGCTGCTGCTGGGCCTGAAGGGAACGATCAGCGAGGCGGAACTGCATCTGATCAAGCAGCGGATGTGGTCCGGACGCCTGGCCAAGGCCCGGCGCGGGGAGTTGGCGGTGCCGCTGCCGATCGGCTTCGTGCGCCGGCCCTGCGGAGAAGTCGTCCTCGATCCCGACGAGCAGGTGCGTTCGGTGGTGCACCTGGTCTTCGAGTTGTTCGAGCGGTTCGGGACCATCAACGCGGTGTTGTGCTACCTGGTCGACAACCGCATCCAGATCGGAGTGCGGCTGCGGCAGGGGCCAGAGCGCGGGGAGTTGGAGTGGCGCCGTCCCAATCGGGTCGTGCTGCAGAACATGCTCCGCAATCCGGCTTACGCTGGAATCTACGTCTACGGCCGCAGCCGGCTCGACCCGCGGCGTCGCCAGGCGGGGCGGCCGTGCACAGGCGGGGTGCGCACCAGCCGCGAGGAGTGGTTCGTGCACCTGCCGGGCCTGCTGCCCGCCTACATCAGTGTCGAACAGCACGAGCGGAACCTTCAGCGGATGGACGCCAACCGGTCCCGGGCCCAGAGCCTCGGCGCGGTGCGCGACGGCACCGCGCTGCTGGCCGGGCTGGTGGTCTGCGGGCGCTGCGACACGAGGATGACCGTGCGCTACCAGCGCGGCGCGGGCGGCAAGCTGCACCCATCGTATGTGTGCGCCCGTGCCAAGAGCGACTACGGACAGCAGACGTGCCAGCAGTTGGCCGGCGGCTGCGTCGACGCCCACGTCACGGCCCTGCTGCTGCAGGCGATGGCACCAGCCGCGCTGGAGGTCTCCCTCGCCGCGGCCGAACAGGCCGAGGCCCAACGGTCGCGGGTGGACCGGATCTGGCGCCAGCGCCTGGAACGCGCCGATTACGCCGCCGACCGCGCCCGGCGCCAGTACCAACTCGCCGAGCCCGAGAACCGCCTGGTGGTCCGCCAGTTGGAGAAGGACTGGGAACAGGCCCTGCAAGAGCGGCAGACGCTCGGCGAGGAGTACGACCGCTTCCTCGCTGCTCGTCCCCGCACCCTCAGCGCCGCCGAGCGGACCCAGATCCGGGCCCTGGCCGAAGACATCCCCGGCATCTGGCACGCGCCCACCACCACCGACGCGGACCGCAAGCAGCTGATCCGGCAGCTGGTCGAGCAGGTCCGCATCGAGGTGATCGGCATCAGCGAGCTGGTGAACGTGCAGGTCCGCTGGGCGGGCGGGCACGTGACCGACGCGCGCGTGGTCCGGCCCGTGGCCAGCTTGACCCAGCTCAGCTACTACCCTCGCCTCCGCGCCCGCGCGGCCGAACTGGTCGAGGTCGGCTGCACCACCGCGCAGATCGCCGAGCACCTCAATGCCGAGGGCTTCCGTCCGCCCAAGCGCTGCGAGTCCTTCACCAAAAACGCCGTCGTCGACCTGCTGCGGGCCCTGGGCATCCAGCGCTCTCGCACCCCCAACCGCCACCGTCCCGACCTGGATGAACACCAGTGGTGGCTCCGCGATCTCGCCGGGCACCTGGGCATGTCCGAGATCACCCTCGACTCCTGGGTGCGGCGCGGCTGGGCCACCGGTTACCTGCACCCCCAGGCCCGATTGACGGTCGTCCGCGCCGACCCGGCGGAGGTCGAACGCCTACGAGCCCTGCATCAGATCCCGCGGAGCCAGCACACCAGACGGCCCTGGCTGAACAATCAGGCCGCCGCGGCCGACACCAGGACCGAAGCAACACGACAGGAAGGAGCCGACGGCGATGGAACCGAGCCGCGGGTATGACAGCACTGCGGCTTGCATCTCTCGACCGCGTGCCGGGCCTTGTAGTCCTCCCGGTCGAAGGCCGGCGGCCTCCCGCCCGCCGCCCCGCGTCGCTTGCGGTTCCGGACCTGGTCGGCCGGCTCCGGAATCGTGCAGCGGATCCCGCGCTTTCGCAGGTAGGCCCGGTTCGCGCGGGACGAATACGCCTTGTCGCCCCGCACCCGCAGGGGGCAGACGCGGGGACGTCCCGGCCCAAGACGAGGTACCCGTATGCCCTCCAGGACGGCCGTGAACTGCGGGCTGTCACCGCGCTGCCCAGCGGTGACCAGCAGCGACAAAGGCCGCTGCTTTTGCTCGCACGCGAGATGGATCTTGGTGCTGAAGCCTCCACGGGACCGGCCCAGACCGTGGTCTTCGGGCTCGGCGCGGGTCCCGCCCGGCGGCTCCTTCTGGGTGTGACCGTCGCGGCGGGCGCCCGCCGCGTGCTGATGGGCCCGGCAGACCGTGGAGTCGACGTTGACCTCCCACGTGATCAGCCCAGCCGCATCTGCCCGGGCCTGCAGCCCGGTCAGTAACTCCTGCCAGACGCCGCCTCGCTGCCAGCGGCGGAAGAGGCCGTAGACCGTCTGCCATGGACCGTACTCCGCCGGAAGATCCCGCCACGGAGCACCGGTCCGCACCCGCCAGCGGATCCCATCGATCAACTTTCGTCGACACGCTGCCGGCCTGCCCAGCACCGCCACCGGCAACAACGGCTCCAGTACAGCCCACTGCTCGTCAGAAAGGTTCCCTCGCCCCACACCAAGATCATCACGATGCGGGACGAGGAGCGGAGCCCATTTTCAAAACACGGCCTAGTCCAGCGGTGCCAGGCCATGCTGGGCCAGCTGCCGTTGATGATGGCGTCGGGCCGGTGAGGGGACGTACCGGACCTGCCGCAATTGGCAGTTCGCGTGGTGGCTGCGAACCAACCGAGACGCACCCGACGCACCGCCACCCGGCCAGCTGCCGCCGCCCGACCCGGACGCACCCGAGCAGCTGACCTTCCTGTAGCGGCAACGGCCCGGCGACCACGTCAGGTCGCCGGGCCAGCCCGGGCGTACTGTCGAATGCGTGAGCGACAGCAGCAACCCGATTCCCGAGCCGGTACCGGCCCGCCCGTGGCGCTCGTCGGACGGGCCGGCACCGAAGGTCACGACGTACCCGCGGGTCGGCGGCCCCGTGCTCGAAGTGTGGTCGCACGGCGCACGGCGGTGGGTGGGCACCCGTCACAGCACGGCAGGACTGGGCGGACGCCCGCGTCGTCTACCAGGTGTCTGTACGCCTGAGCGACACCACCGGGGGGACGCGTCGCCTCTACCAGTGGCCGCAGCCAGGCCTACGGCTAGCAGCCCGGCCCACGGCACAGACCAACGGTGACGGGTGGCCTACTCCTCTACGGCGCCGACTCCGGTTCGGTTAGCGCCTGTACGGCGGGTAGGGCGCCGGGTTGCGGGCGATTCTCGGTCTGGTCGGCGAACTCCTCGGCCATGGCGCTGCTGACCGTGGGCTGGAAGCGAGGTCTCGCGGCCACCGAACCGGCCCATCTCCTCCGCGCCGAGGCCCGGCCGCGGACCCGGACATGGCGGCCGTCCCCAAGGAGGCGTCCGTGGAGCCGCTCCCACCGTGCCCGGTTCGCGCAGCCTTTGGGGCCTCACATGGCCACAAGCTATATATGGGCCGGGAGCCGACCGCGGGAGGAGCAACGGAAGTACCGCACTGCCATCCGGCGGCGCTGTTGCGGGTTCGGACGTCAGAAGGCGTCCGGCGGCGAACTGGTCGGCGATCAAACGCCAGGCGAGGGCCGGTACCGCATCAGGCACACCCACTCTTCATCCGTGAGCCGGGACGGGCCCTTGTAATGATTGCTGCCCTGGCTGTTGAACAACCCACACTCGACGAAGGACCCCTCGTTTGTGAGCACTGGATCACTTCGCAAGTCGTCTCGACTCACAACAGCCTCGTCGTTGTCCTGAGTCACGACTGTCGTCCACCATTGCCCGTCCTTCTCAAAGGGCTTGGTAGAGATGACCTCCCCCCCGCACGACCAATACCTGTCGGCGCGCCTTGTAGTCCGCCTTCCACAGCAGGAACGGCTCCCCCGGTTGCGGCGCCTTATCGCCTCGGAAGTGTTGGGCCATCGACCAAGGGAACTCGCGCCCGCGGATACCGAGGTGCGCCGGGACCGTCCCTCGACGGGATGGCCCCGGCAGGCTGGCGGCGCGGAAGGATCCGTGGCCTGTTGAGCTGACCGCGCCGAGCCATGGCCAGCACCGGGTTGGCGAGCGGATGTAGTGCTTGGCTTCAAAACGGGCGACTACGGCCTTGTCGGTCAACCAGTACAACCAGAGCTCGGCGGGAAGTCGGATGGGCGTCGGGTGACCGAGGAGCGAGAGCTGTTCCGGCCGGCCGGTCAGGACGGCAGCGCAGACGTCCTCCGGACGATACGAGCCGTCGGCATGGACAAAGTCGCCGTTCCCTGGATGATGCTGGAGGAAGCTGCTGCCCAGCACGCGGTGAAGTACCAGGGGAAGCACGCGGCGGCAGGCCAGGCGATGGAGGCAGTCTCACAGCTCATGCCCTGGGAACTGGACGCGACGCTCGGCCGTGCAACGTCGACCGCATCCGGGAGCACTGGCGTGAGGCGTACGGGGCCATTGCGTGCAGCCCCGCTGCACCACCCTCATGGCGAGCGCTAGGCCCGTCATTACGACGGGCGTACGAGGGGGCGCTCGGCCAGGCCGCTACTGCAGTGCGTGGACCGCGGCTGAGAACGCCAGGGGCATCCGGGACGCTGCGGGGACGATGAGGCGGGCGGTGCTGGGACGGCGGCTCGCGGTCAGCAGAGCTCCGGTCAGCAGCCGGTGGCGCCGGGTCAGCTGTACCCAGGCGCGCTCGTACGGGTCCGGTCGCCCGGCGGCCAGGCAGCGGACGGCGGCCCCGGCCGTCGCCAGCGCGAGGGCGATGCCCTCGCCGGTGAGGGCATCAAGGTAGCCCGCGGCGTCGCCGACGAGCAGGACACGGCCGGCGGTTCTGCGCCGCACCCGCTGCAGCAGAGGCCCGGCGCCGCGTACCTTCGTCGCGGCCGGGCCGCGCAGCGACGCGGTGAGGGCCGGGAAGCCGGCCAGGTGATCGTCGTAGCCGCGACGGCTGCGGCTGAGGACAGCGACGCCCACCAGGTCGTCGCCGACCGGTGTCACGTAGGCCTCGCCATGCCCGGACCAGTGGACCTCCACAAAGTCCGTCCACGGCTCGGCGCGGTAGTGCCGGCGCAGTCCGTAGCGGCCATGGGGGCGGCCTGGCAGTTCCAGCCCCAGGCTGCGGCGCACCGGGGAGTGCAGGCCGTCGGCAGCGATCAGCCAACGGGCCGTGATTCCGGCGGCGGTGACCGTGTCCGTGCTCTGGTGCACGTCGCCCACCTTGCCCGGCAGTATCTGCACGCCGAGGGCGAGCGCGCGTTCGTGCAGTGCGGAGTGCAGCGTTGGACGGCGGATCCCCAGCCCACTCCGGTCGCGGAAAGACGCTTCGGCGCGGGAGTGGCCGTCCACGTAGCGGATGCCGCGCAGTTCGCGGCCGGTGACCTCGACGCCCAGGGCTCGCAGCGCGGCGACGCCGCTGGGCATGATGCCTTCTCCGCAGGCCTTGTCGACGGGCGCGGTCCGGGGTTCGACGACGGCGGCTTCCAGGCCGGCGAGCGCGGCGTGGATGGCCGCGGCCAGACCGGCCGGTCCGCCGCCGGCCACCAGGACGTCGATCACGCCGGAGCGGTCGTGGTCGAGGTGGTCGCTGCGGCCAGCGCACGGTTCTCGCAGCGGATGCGCACGGTGAGCAGGGCGGCATTGAGTACCGTGAACACGGCCGCGGTGAACCAGGCGGTGTGCACCAGTGGCAGGGCCACGCCCTCGGCGACGACGGCCACATAATTCGGATGCCGCAGCAGACGGTAGGGGCCGCTCGTCACCAGCGGCAGGCCGGGTACGACCATCACCCGGGTGTTCCAACGGGGTCCCAGGGTCCCGATGCACCACCACCGCAACGCCTGGGCGCCTGCCAGCGCGGCCAGCATGGGCCAGGCCAGGGCGGGTACGAAGGGCCGGTCGGCCAGCCACACTTCGGCCGGGCAGCCGACCAGCAGGCCGGTGTGAAGGGCGACCATCGCCGGGTAGTGGCCCTGCCCGGTCACGATCGCGCCGCGGGCGGTGCTCCACCGCTCGTTGCGGCGGGCGACGACGAGTTCGGCGACGCGTTCGGCGGCGACGGCGGCCACCAGTAGTCCGTACCAGATCATTTGTCCCATGTCCTTCGACGGTCCGCACTACCAGCGCAGCAGGACGAGTTCGCAAGAGAAGCCGGGCCCCATCGCCAGCAACACACCTGGCGTGCCCGGCGGCGGGCGGCGTTCGGCCAGGGTGTCGCGCAGTACGTGGAGCACCGATGACGAGGACAGGTTGCCCACGTCGGCCAGGTGACGCCAGGTCACATCGAGCGCGTCGTCGGGCAGGTCGAGGGCTTCGGTGACGGCCTGAAGGACCTTGGGGCCACCCGGGTGGCACACCCAGGCAGTTACGTCCTTCGGCTTCAGGCCGTGGTCGCCGAGGAACCCCTCGACGTCATCGGCGAGGTAGCGGCGTACGACGTCGGGGACCTTCGGGTCGAGGACGACCTGGAAGCCGGAGCTCTTGACGTCCCATCCCATGACGCGCTCGGTGTCCGGATACAGATGGCTGCGGGTGTCCACGATCGTCGGGCCGGAAGTCTCGTCCGGGCGGTCCGCGCCGCACGCGACGACCGCGGCGGCGCCATCACCGAACAGCCCGGTGGCAACCAGGTTGGCCATGGAAGCGTCGTTGCGCTGGAACGTGAGCGAGCACAGTTCTACCGACAGCAGCACCGCCACGTGGTCGGGCCGGCCCAGCAGGTAGTCGTGCATACGGGCCAGGCCGGCGGCGCCGCCGGCGCAGCCCAGACCGAAGAGGGGCAGTCTTTTGAGGTCCGGCCGCAGTCCGAGGCGGCCTGCCAGCCGTGCGTCGATCGAGGGGGTGGCGATGCCGGTGACAGAGGTGAAGATCAGCAGGTCCACGTCGGCGGCGGACAGACCGGCCATGTGCAGCGCGTCTCGGACGGCCTTGGCGCCCAGGTCGGTGGCGGCGGCGATGAAGACGTCATTGGTGGCGCCGAATCCGTCCAGCTCCTCGTACCGTTCCAGCGGCAGCGTCATGTGGCGCGAGCGGACCTTCGCGCTGCGGTGCAGCCGGTCCAGGACCCGGCGGTCGGTGCCCTCGGGCAGGCAGGTGAGGGCCACCATGTCGGTGATCTCGGACTGGGTGCGACGGTGCGGTGCGAGGGCACCGTGAACGGCGGCGATCCGCGTCATATGGTTCCCGTCTGGCTATCGACTGGGGTGAGTTGCTCTGCACGTGTTCCCCGGACCCGGGCCTCGACACCATGGATCGCCCGTCCGGCCGTTAACCCCGGGGCGCGTGCTCCAGCCGGGTGGGGCCCGGGGCACCTACGATCGGCCGGATGGGCACTCCTGAGCAGTCGACGGCCGACGGCGCGGCCGCGAGTTGGGCCAGCCGGCTGGGTGGCCTGGCCGGGTCGTGCCACCCCGGGCCTGTCGTGGCGGTCACCGGCTTGATGGTTGCGCTGGCCATGACTGCCGGCCAGGGCGCCGCGCGTTGTGTCCTGACCGCAGCCGCCGTTCTGACCGGGCAGTTGTCCGTCGGCTGGTGCAACGACGCGTTCGACGCGCGCCGGGACATCGCCGCCGGCCGCCGTGGCAAACCCGTCGTCGACGGCGCGGTGGGTGTGACGGAGGTGTGGGTGGCGGCGTATGCCGCGCTGGCGCTGTGCGTGCCGCTGTCGTTCGCCTGTGGCCTGTGGGCGGGCGTCGTTCACCTGGCCGGAGTGGCGGCGGCGTGGGCGTACGACCTGCGGCTCAAGGCGACTGCATGGTCCTGGGCGCCGTACGCGGTGGGTTTCGCCGCGCTCCCGACGTTCGTGGCGCTGGGGCTCCCGGGGCAGCCGTGGCCGGCCTGGTGGGTTGTCACCGCTGGGGCGCTACTGGGGGTCGGAGCCCATCTGGGCGATGCACTGCCGGATATCCGCGGGGATCTGGCGACGGGCGTACGGGGATTTCCGCACCGGGTGGGACCGGACGGCACGCGGCTGCTGCTGCCGGTTCCGCTGGTGACCGCGTCCGCGGTCCTGGCGCTGGGGCCCGCCGGACCACCCGGCAGATGGGGAGTGGCGGCACTCGCGGTGGCCGGCCTGGTTGCGGTGGCGGGGACCATGGTGGGACGCCGCTGGGGGCAGGCGGCGTTCGCGGCAGCGGTCGCCGTGGCGGTGGTAGATGTGGCGTTGCTGCTGCGCGGCACCGGGATCGCCTGACCGTTCCGCCTCGCCGACCGGCTCACACCGTACGAAACCCGCGAGCGGAAGCGGGAGTTTCCCGACCTCTGGTGCGGTTGCCGTCAGCTCGCGAGTGCTGTTCCCAGTCGTGACCACGTCGCGGTTCGTCTGGCCCGTCGGCCCGCCGTACCGAGCAGGACCAAGGTGCGATGTCGGCGAAACCCAGTGCGTCGGCCAGCTCCTCCGGGTCCAGCCCGCCGGGCGACGTGGCAGCTCCTAACGCACACACGCCTCGTCGGAGACGGGGCAACCTGGAAGTGGGCATGTCTGGGCTGCACGTCCCACGTCTGCTGTCCGGCATCCCTACACGCCTGTGTCCATATGACAGTGGATCACTGGACAACACCGCGGGCACGAATACTGGGAGGCGAATTCTGATGGATATCTTATGGGCCTAACAAGGCTCGTGTGCGCAGGGGCCCTGGTCAAGGAGGGGCGAGGGCCCCTGCGTGCACGCTCGGTGAGCCGCCAGGAGCGAGGACGCGACTGACCGTGCCAGTGGGTGGTCAGATTTCCGTGCGAGGTCACCCTGACGGCGGTGTCCAGGGGGCTGCCGTCAGGACTTTCTGGGAGAGGCCATAGCAGACATTTTGGTGCTGAGCTGCTGGCGGCATGTGAGGCCGCCAGGAGGCGGAGGGGGTGCGGTCCTCCTGGCGGCGTTCCCGGCGCGGTCGAAGGGTCAGCGGTCGTCGCGTCCCTGGTACATGGTGCGCCGGTCGTTGGGGTTGCCGGTGCTGAGGCGGCGGTTGTCGGCGCGGCCGCGGGCGGCGGAGGCGGCGGCGAGCGCGAGGAGGGTGGCGATGGCGCCGGTGATGAGGTTGCTGGTGATGGAGCGGGTGTGGGCGACGTCGCCTGCGACGACCCAGGGGGCGACGCAGGTCCAGATGCCGATGGCGGCGGCGGCCCAGGCCATGGAGTGGGTGCGCTCGTAGGAGCTGCCGAGGCCGCCCAGGAGCAGCATGTAGGCGATGCCGGCGATGAGGTTGGTGACGGCGAGGGTGGTGAAGCCGTTGAAGCCGACTATCCACGGGGACGCGGCGAGGTACAGGCCGGTGATGAGCGCGAGGGCCTCGATCATCTGGGCGCGTGGGGTGGCGGCGGCGAGGTCGTGCCGGGCGCGCAGTTCCATCAGGTCGGGGTGTTCTTCGATGGGCGCGTGATGGGTTGACGCCATGATGGCCTCCAAGGGAGAGATATTCACCCACGATCTACCCCCGTAAAGCCGACATAAATACTCAAACAGGGTATATCTCTGGTTGTGGGGGCGCGCGCCGGTGCCGGATGTGACCGCTGACGCCAGCCGCCCGCGCGGATGGTGGGTCAGCTGATCCGCACACCGGTGCCCACGACCAGATAAGCATTACGGGCCCTGACCCCGGGTTTTGGACACCAGGGACACTTGGGTCTTGATGGTCCGGGTGGATATGGAGTCCCGCACAGATGGCTATGAAGCACTACCCCGCCGAGTTCAAGGCGGACGCGGTCGCGTTGTACCGCTCAAGGCCGGGAGCGACGATCAAGTCGGTCGCCACCGATCTCGGTGTGAACACCGAGACGCTGCGCAACTGGATCCGGGCCGCTGACGGACGGCGCCCCCGAGCGCACTCTGCGCCGCGTGCCGAGGCTCCGGCCAAGGTCCCGGGCCCGGTGGAAGCAGAGCTCGCCGCCGCGCGGAAGACGATCCGCGAGCTGGAGGAGGAACGCGACATTCTCCGCAAGGCTGCCCGGTATTTCGCCGGGGAGACGCGCTGGTGACCCGCTGCCAGTTCGTCGCCGACCACCAGCGCCGCTACGGCGTCAAGCGGCTGTGCACCATCATCGGGATCGCCCGGTCCAGCTTCTACTACTGGCGCAGGACCGCGCCCGCGCGGGCCGCCCGGCAGGCCGCCGACGACCAACTCGCGCGGCGGATACGGGCCGTGCACACCGAGTCGGACGGCACCTACGGAATCCCGCGCATCACCGCCGAACTCCGCGACGACGGCGAGCACATCAACCACAAGCGAGTCGCCCGCGTCATGCGGACCATCGGGCTTGCCGGCCTGCGCCTGCGCAAGAAGCACCGCACCACGATCCCGGACCCGGCCGCCATGAAGGCCGCGGACCTGATCGGACGCGACGTCACCGCCGAGCATCCGAACGCCAAGTACGTCGGTGACATCACTTACTTGCCCGTGAGCGGCGCGAAGCCGCTCTACCCGGCGACGGTCATCGATCTGTGCTCACGCCGCCTGGCGGGCTGGGCGATCGCCGACCATATGCGGGCCGAACTCGTCGTCGATGCCCTGGCGGCGGCCGAGCGGACCTGCGGCAGTCTCGACGGCGCGATTTTTCACTGCGACCACGGTTCGCAATATACGAGTGCCGCGTTCGCCGACGCCTGCGAACGAGCCGGCGTGAGAAGGAGTATGAGCGCGGTCGGCAGCAGCGCGGACAACGCCGCCGCGGAGAGCTGGAACGCGTCCATGAAGAGGGAGACACTCAAGGGCGCGAAGGCATGGCCCACCGCTCGCCACGCGCGGCTCGCGGCGTTCCGCTGGGCCAGCCGCTACAACACCCGACGCCGGCACTCCCGCCCCGGACAACGCTCCCCGATCGCCTACCAGAACGCGCTCTTCGCACCCACAACTACACTTCCCGAAACCGCATAACCCCGCCTCCAACATCCGGGGTCAGGGCCCGTCCAGTGGGTGTCGGGGACGTCGTAGGTCTCGACGAGATGCGAAGGTCAGCGGGCCTTGCGGCTGCCGGGCGGGTCCTGAGGGTCGACGCCGGTGGAGGCGGATGCGTCCCTGGTTCCGCTGGGACGTTGGGAGCGGCCCTTGGGGCCGGTGTCGTGCATGCCCTTCTCGTCACTGCGGGCCTTGCTCTGTTCTTCTCCGCGGTGGCTCGTGCTCTTCACGGGCGTGCCGTGCGGATTCCCGGCCTCCTCTTGGGAGACCTTGCGCCCGGGGCCCTTGTCGGGAGCGTGCTGGTCGGGGTGGAACGAGCGGTGGGCGCTCGGGTTGTCCTGTTGGCGGGTCTCGTCGACGTCCGGAGACCAGCCGTGCTGCTGGGTGCCCTTGTGCCGGCTGGGGCCCTCACCGTGCGGGGGCTGAGATGACTTCGGCTGCTTGGCCATGGCCTGGCCTGCCTTCCTTTCCTGCACTGGGGACGGACTGTGTGAGCTCTACGGATTGCGGAGCTCCCTGTGCCGATGCGATTGCTACCAGTAGTGCTTGCGTCCGCCGACGCCGTGGCCGAGGGCGCCCACGATCCACAGAATGGCTCCGATGACGACGAGGATCACGCCGATGGTCCACAGGATGCTGATTCCAGCGACGAAGCCGATGACGAGCAGAATGATGCCGAGGACGATCATGGTGTCCTCCGATTTCGCTGTGGTGCCTCTTCCAGAGTAGGCACATCCGCGGCCCCAACGCGCTGTCGTCCACAAGGGACGGGCGTTTGCCGAGGCGGGCTGGTCCAGGCGCGGGGCAGATGTGGGTCTTGCCAGGAGGCCGGCGCGACGGGAAGGACGGGCCAGTGGCGGTCGTGCACCGCTTCTGCGATGGACAGTACGACGTCACCGGTTAGGACGACCCCACCGCTCAGAAGTCGGTCCAACAGATCGATGAGAGCGACCTGCCGCTGAGGCAGGCGCTCTGCTTCGGGCGGAGGGCCAGGTGTGATCACGGGGGTGCTCCCTCTGCGGCACCGCCGGATTCACCGAGTGGCATGACGAAGGAGTACGGAGCCCAGGGGCCGGTCGCCTCGACCCGCACCCCGTCCAGCCCGTCAGCGGCGTGCGTCACGTCGGCCAGGAACTCGTCGCAGCACTCAGCGGCAAAGGTACGCGTCATTGACGACGTTCTCGCCGGCGGCGCCGTCGGCGAGAAGACCCTGCTGTACGCGGTGCCGGACACGGTCGGAGGCGTACTTGCGGCCCGCGGCCTCCACCCGCTCGGCGGCCTTCTGAGCCGCCTGGTACACGGTGTCGCGAACACCCTGCTGTTGCTGGCGGGTATCAGACGAAGCTGTAGGGGCAGGGGGCCGTTGAGCCGGAAGTCGAAGTCGTCGCCCATCTGGTGGGCGACGCTCAACTCCGAAGTGAGGAACGCCTCTTCCTGGTCCACGATCACCAGGAACGACACGTTGAGAAAGTCCGAAACCAGTCAGCTGGGACGATTCCAGCTTCCGGGCGAAGGGGCGCAGTGCTTCGACGACACCCGCCGCCAGCGCCTCCTGCCGTGCCTGTACCTCTTGGGCGACCAGCTCACGAGTCGCAGCGATGCGTCGGGGTAGTACCTGGCCGGGAGTGCGTCTGCCGGACGGGCGCGGCGATCAGGTGGTCGCAGGTCAGCCTTCTTCCGCCTCTGGCGCCGTGCTGCTGCGTTGTGTCAGGTGACCAGCAGGCGGTCCCCCGTGGTCTACCTGATCACGGGGGAGCACGCCGACGAACGGGCCACCGGCCCGCCCGCGACCGCATGATCGCGCGCCCATCAGGGGCGATCACCGGCCCCCCGTCCGGCCGACATCTGCAAGCAGGGCCCTGATCGTTGTGCCGGTGTGGATGATGAGCGCCTGGCCGTATAGGGCCGGCCAGCTCGGGGGCGGTTTGAGGACGCAGGTGGAGGACGCGCGCTTGCCCGGCGCCTGGGCGTGACGGCGAAACCATCAGCGTCCGCCTGCCCGGCGACCGGCGGGCAGGCTGGTGCGATAGCGAGTGCGGGCTCGTAGGCTGCCGACATGACAAAGATCCAGGCCCCCCAGCCCCCGCGAAGCGTTCGAGCTGCTGCTGTCCGGTAACCAGCCTTTTACCGCGGGCGCCCCCGAGCACCCGAATCAGGATGCCGCCCGCCGCGCCGAGACCGCCCCCGTCCAACGCCCCTTCGCAGTGCTGTTCGGATGCTCCGACTCCCGGCTGGCCGCCGAGATCATTTTCGACCGTGGCCTGGGGGACCTGTTCGTGGTCCGTGCCGCGGGCCACGTGGCCGGGCCGGAAATGTTGGGCAGCATCGAGTACGGGATTCAGGTGCTCAACTGCCCGCTGGTGGTGGTCCTCGGTCACGACTCCTGTGGCGCGGTCGGCGCTGCGTGCGCCGCTCTGCAGGACGGAATGGCCCCGGCCGGCTACATCCGGGACGTCGTCGAGCGTGTCAGCCCCAGCGTGCTGGCGGCGCGGGCCGCCGGACATACCGAGCCGGACGAGATCCTCGCCGAGCACGTACGGCACACCGTCGACCTGCTGCTGGACCGCTCCCGACTCCTCGCCGAGAAGGTCGCCGCCGGCCAGGTGGCCGTGGTGGGCCTGTGCTATCGCCTCGCCGACGGCAGCGCACAACTCGTCGCAGCCCGCGGCCTCGAACCCTCTCTCACCACCACACCCTGACCAGCCATCGACGAAGGACCAGAACCTGCACTGCCACAGCGCCCCCGCCGGTGGCGACGCGTCGGCCCCGCGCCGCCACGCCATCTGGTCCTGACACGATGCTCCCCATGCAACCGCTGCCCACGCCGTGCCCCGCCGGCCTGATCCCCGATGCCACGGGCCTGGACGCTTCAACGCCCCGTAAGGCAGCAAAGCAGCAACGTGCCGTATTCGTCGCCGTCGAGCGCCAAGCCGACCGCTGGACGGTCAAGGCCGACGCGCTCACCGCCCCGCAACACGCCGTCGACACCACGGTCTACGACGCCATCCGCACCGCGGTCATCCAGCTCATCCGCTCCCGCGAGATCCGACCCGACTCCTCCGCCGGACCCGTCTACTTCGTCCTGTACGACGTGGGAAGCGAGCACAGGGCCCGCGAACTCGCCGCCGCGCTTCACGCGGCCCTCTACGCAGACCTCGGCCCACTGGCCCAAGCTGTACCCGACACGTCTGGCTGACCGCAGCACCACACGCCCAAAGGACGGGCCCTCGGTGCCGGGCAGGTATCAGAGACCCGTCCCGCACAAGTGCCGCGGGAGACGTGCACGTGCCCCCCGGTTCAACGTAGGGGGGTGCCGACCTCGCCGTCCGCGGACACGCCCATGTGGGGTGGGGCCCGCCGCTCTTCTCGCCTCCCCACGGGAGGCCGCGCGGCTTGTGCTGCGGCGGTACGGTCGCGTGTCGTCAGCCGGCTTTGTGCTGTTCGCGGATTTCGTGGACGGTGGCGTTGAGGGTACCGTCCTGCTGTTCGTAGTGGGAGAGAGCGAGTCCGAGGCCGAAGAAGGTGGGGGCCCATTCGCCGACAAAGAGACCCCACCGGTCGGCGCGGGCGAGTCCGAGGCCGGGTTCGAGTTGAAGCGAGGTGGCCCAGGCGGCGACGCTGAGGCCGATGGATGCCATACCAGCCAGGTAGGCATGTTCGCTGCGGATGCCCGTGTCGTGCATTGATTTGATGATCATGACCTGCTCCGTTCGATGGATGGCTGTCCCTGGACGAAGTTCCCAGACCGACATGTTCTATTCAGGCTTTTTTCGTGTATGTCGCTTTCTGTGCAGGCTCGTAGGCTGCCTTCTCGGGGCTTGTCGCGGAGGTTTGCCATGCCCCGGACCGTCCGGAGTGGCGCCATCAGCTTTGGCCTGGTCACGGTGCCGATTCACGTCGTGAATGCCACCGAAGATCACTCGATCCGTTTCCGTCAGGTGGACCTCGACGACATGGCCCCGGTCCGCGTCCGCAAGTACTGCGAGCTGGAGGGCCTCGAGGTCACGCAAGGAGAGATCAGGAAGGGCTACCCGCTCGGTAAGAAACGATCGATCCGGTGCTCGACGGGGCGCTGCGCCAGACGCCGCTACCGACAGGCCCCTCAGCCTGCGCAACGCCGAACTCGAAGCGGACAGTGCCGCCCTGCGCGAGCACCTCCACCAGTCCGACGGCACGCTCTCCTCCCTTCCAGTGACGTTCTGAACCGCGGGCCCCGTCCCTTACCTGTGATCCGCGCTGACACCAGGTCAACTCTTCGCGAGGTGATTGAGGTCATCGGTTCCATGAAAAGCCGCTCCCTGCCTCGCAGTTCGGCCTCCCGGCACCTGCTCCGTCCCGTTGTCGAGCTTCTCGACAAGCGCATCGAGCGGCAGGTCCACTCCGCGGTCGCCCGGTCACAGTCGGAGAACGGAGAGCTCAAGCGCGACATCCAGGTGCTGGGACAGCATCGGTACACCTTCGACCTGCTGGTCGGCCCCCGCGCCCGCGGCATCTCCCGGATAGTCGTGCCCGGCGCCATGGACCGTCTCCAGGCCGAGGTCGCGGCGCTGGGCGGCGGCGACCGCCAGGCGGCCGAGCGCAACGTCGCCGCGGCCTTCCGGCTGCTGGTCGCGCTGGAGTCGCTGGGCGTGGGCCGGATCGCGGGCGGCACCATGAACATTCGCGGCAAGCTCGGCTCGATACCGCTGCTCGACCCGCCGAACGACGAGATCCTGGAGATCGCACGCCGGTCGACGAGCACGTGAGCCGGCGGCGCGAAGACCGGGCCCTCCCCGGTGGACCGAGGCAGGACGGGCAGCAAGCACCACGTGATCGTCGAAGCGCACGGCATCCCGCTCGCGGCCACGCTGACCGGCGGAAACCGACATGACGTTACCCAGCTCATGCCGCTGGTCGGCGCCGTGGCCGCCGTCAAGAGCATTGCCGACGGTGGCGCAGACATAAAGGACCGGCCGGTGGCCTCGCGCGCGGAAAGTCGCAGAGCAGCCCCCGGCCGGTGCAGGTGGGGCTGTTACACCATGGGTTCGATGTCCCCGCCGCCCGTGCCGCCTTGCTGCTCGCTCTGCTCCTTGAGCCGGCGGGCCTTCTCCTTCAGCCGCTGACGCTCATCCGGGTCAGTGGCACGCTCCGCGGCCTTTTCCATCTCCTGCGCCTGCTGCCGCATCTGCTGGGCACGACCGCCGGACTCACCTGCAACGCTCATGATCACTCCTCGGGTGACGGGGAAAGAGCGGGCCACACCAGCGAAACAGCGCCCCCGCTCCCGCGCATCTCGACCGCTCACCCACCGTTATCTTCGAGGGAGTTCGCGGTGGCCGTCGATGAGGTCTTGGTCGGGCTCGCGGTGGCATCATGCAAGGCCCGGCGCAAGACCTGCTGGAGGTACCCACGGCGGCGGAAATTCGCGTGTGGCTGCCCTCCGCGGCAGGCCAAGGTCCCCGTCTCAGTTGGTGGCTGCGAGCTGGGGTTTCGTGGTTGCTCGGTGGCGCACGGGCGACGCGTCCTTATGCGTCGGCGAACCGGCTGGTACGGGGGGTGCTACGGGATCGCCATGCGCCAGATGCGGGCCCAGGTGGAGGCGTACTGGCGCGGCAGCGGGCCGGTGGTGTACGGGATGCCGTACTTCTCGCACAGCTTGCGCACTCGGGGAGCGATCTCGGCATAGCGGTTGCTGGGCAGGTCGGGGAAGAGGTGGTGCTCGATCTGGTGGCTGAGGTTGCCGGTGAGGATGTGCAGGACAGGGCCGCCGTCGATGTTCGCCGAGCCGAGTGCCTGCCGTACGTACCACTCGCCGCGCGACTCGCCCTCGATCTCGTCCTCGGTGAAGGATTCCGCGCCGACGGGGAAATGGCCGCAGAAGATGACGGTGTGCGCCCAGATGTTGCGGGTCACATTGGCGGTGAGGTTGCCGAGCAGGCAGGGCAGGGCGGACGGGCCGGCCAGCAGCGGGAAGAGGACGTAGTCCTTGGTGCACTGCCATGCCGCCTTGCGGGCCATCCCGGCGAGGTCTCCCAGGAACGCGCGCACGGACTTGCGGCCCTGGACGACGGCCTCGGGCTCCAGGTCGTACAGCGCGATGGCCCACTCGAAGAGCGGTGCCAGCAAAGGCCCGCCGTAGAGGGGCTGGAGGAGATGGACGGGGTGCCAGGGCTGGTCTGCGCTCATCCGCATGGCCACGTAGCCCAGGTCCCGGTCGCGGCCCACCACGTTGGTCCAGGTGTGGTGCAGGTCGTTGTGGGTGTGCTTCCAGGCGGCGGCCGGTGTGGGGAAGTCCCATTCCCAGGTGGTGGAGTGGATGGCCGGGTCGCGCATCCAGTCCCACTGGCCGTGCAGGATGTTGTGGCCCAGCTCCATGTTCTCCAGAATCTTGGCGGTGGTGAGCATCGCCGTCCCGGCCAGCCAGGCGGGCGGCAGCAGGGAGACGGCCAGTGCGGCCCGGCCGCCGGCTTCCAGGGCGCGGTGCACGGTGATGAGGGTACGGATGTAGCGGGCGTCCTCGGCGCCGCGCTCGGCCAGCACGTCGGCGCGGATGTGGTCCAGTTCCTGCCCGAAGGCGTCGGCTTCGGGCGGCGCGAGAGCAAGCGCAGCGGCCACTGGTTCTCCCTTCATAAGGCTCGAGGCTCGACAAGCCTCGAGGCTCGACAGGTGGTCTCTACAGGTCGATGTGCACGGGTCCGCAGGCGGCCGACACGCAGGTCTGGATCACATCGCCCGGCTCGCCGTGTATGTCGCCGGTCCGCAGGTCACGGACCTGGCCGGCGGACAGCGGGCTGAGGCAGCTGTGGCAGATGCCCATACGGCAGCCGCTGGGCATGACGACACCCGCCGCCTCGCCGACGTCCAGCAGGGGCGTGGCGGGGGCGGCGTCTGTCTCGACACCGCTGCGGGTGAAGCGCACCCGCCCGCCGTGCCCGCCCGATCCACTGCCCGGCACGGCCGGTGACGGCGGCCGGAACCGCTCCAGGTGCAGCCGGTGCCGGGCATCCGCGTCGCGCCAGGCCCGCTCGGCGAACGCGAGCAGCCCTTCCGGCCCGCAGGCCCAGCTCTCGCGCTTCTCCCAGTCAGGGCACAGAGCGCCCAGGCGTACCCGATCCAGCCGCCCTTCCCGGCGGGTGTGGTGTTCGTACAGCGTGAACCAGCTCTCTCGGGCGGCCATCACACGCAGCTCACCGCCGAAGACGACCCGGTCGGCGTCCGGCGCGCTGTGCACCAGCACGGTGTCCGGGCGGCGGCCCGTGCGCCCGGCGAGCGCGCGCAGCATAGCCACCACGGGAGTGATGCCGATGCCGCCGGTCAGGAACAGCAGGCGCGCGGGCGGCGGGCCGGGCAGCACGAAATCCCCCTGGACAGGACCGAGGCGCAGGGTCTCCCCGAGCCGGACCCGGTGGGCCAGATGCGGGGACACCTGCCCGTCCGGGACCGCCCGTACGGTGATCGCGAAACGCCCGGAGCCGTCCGGCGGGGTCGTGATCGAGTACGTCCGCCAGTGCAGTGCGCCGTCGATGCCCACTCCCACCGGCACGTACTGCCCGACCGCGCGATGCCCCGACCAACCACGCCCCGCCCGCACCACGAGCGTCGTCGCGTCCGCCGTCTCCGCCCTTACCACCTCCAACCGGCCTGCCGGCCCCCTGGCCGACCACAGCGGATCGACGACGGCCAGAAAGTCGTCAGGCAGCAACGGGGTGGTCAGCCGCCCGGCGCCCTGCCAGACGGTCCGCGCCAGGTGCTGGAGCACACCGACCATTCCGGCTCTCCGTTCCTCGGCACTCTCCGATCTCCTACGCTCACGCAGCCGTGGACGACCGGCAAGCCGGGTTGCTCCTTCCCTGACCCGTATGACCCCAGGCGCGAGCCGGCCGCTGCCCGCCCACATGCCTCGCGACGCCGCTGTGAACACGCCGCGCAACGCACTGCGCACCCCGGCCACGGCTTGCCAAGCCCTCGTCCCCGACGCCCCCGCCGCGAGCCGCCGGCATGTCCAGCTCGGCACAGAGGCCGCGACGGCGGGAAGCACCGGGGTGGCGGTGACCGGGAGTGCGAACTCCCAGTCACCGCTCCCGGGCGGCTGAGAGCACCTGTGTCACCCCTCCCTCCCGGCAGCGCGGGGCACAGCCGACGCGGGTGCCTTACGAAACCGCTGAGCACCGGCCGGTGCCACCGTGCCGCCTGACGCTGCACGGCCCCGGAGCAACAGGTCCGGTCGCTGTGCGACGCCCGGTCTGCGGGTGATCCGCACAGCTCGGGCAGCGGGCTGGTGCCGGTGGCGATGAGGCTCTGCACATCCACCAGGGACAACATCCCCTCCCCGGACCGGATTTCCCCGACGGACGGTACGAAGCGGCCACCGCCCGACAGCGCGATTCCAACGGACAGGCACCATGCCGAACGATCACCTGCTAGCGATCACGCCCCCGACCAGCCTGAGCGCCCCGCTACCGACCCACGCCAGCCCCATGACCTGCGAAATCAGGATGGACCAAGCTCATTGGCACTGCGGCAACCGACACCCGCAGCACGTGGTATCAGCGGCTGTCCAAGCCTCGCTGGTAGCCACCGCCGTGGGCCTTCGGCGCCACGTGGACACCTCTGTACGCAAGCATCGCCTGGTCTGGAGGTCGAGCCTGGAGCCAGGCCGACGACTGGGAACGCATTGAATTAGCGACCGCGCTGGCAGTGAACCTTTCGCTGAACGCCGCCTGGAGCTGGCTGTTCTTCGCCGCCCGCACCCTCTCTGTCAGCCTCTGGTGAGACGCCCCGCTTCGGCGGGTTAGCCTGAGAGGGCACGACAGGAGAACCACCCCCTCATGACCAGCACCAAGCCCGCCGGATCCGACCCGGCCCCCCGGCCGAAGCGCCGCACTTTCAGCCCCGAGTACAAGCTGCGGATCGTGGCCGAGTACGACGCCGCTCCCAAGAACGAGAAAGGCGCGATCCTGCGCCGCGAGCGCCTGTACCACTCGCACGTGAAGGAGTGGCGGGCCGCGCGGGATGCCGGGGCCCTGGAGAAGCTGGTCGACAAGCGCACCGGCCCGGCTCGGCCGAAGAAGTCTGCTGCCGAGGCGGAGAACGAGAAACTGCGCCGCCAGGTGGAGCGTCTGGAGAAGGAACTGGCGCGGAACAAGGCCGCGTTGGAGGTCATGGGAAAAG
>NZ_JBIAQV010000071.1:0-23071 GCF_042889305.1 Streptomyces sp. NPDC002619 | reverse complement strand
GTCAACACCGTCGGCCACCACACACTGACCTACCGCGCGACCGACAAAGCAGGCAACACCTCACCAGCAAAATCCGTCGAGTTCACCATCGTGGCGGCTCCCCCGCAGGACAGGACGCCGCCGCAGGTGTCGGCCTCTGTCTCCGGCACGAAGAACGACTCCGGTGACTACGTCGGCAGTGCGACGGTCACCGTGACGGCTTCGGACACGGATTCAGGTGTGGCGAGGGTCGAGTACTCCCTCGATGGCGGCCCCTACTTGCAGTACTCCGCACCGGTGGTGATCGACAGAGCTGGGAGCCACGCCTTCCTCTACCGGGCGACCGACAAGGCCGGTAACACGTCCACGCCGCAGTCGCTGTCCCTCACCGTCGTCGACAGCAAGCCGCCGACCTACTGTCCTGAAACGGACGACCGCGCCACCGTGTTCGTCGGCTCGATCAACACTGGTGTCCCGAACCGCGTCACGACCAACGGCTGCACGATCAACGAGCTGATCGAGGATCACCGGGCCTGGGACAACCACGGAACGTTCGTCTCGCACGTGGGGGACATCGTCACGACGCTGCGGAAGGAGGGGGTCCTCGACCAGCGGGAGGCCGCCGAGATCAAGAAGGCGGCCGGCCATTCCGACATCGGCATGCCGAGCCACGGTCCCGCCGGTCACTGAGTCACGGCCGGGGCGGTGACGCCACCTGAGCCGTGCGGCTCGGGCGGCTGCACTAGCAGCCCGCCGAAGCGACCGGGACTGAAAACCCGGGCCGATGGGTGGAGAGCCGGACGCCTCTCCACCCATCGGGCCGCCGGTCCCGGCGGACTGGTCGATGGTGCCGCTGTACGTGCCGCCGTTGTACGTCACCGTGTACGGCGCGTTCGTCGCCCGGTCACTCGCCGGGATCGAGTGCACGTCCACCCGGTACGAACCCGCCTGCGCAACGGTCGGCTGCCAGGTGTAGGTGTCCCCGGCCACCGCATCCTTGTTGTAGGCGTAGTCGCTGTTGACCGCGTACTGCGTGTACATGGAGTTGGTCGAGTACGGCCACAAGCCCCTGGCCGCCGTCCCGGGAACCTCAATATGCATCCCGCCTCACCACACCTGCTGGTCTTCCTGAAGCTTGACGGCGACGAACTTCGTCTGCGTGTAGTGATGCAGCGCCTCGAGTCCCTTTTCCCGACCGTACCCACTGTTCTTGTAGCCGCCGAACGGTCCCTCGACCATCATGCCGGGCGGATAGGCGTTGACGTAGACCTGACCGGCCTCCAGCCGTGAGGCTACGCGGTGGGCACGGGTCACGTCGCTGGTCCAGACGGCGGCGACCAGGCCGTAGTCGGAGTCGTTGGCGATGGCCACGGCTTCGTCCTCGTCGGTGAAGCGCAGGACGGCGAGCACCGGCCCGAAGATCTCTTCGCGGGCGATGCGCATCTCCGGAGTCACGTCCGTGTAGACCGTCGGCTCGATGACCCACCCGATCCCGGTCGGGCGGCCACCGGTCACGAGGGTGGCACCGTCCTGCTCGGCGACCTTGAAGTACTCGTTGACCTTGTCGAACTGGGCGCGGGTGATCTGCGGCCCGTAGGTCTCCCCCGGTGTCACGTGCGTCAGCACGGTGCGCAGTGCGTTCACGAACTCGTCGTGGATCTTCGCGTCGACCAGCAGACGGGTGCCGGCCATACAGGACTGGCCCGCGTTGGGCAGGAACGCCTCGACGGCGACGCGGGCAGCCGCGGCGAGGTCGGCGTCCGCGAAGACGATGTTGGGGGACTTACCGCCCAGCTCCAGCGTGAGCGGGATGATGCGATCGGCAGCGACTCGGCCGATCTCGCGTCCCGCGCGGGTCGAGCCGGTGAACGCCACCTTGCGGACCTTCGGGTGCCGGACGATCGCTCCGCCTACGGTGTCACCGGTACCGGTGACGACGTTCAGGACGCCGTCGGGCAGGCCGGATTGGGTGGCGATGCGGGCCAGTTCGAGCGTGGTCGCCGAGGTGAACTCGGAAGGCTTGGCCACGACGGTGTTGCCGGCCGCAAGGGCCGGAGCGATCGCGCGAGCCGCCTGGTTGAGGGGCGCGTTCCACGGGGTGATGACGCCGACGACACCGAGCGGCTCGCGCCGGGTGTATGCATGGAAGCCCGGCCCCATGTTCACCACCTCGCCCGCGGGCAGGTTCACCAGGCCGGCATAGAACTCGAAGTATGCGGCGGCACCCTCCACTTCCAATGGGGACTGCCAGGCGGGCTTGCCGGTCTCGGCCGACTCCAGCTCCGCCAGGCCGGCGGCCTCCTCGCGCAGGCGCGCGGCAATAGCTGCCAGCACGCGGCCCCGCTCGACGGGCCGGCGGTTCCACCATCCGTCGACCGCCCCGGCCGCCGCCTCGACGGCGCGGTCCACGTCGGTGGCGTCGCCGAGGGCGATCTCGTGCACGACCTCATCGCCGCCGGGGGACGTGGACGGCAGCCGGCCGTCCGATGCCGCTTCGACTTCCATGCCTGCGATCCAGTGCCCGTAGCGCCTCATCGACACACTCCTTCTGACCGTGAATGAATATTCATTCACGGACAGCATAGCGTCTCCGCTTGACAAGATCGAGTCGCTGAACGAAGTTTCACTCGTGCCGATGCCCCCCTCTGTGACTGCCGACGAGACCCCGCTGCGCAGGAAAGTGATGGACGCTGCGCTGGAGCTGTTCGACGAGCGCACCTGGGACGGCACGAACGTGCCGGAGATCGCCGCCCGGGCCGGGGTCGCGGTGGGCTCGATCTACCGCTACTTCGCAAACAAGCAGGCCCTGGGCGAGGCGGTCTTCACCGAGGCGAAGGCGGCGTTCGCCGACGCCGTGATCACCGAGGACGTACGCAAGGCCGATCCCGTGACCGCAATCGGCCTCGTCTGGCAGCATCAGGTCGCGTTCGCCATCACCCACCCCCAGGCGTTCTCGTTTCTCGAGCACCAGGTGCACGGGGCCTATCTGCGACCGCAGGCGCTGGAAGTGGTTGATCGGCTCAACCGCGACCTGGTGGAGATCCTGCGGCAAGCACAGGCCATCGGCGCGATTCGTCCCGGCGACCCGCAGGTGCTGCTCTCGATGGCATTCGGTGCGTTCGTCGGCGTCACGAAGCATTCACGCGCCTCGGGTGTCGCACTGGGAGAGTACGACCTGGACGGCATCGGCCGTGCCGTCATGAGTCTCCTCGGACTCAAGGACCCCGACTCCCCCGAGGCCGTGGCTTCTTAGGAGGAGAGGCCTCGCACGACGTTGGTGCGGGCCAGATCGAGGGGTTCGTCGCCCCGTCCCGACAGCACGGTGCGGGCCCCGCCATCACCCGGAAGAAGGAACCCTCACTCGACGCCCAACAGCTCCAGTGCCGACTGCTGGAGTCGATACGCTCCCGGCGACCACACATGGTCACCAGTTCGCTGAACTCCCCCAAGAAGGCACGGGGGACGGGACCATCGGCGGGTGCACGCCTCGGCACGTACCCGCCGACGGTCCTGGCCGGGAAGGTGTCAGGGCATCAGCGCGTACCGGTCTGCGGGCACGTGGGCCGTGCCGTCGGCGAGGCCTGGGCGTGCGATGAACGCAGCGGCCGGAAGTAGTGGGTGACCGCCCAGGCGCCGATGCGGCTGCCGGCCCGGCACCCGGCCACATCCGCGGAGCGGAAGTGGATCCCGGCCCAGACGCGGGCGTTGATCATGTCCTCGTTGAGTCGGTCGGCGTATTCGTAGTGCCGTGTGGTGCCGGTGGCCTCGGAGAACAGGGTGAGGTCGAGGCGCAGGGTGCCGAGTAGTCCGCTCAGGGTCTGGGTCACGGCGCCGGCGACCGTGGCATGGCCGCTGATGTAGTCGGGGTGCGGTGGCGTGACGAGCAGCGGCTGCCACTGCGGGTCGGCCGGGGTCGCGGGGTTGCCGTCGGTGTCAGCCAGCTGGATGGCGGTGATCGGCCGCCAGCGTCCGTAGTGGAGTTTGGCGTCCCAGGCGGCGACGACGGCGTCGGTGGCCGAGGTGTTCGCCGCGGCGAACAGCCGTGCCGTCTCAGCGATGCCCAGGTGGTGCCGAGCCGTGTAGTCCTGGAGCGCCGCCTGGATCTGCACCGCCAGATTGCCCCCGAAGAACAGGGCGGTCTCGGTCTGGAACGCGGTGCGGGGCGACCCGGTCTTCGCCCCCATGGTCCTCACCTCGTTCACGTCCCGGGCATAGCGGGTCGAGGACAGCGCGGGCGGGACCCCGGGACGGAACTGGGCCGGGGAGGTGAGCAGCATCGGGCGCAGTCTGCCGAGCCAGGGGTCGATGAAGGGCTGGTGGCTGGGTGGGGTGGGCCGCCAGACGCCGGGTGCGGGCGGGGCGGTGAACTGCACTGGTGCATCCCGGCCGTCGCCTTCGCGCAGGTCGATGAGGTGCTCGGCGGCCTGCTCCCCGAAGGCCACGCCCTGCGTCTTGGCGCTGCCCTCGGGGATCCTGGCGAGGGATTCGGCGTAGGCGGCATCGAGCGGCGCCTGGGAGGCGGGGAAATAGGTGACCAGCACGCGGTGGGCCGCGGCCACGGCGGCCGCCTCGGGCGACGCGGTGGAGGGGCCGCGCACCTGCCACCTGTAAGGAGCGTAGTCGCCCCGGATGCCCACCACGGCGTTGTAGACGGCAGCAGAGACGAACCCGTGCCAGATGACCACCTGGCCCGAGGGGCGGGTGGCGCCGAGGTTGGTGCCGATGGTGTCGCTGGCGATCGTGTTCCATTCACGGATCGCGTCGGGGTCCGCCGCGGGCGGCGCGTGGCTGCCGGCGGTGACTGGGGAGCCGTTCAGGACTGTAACGAGGAGAAGGAGGAGTGACATGACGGCGCCTACGACAGCCGGTCTGCCCGAAGTCAAAGTATGCACAACCGACGTAACCGTCACACGCGCGGATGGTCACGCAGATGTGGTTCCCCGGTGCTGACGCCGCCGGGGCGGAAACCGGGCGCCAACCGTGCTGTCTGGCTCCCCTCAGACAGGGACAAGCTCAGGGCGCACGCACCTGGTTCGCTCCGGGCGACCAACCATCGGGTTGAGCTCAGGGCCTTCCTCGCCTCCGGGCGGGTCCTCGGGGAAGGCGTCGACATCACCGGCGCGGAGTGGAGGCCATCTGCTTCGCCGACACCTGCGGCTCCCAGGTCGAGATCGTGCAGAACATCGGCCGGGCGCTCCGCCTGAACCGGGCGTCCCCGTCATGACCGGCTCCGGGCGACGAGAGCGGATCGACTACGCGCCATCCGTCAGTCGAGCAGGGCCTCGGCGACGCGCTCGACGGCGCGTGGCCTTCACCACAGTTTGCTCATTTAGGACTGATGAACCCATATAAGTAGTTTTATAGCCAGCTGGACCCCTCGGCATCCAACTCCAGGGATTCAACGACCAGTGACACGGGAGAAGCGTTTGATCACGGCACGTAAAGGACGTACCCGGTTGGTGGCTGCGGTCGGTGTACTAGGCGGTGTGCTCTCACTCACGGCCCTCGGCGGTACCAGCAACGCTGCTACCAGCGGTAACGACGCCGGGAATCACCCGAAACCGCAGGCGCGGGCGGATCAGGCGGCCACCCAGGAGGCTTCCGACGCCCGAATAAAGATCACACCCCAGCAAGGTGCCTACGACGTCGGGATCAATGACTCCGTCAAGGTCACCGTCAGCAACGGCAAGCTCACCAAGGTGACCATGACCGCTGTCGCGATCGGTGCCGAGGTTCCGGGCACCCTGTCCGCCGACGGCACGTCCTGGAAGCCGAACGGCCGGCTGGAGCAGGCCACCAAGTATCAGGTCGCCGCGGAGGCCAGGGACGCCAAGGGCCGCTCCGTCACCGGGAACGCCACGATCACCACGGTCTCCCCGGCGAATAACTTCATCGGGCACCTCTCCCCCGAGGACGGCTCGACCGTCGGCGTGGGCATGCCGGTGACGGTCAACTTCGACCAGGCGATCAGCAACAAGGCCGCCGTGGAGTCGGAGATCCAGGTCAGCTCCAGCAGCGGCCAGCGGGTCGTCGGCCACTGGTTCAACGACGACCGCCTGGACTTCCGCCCCAAGAACTACTGGAAGCCCGGCTCCACCGTCACCGCCACGCTCAACCTCCACGGCATCCAGAAGACGGTCACGTTCAAGATCGGCCGGAGCCAGATCAGCACGGTCGACGCCAAGACGAAGCAGATGACCGTCGTACGGGACGGCAAGACGATCAAGACCATCCCGATCTCGTCCGGCAGCACCGAGCACCCGACGTACAACGGTCAGATGGTCATCTCCGAGAAGTTCAGGCAGATCCACATGAACGGTGCGACCGTCGGCCTCACGAAGAAAGACGGCAAGCCCTCCTACGACATCGAGGCCGTACCGCACGCCATGCGCCTGACCGACTCGGGCACCTTCATCCACGGCAACTACTGGGGTGCCGACGCGGTCTTCGGCAAGGTCAACACCAGCCACGGCTGCGTGGGTCTGAAGGACGTCAAGGGCGGCGGCGACGGCGAGCAGCCCGCCGCGTGGTTCTTCGACAACTCAATGATCGGTGACGTCGTAATCGTCAAGAACTCCGAAGACAAGACCATGTTGGCCCCGGACAACGGCCTCAGCGACTGGAACATGCCGTGGAGCGAGTGGGTCGCGGGCAGCGCGACCAGCTGACGCCACGTCACTCCCCAAGCATCTGAACCTGAATCCCTTCCGCCAGGCGGCGGGCGACACCGTGTCGCCCGCCGCCTGCGGCGTCAGGGCGCTCGAGCAGCCCTCGCCGCGTGTGGGACCGCGGTTCGTCACGTCGCCCAACAGACGACCGATGTCGGCGGAGCGGTGGGCTATTCGACACCAGTACTGTGCGCCCATCGCCCGCCAGTCCCGCTTGGTACTGGGATAGAAGAAGCTGATCGCGAACAGTGCGATGTTCAAGATCCCCCGGGGCCACAGGTCATGCGCGGCGTCGTCCATCACGTCCTCCCTCCATTGCGCATCCTGCGGTCCGGCCGACAGGCGGCCAGAGCGTTCCCGGCTGCCCCCTTCAGGGTCGTGGCGAGGGCCGGCGAAGACCCGGCCGACGTGGCGAACCAGCCCCATCCGCTGGGATACAGCAGACACTTCCACCTTCGTCTCCTACAACCACCCCTACCGGAAACGGACTTGTTCTCCTCACATCAGTAACACGACGGGTAGAAAGCCCCGTTGACGCATTTCAGTGCTGACCTTAGGCTCGCTCGCCATCGGTTCCGGCCAGGGTTCGCACACATGGTCCCGTGCCTGACATGCGTGCGACCGTCCGTCGTCGCTGCGATGGCGGGCAGGGCGCTGCCGCTCGACCGGAAACGCCGTTCCGCTCCGTACCGACGACTCGGGAGAGCATGTGAACAGACGTCGCGCGCCCGGCTGGGCCGCCTCGGCACTCGTCACCACTCTGGCGCTGACCGGCGCACTCGCCGGCCCCGCCGTCGCGTCACCGGCCGCCGCTTCCGCTCAGACCCCGACCACGGCGGTCGCCACCGCGACCGACGGCATCACGCACGAGCAGAACGACCGTGTTCCAAAGGGCTCGGTCTGGACCCAGCACTACTTCCCGTCCTCGGACGGCTCTGCTACCGAACTGCACGGCGACCTGCTGATGCCCGAAGGCGTGCCCGCCACGCAGAAGGTGCCGGTCATCCTCTCCATCGGCCCGTACTTCGGGCACATGGGCCAGACGAACCCCGAGGGCTGGACCCACACCGGTCCCTCGAATCGCTTCCAGGACTTCATCGAGGGCAGCGACCTCTTCGCCCACGGCTACGCGTTCCTCATGGTCGACCTGCGCGGCTTCGGCGGCTCGACCGGCTGCCTCGACTGGGGCGGTCCCGGTGAGCAGGCCGACGTGAAGGCCGCGATCAACTGGGCCGCGAGCCAGCCGTGGTCGACCGGCGCGGTGGGCATGTACGGCAAGTCCTACGACGCCGTCACCGGCCTCATCGGCAACGACCTGAAGCAGTCCGCGCTGAAGGCCGTTGTCGCCGGGGAGCCCCTCTGGGACATGTACCAGTACATCTACTCCAACGGCGTCCCCCGCCCGAATGTGACCGGAACCGCGAATGCCTACAACGGCATTGCCACGATGGCCCCGCTGTCGGACGACGACGGGCACTATCAGGCCAACGCCCGGTACGAGGACGACCACCCCGGGTGCCTGACCGAGAACTCGGCCGGCTACCGGATATCCGACCAGAACGACCCGTTCTGGACCTCCCGTGACCTGGCCAAGATGGCTCAGGACACCAACACGCCGCTCTTCGTCACCCAGGGCTTCATCGAGAACAACACCAAGCCCGAGGAGATGCAGGAGTACCTCACCAACCACACCGGCCCGGAGCGCGGTTGGGTCGGCCAGTGGGACCACGTGCGTGGTGGCGACCGGGTGAGCGACGGTCGCCTGGCCATGGGCCGCGAGGGCTGGTACGACGAGACGCTGTCCTTCTACGACCAGTACCTCAAGGGAGTTCAGCCCTCGGTCGACTACCCGATGTACTCCGTCGAGGACTCCACCGGTCACTGGCGGGCCCAGGGCACCTGGCCGGTGGTGGAGCGCGACGTCACCCTCCCGCTGGGGAGGGGCAGTTACCTCGACGACGGCGGTGCTTCCGCCCGCGCCAACCTTGCCGCAGCCGGCACGCCGGCGCCCAAGGCGGTGCAGCCGTCGGGTAACTGGGACATGGAGAACGCCCCGGCGACCGAGCAGCCGGCGCCCAAGGGTCTGGCCAAGGGGATCGCGAAGAGGCAGCAGGCCGGTGAGGTCGGTTCCAGCTTCTTCGTCTGGTCGCAGCCGCTCGCCCAGGACGTACGGCTGACCGCCACACCGAACATCTCGCTGACCGCGAAGGGCGAGGGCAACGTCATGCTCAAGCTCTACGACGTCGGCCCGGACGGCAAGGCCGTGATGTTCGACGAGCAGGTCTCCCTGCTGAAGGCGGGCCGGATGAGCGTCGACCTCAAGGCGACCGACTGGACGCTGGCGGCCGGGCATGTCTTGGCCGTGGAGATCGGCTCGATCCAGACCGGGTCGTGGCGTGACACCCCATCGGGTCAGACCATCAATGTCTCGGGCGCCGTGCTGAGGCTGTCCCTGGACGACCCGTCCGACGACGTGGCCACTCAGGGAGACCGCTCACCGTACCTGGACACCTACCTGCGCCAGTACACGGTGGACCTGCCGGCCGGTCCGGCATCCTTCACCGTGATGCCCGGCGGCCACATCTGATCCCACGCCCACAGGCCGGCGCCGGCCGGCACGGCTCCCGGCCCCAGTCCGGAGCACCGTCCGGCACCGGCCCAGGCACCGGGCAACGGCTCCCCCGATCAGTGCCTCGTTGTCCTGATCATGTGTGGCAGGGGGAGTTGACTGACGACGAGAGGGCGGTGCCGGAGCCTCTGCTGAATTCTCCGGCTGGGTCGTAGCCCGTCAGTATCACGGTGGGGAATGGCGCGTGCGCACGCCATTCGGCAGGCAGAACCGGCTCAGGGCCCACATCACGACGCTGCGCGACATGGGTGCCGGCACTCCCGTGACGTGCCCCGGCCCGACGTCCGTTCCGCGTGAAAACCCTGGTTCGGACTGTCGACCAGGCCGTTTCTCTGCCTGCGGTCAGGCAGCTTGCTGGTACTCGTTGATGAGGCCGCCGAGTAGTCGGGTGCAGCGGATGCGGTTGGCGAGCGGGATCTCCGGGGCTGGCTGCCCGGCCTCTACGGTCTGGGGAGGTCGTTGGTGGAGGGATTGGTGGGGGCGGTGCCGGTTGTAGTGGCCTTTGCAGGTGTCCAGGACGGCGCGCAGGAGCCGCTCGTTCATGATGAGCAGGCGGTCAGTGCACTCGCGGCGGACCGTGCCGACCCAGCGTTCCGCAAAGGAATTCGCCTTCGGCGATCCCGGCGGGGAAAGAAAGACCTGCACGTCCGCGCCGGCGAGCACGGCGTCGAAGGCACCGGAGAACACCACCACCACGATCCCGTGCACCGCGCACACCGGCTCCCACCAGGGCGGATGAAGTTTTCGGCAAGGGCAGGGTCCGCTCCTGCAGAGAGGAGCTCCTCGACCGCACCCTCATCTGGGGCCAAGCCCACCTGCTGCACGCCCTGCGCGAGTACGAGGCGTTCCACAACGAGCACAGCCCCCACCGGGCCTTGGCATGCGCCGCTCCCCTGCGCCCGCTCCCGAAACTGATCGAATCGGACCGGCTCGTCCACCTCAACGTCCGCAGGCGCGACCGCCTCGGCGGCATCCTCCATGAGTACCAACATGCCGAGTGAGCAGCGAGGACGTGGTTCCCGGCACCTACACCTACCTGCAGCGATGACTTTACGAGCCCCACAGGCGGAGTCCCTCAAGACAGCCGGCATCCCTGTCATGCGGTCACTCGGCCGCCGGCGTCGCCCTTGCACGCCAGGAGCGCCAGGTCCTCAGCGGCGCCGCTTGCCGCCCCGTCTGCCGTTCTCTCGGTGACCCCGCTGCTGAACAAGGCCGACGTGGGCCTTGCGGTCCCGGGGCACACGCTCGGCGAGGGCCTGCAGGTCCGCGAGGCCCTCCCGGTCCGGGTGACCGGATGCCAGAGCCGCCCGGAGGGCCTCTTCGGCCTCGCGACCCTGTTGGCGTAGTACCTCCCTCACCCCGTCGGCGCCGGTCGCCTCACAGAGCTGCAACAGGCTCTCAGCGACCATGAGCAGGCTTTCCGGCTCCGTGAGGTCCTCGGGGGTGAGAATCTCCCGGCGGGCCAGGAGACTCAGCGCGGTGGGAGCCAGCGAGGAGTCCGAACGCAGGCTTCGCAGCACGAGCTCCCCGTCGTCGAGCGATGAGACGAGGACGTCCAGCATGGCCTCGGCCCGGGTACGGAACGGCATGGTCCGCACCGCGTGGACGAGCTGCTCCAGCGCCGCGGACCGGTCGCCGTGGACGGCGATCCACGCGGCGAGCTCCACCCGGGCGGACTCCGGATCGTAGTGATCGGCGAGGACGCCCAGCAAACCGGCCGGCGAGGCCTGGGCAAGCTCGCCGATCAGGGGTGCATCCCGGCCTTCGGCCAGCAGCCGACGGCGCACGGAGTCCGTTCCGAGGTCAGTGAGACGGATCAACTCGACCGGGCCCGAGCTCAGTTCGGACTTCAGTTTCCGGGCCCGCTGGGTAGCCTCGTTATCCAGCAGAGCGTCACTCAACAAAGCGTCATCGGGCGGGGCGCCGTCCAACAGGGCGTCACCCGACAGGGTCTCGTCCAGCACGGCGTCGTCCAGCATCCCAGCAAGTCCGGTCGGCATCCCTGGCAGCGTGCCGGACGGCGTCTCGAGGTCGTCATCGTCCTCGGTCGGTATTCCGGCCCACCCGTCGATGTCGTTCTCGCTCATCGCCAGATCCGCAAAGACAGGGGCGGCCATCCCCTGGTGGCACTCGATCGCCCCCAGGTCCTCCAAAACACTCAGCACGGTGCGCAGATCGTCATCGGCCTGTTCGAACCCGATGGAGTCCGTGGCGAAGGCCTCGAGCAGGAAACTCGAGCGGTAGGCGACGTGGACGGTGTCGCGCAGCCCGGGCCAGGGCATGGGGTACGGCAGGCTGTAGAGGGTTGCCAGTACGTCGGGCAGGACGACGTCGTACATGGCGAACTCGTCGAACAGCAGGGACTCTCCGTACCTGCCGCCGCGCCCGCCCCTCACTGGGCTGGGTAGCTCGCAGAACGCGTCGAACGCGCGCCGCCACAGTGCAAGCGGGTCGTTCAGTACAGGCTCGGCCTTGGCCACCGCGTACAGCCTCCCCTTGACGACTCGTATCAGCCTGGCTGTCTTCGCCCACTCCACAAGGAGGTTGAGGCGCGGCAGGTCCGCGGACGAGCGGACCGAGTCCGTGTCATCTCCGGTGTCCAGCCGCTCTACGAGTTCCCGGGCATCTGACAGACGCAGCCTGCCGGAACCGGTGAGCGTTCTGCGGTCGCGCCCCGCCCACTCGGCCAGCTCGCGCAGCTGCCGCAGGACCGGTGACCGGTCGGCCTGCTCCCGCAGGACGTCGTCGCCCGGGAGCGCGACCGGGAGCTGAGGCTCGGACCGTACGGGCCGGGAACTCCGCGTGTGCCGCTCGACGATGGTCTGAAGCACCTCCGGGTCGTAGGGCACCTCGCCACCCTGTGCCCGCCCCACGAAGTCCTGCAAGGCCTGCTCGTCGTGGACGTCGACGCCCTGCTCCGCGGCGGTAGTGATCCAGAACTTCGCCAGGCCCCAGAGGCTGCGGTCGGCCATCGCCTCCGCGTAGCGGGGCGCCGCCGCGTCGACGGCCTCCAGCGCCTCGGGCAGGGACGCCCCTCGGGCATCGGCAAGATGGACGTCATCCAGATACCGCAGCAGGCACCGCAGAGTGCCCGGCGCATCGGCGGGCTCCTCGTCGGGAAGTACGGTCACCGTCCGCGGAACCCAGTCGAGCAGGAACTCCTCGATGTGCCGCTGGTCCCACAGTCCCAGCCTGCCGTCCGGCGTACCGAGATGGCGGTAGTCCAGCGCGGCTTCGACGACGAACGGATCGGCGTCGATCCCGTTCTCCCGGGCCCACTGTTCGAACCGGTGGACAAGAAGACCACAAACCGCCTCGTACTCGTTCTCCTCCGCGGGATTGAAGATCATCCGCATGGTTTCCCGCCCTTGTCTTTCGCAGGGCTCTGTCTCGTTGCCCACGCTACCGGCCGTGCCGAACAAGCCGGTCCCAGAACCGTCAGGACGCCGAGAAGAGGTGCGGCAATGCTGCCGCGGGTGCTCACCGCACAGGCGCACCGGCTCTCCCTGCCGTCCCCCGCCAGGCGCACCGCACCTGATGCGTCGCCGTGCGAGCGGAACAACCGTCGAGGGCAGGGTGGGCGGCACCCTGGAGGAAGAGAAGGTGTGAAGTCGGGAGAGGAGGCGTGATGCGGACCAGCGACGAGATCTATCACCGGGTCCGCTGGGACCCGCGGTTCGACCCGGCCCGGTTCGTGCTGGGGATCAGCCAGCGCGGGGATGCCCTCAAACGCATCCCGCTGTCGTCCTTCGTGCCCGGGGGCGACATCCCGTGGCACCGGGTGATGTTCATCGAGGCGGACGGCGAGGTGGTCTGGGACCGGGCCACGGGTGTGGACCGCTTCGACGCGTCGGGCGCCGGCCGGGTGCGCGACCCGCAAGCGGACCTGAGCTTCGACATGAGCTCCGGCAGGGGCGAGCCCGCCGGCGTCCTCGACGTGTCCCCGACGGCCCGCACGGCGGTGGCCTGGATCCCACCTGCGGAGCTGTGGCCGCCGATCCAGGACATCCGCCGGGACTACGATCCGCAGATCCACCGCTGGCCGCCGCACGTCAATGTGCTCTTCGGCTTCGTGCCGGAGTCCGACTTCGAGCGGGCGGCCCCGCTGCTCGCCGCGGCGACGGCCGAGACGCCGGTCTTCACCGCCCGGCTGGACGGGGTGCGCACCTTCCGGCACAGGGCGTACTTCACCGTGTGGCTCGACCCGACGGCGGCCGGCAAGGCGCCGTGGGCGGACCTGCACCGCGTACTGCAGCAGCGGTTCCCGCGCTGTCGTGGGCCCGCCAAGAACTTCACCCCACATCTGTCCCTGGGCCGGACCGAGGATCCGCGGCAAGTCACCGCCGACTGCGCCACCCGGTTCGACGCCATGACGGCGACAGTCTGGGAACTCGTCCTGCTCTCACGCAGGGGCGACGGGCCGATGCGGCCACGGGCCACGGTCGCCCTGCGCACGGGAGAGGTCCGCCGGCTGCCCGAGACCGGCCCCGAAGCGCCGGGCCCGGAAGACACGGCCTGGCTCTCCGAGATCACCGACCGGTGAGGCACATAGCCAGGTGAGACAAAGCGCCGCCCGGGATTCAGGTCGCATGGGCGGAGTTTTCTGACGCCTGCCGGAGATGCGTCAGCGCCCGCCCCTCCAAGCAACCAACGGTGGCTCGCTCGGCCGGTCACCGGCGCCTTTTGCCTCCTTCACGAGCCCCCGGCCCTTGTTCTTGGTTCTTGCCGTGCGATTGCTGTTGGACGACACGGCCGACGCCTGGGCTCGGCTTGTGTACGAACCTCTCCGCGTGAGCGTTCATCCGAGGCGTCTGTGGCGCGCTCTTGAGGATGTGGATATGGATCCGCTCCAGCAGGTCCGAACTCCTCGACCTCACCCCCATCTGGGACCAAACCCACCTGCTGCACGCCCTGTGCGAGTACGAGGCGTTCCACAACGAGCACGGGACCCATCGGGCCCTCGCAGGCGCCGCTCCCCTGCGCCCGCTCCCGGAAATGACGACGTACGTCGGCGCCTCCGAGGCCGAGGAGAAGTCACCGGACCTCCTCAACTCCTGCGTTTGGGCACTCACCGATCTGTTTCTCGACACCAATGTCCCCGGCTCCGCCATGGCGGCCGAAGACCTTCGCCTTCGCGCTCGCCGGTAGCCGGTAGCCGCCACTGATTCGAAGATGCATGCGAGCGACGACTCGCCCGCTACCAAGCAGCCCTCGACGCCGGAGCCGACCCAGCCGTCGTCACGACGCGGCAGCAGCGATGCCGCCGACCGCCGCCGCGGCGCCCCAACAAGAAGTCCTCGGGAGCGCCGACCAAGTGAGCGCGAGGCGAACTGCGGCCCTCGGCACGGCATCGGCCGCCACTGAATACGCCCCAACTACCCGCGTACCAGCACGGGTTGGGTGATGTGGCACATGGCCGACCGGGTGGACTCCGTGCACGGACCCGGCCGGTTGACCATGCCGACGGTACGTCCGGCCACGCCACGCGCGCCTGTCCGCCGCTCGGAAAGGTGATCGGCGAGCTCCTCGCAGCGCGACCACGCTCGTCACCCTTCTGGGCGGGCTGCTGATCGGACGGGTCGGGCGTCCGACCGAGGCACCGGGGCGCTTCCGCGAGGTTCGTGGCCTGGGCACGGGGCCACCCCGACCGGCCGACGCAATAGGGACGCGACGGCGACCAAGGCGCGTCGAGTTCGGCATAGTAGCGGTTGATCTCTTGTCTGATACCGTCGGCTGGCGAATCGCGCCACTGCCGGGCCGACCTCCCGCCGGGCGGTGACGACAGAAGGAGGCGCGGTGCTCGGTGCACTCGGGATCAGCGAGTTCGATGAGCGGGTCTACCGCGCGCTTCTGGCCAAGCCGGACCGGACGGCGCGGGAGATCGCCGAAGACCTTGGCGCCACGCCCAGCCGAATACGGCACGCGGTGGCCCGGTTGGTGGAACTGGGCGTGCTGCGCACAGAAGGACACGGCCAGTACCAGCCGGTCAGCCCGCGGACCGCGTTGAGCGCACTGCTCGCCAAATACCGAGCCGATTCCGAGGCGACGATCGCCGCAGTGGGGGACGTGGTCGATGACCTGGCGAGCGAGTACCGCGCCAGCCGACTGCAGGAGCATCCGACCGAACTGGTGGAGGTGATCACTGGTGAGGAGGCGATCACCCTGCGGGTCGCCGAACTGACCCAATCGATCCGCTCCCACTTCTGGGTGTTGGACCGGCCACCGTACCTGGGTCCGTACAGCACCGAGTTGGAGGAGGCCTTCACCAGGGAACTGCTGGACCGCGGCGTCGACATACGGTCCGTGTACAGCCCTGAGGCGCTGGAGCAGCATGGTCGATTCGAACTGATCACCCGCCTCTCCCAGCTCGGCGAGCAGGCCCGGCTTCTGCCGGCCGTGCCGTTCAGGCTGCGGATCATGGACCGTCGTGTCGCACTGGTCGCACTGATCGGAGGACGATACGACAGAATCGCCGTCGTCCATCAGTCGGGTCTGCTCGACGCACTCCTCGAGCTGTTCGACGTCTACTGGCAACGGGCACAACCCATCGTCTCGACGACTCCGGTGACCCCTGACCAGCCGAGCACGGATGATCTCCTGCTCCTGAGAATGTTGCAAGCGGGCTACAAAGACCAGGCGATCGCCCGGCAACTGGGCACGAGCGCACGCACCGTGACCCGCCGGATCGCCACGATCGCCTCCCGCCTCGGCCTCGAGACCCGCTTCCAGATGGGCGCCGAAGCCGCCAAGCGAGGCTGGATCTGAGCTCGGCGAGCGAGCACGTGCTACCGTCCGCGGCGATGCGCGTCGAGTGGGCGCCGCGTAAGCCGCCTCAGCCAGGTACGACAGCGCAGAACCTGATCTTTCTCGTCCCGAGGCCGGCACGCGAACAAGCAAGCCCGCCAGTAGGCAGTGATGCCGGGGATTCGCCAGTAGGACGGGCACGGAACCATTGATCAAGAAGGTCTCCACGCCTTGTGAGCACCGCGAGTCCTATGCCCGTCGTGCCTCATCGACCCGCTTTTGTCGGTTCCTCGCGCTCTTGCCGATACGCGAAAGCATGCCCTCGTCGCCGGGCTCGGGGACTGCAAATCGTTCGGACCTGTCTCATTTTCGGTGGTGACGCAGGGTGAGGGGGCGTTGTTGACATGGTGTGCGTGGCAGATGTATTGGCAGAGCCGTCGCCGGCGCCTTCCGCAGCTTCCACCTTGTGGCGGCTCCGGCGGCCTGCCCGACTTCCGGGAGCACCTCGGACCCGGCCTCGAGAGCCTCTGGCGCGGCCCCGGCACCCCGGCACTCGACGAGCCAACGGTCCAACTCCCCTCCGGACAAGCCCGCTTCCACGCGAGTATCGAGGAACTCGAGGCCGCACGGGACGAAGCACAGATCAAGGTGATGCAGGCGGCATCCGTACCGCCCACTCTCGCCATCGAGCCCGGACGACAGCGGGACTGACCAATCCACCGTCCGGAGCGTGACCTACGATCTGCTCCGATCCTGGGACTCCCCACCGCCTTCGGAAAACCCGGGTCGGCCGAACAGCCTTTTTCCGGAATTCCCTGACGGTTTCACCTATGTCCTGGCGCTGCAGGAGGCCTCCGTCATCGCCGACAACAGCAGGCGCCAGGACGCCGGACCGGCTGATCGCGGCGGCGGCCCCCGTGTTGTGTGGACCAAGAGGCTCAGTTCTCAAGTCGAACCACCCAACAAGGGTTCCGAACGGCGCTGCTTCCCAGTCTGATCCAAACCCGCCCGGCCTTGACGCGGTTCGCCAGCTGGCGATATCAGACACGGGTCTGATCTATACATCTCCCGGTCACAAGCCTTAACTCTGATCGTCCACGCCGACTTGCCGCGATCCTGGAGCCCCCACCATCGGTCCGCAGCGTCGGCCATCCCATCCCCCGCCGATCCGTCACTTCAGTCATGAATCCCTTGCGGGCCGACCCGGCCCTACGGAACAGTCAGGGAATCCTTTGAGATCATCACAGAGACGCTGGAGCGTCTTCGCCGTCGCCGGCGCCACCCTCCTGTCGTTGGCACAGCCCGCCGCCGTGTCCGCCGCCCACGCCGCGGCCACCGACTCCGCCGCCCCCGCCGCGCAGCGCAACGTGCCTCCGGGCACCCACTCGGTCACCCTGATCACGGGTGACGTGGTTGTCACACGGCAGTCCGGCGCCGGCCGCGGCACCGTCGATGTGCGTGGTGCCGCCGGGGCGGAAGCCCAGGCGCGCATCACGGAGTCGAACGGCGACCTGTACGTCTATCCCGACTCCGTTCTCCCCTACGTGGCGGCGGGCACGCTGGACAAGCGCCTGTTCAACATCAGCCGGCTCGTCGCGGACGGCTACGACGACGCACATCGCGATCAGTTGCCGCTGATCGTCTCGTACGACAGCAAGGCCGCCTCAGGGCTGCGTTCCGCAACCCCCAAGGGCGCCACCCGTGTCAGGGCCCTCGGCAGTGTCCGGGGTGCCGCGCTGGCCGAGAACCGGGACCGGTCGGCGGACTTCTGGCGGGCTGTCACCTCCGCGCCGACGTCGGGCTCGAGAACCGCGGCAGCCGCGTCCACGTCCGGCAAACCGGCCTTCGGCGAGGGTATCGCCCGCATCTGGCTCGACGGGGTCGTGAAGGCGGATCTCGCCGAGTCCACCTCCCAGATCGGCGCGCCGCAGGCGTGGGAGGCCGGTGACACGGGGCAGGGCGTGGACGTCGCCGTCCTGGACACCGGCATCGACGCCGAACACCCTGACCTGGTAGGCCAGATAGCGGCCTCGCAGAGCTTCGTCCCGGACGAGGACGTGACGGACCGCCATGGGCACGGCACCCACGTCGCGTCCACCATCGCCGGCACGGGGGCCGCGTCGGACGGCAAGGAGAAGGGCGTCGCCCCCGGCGCGCGCCTGCACATCGGCAAGGTGCTCTCCAACGCGGGTTCCGGCCAGCAATCCTGGGTGCTGGCCGGCATGGAGTGGGCCGCGGTGGACCAGCACGCGGACATCATCAACATGAGCCTGGGCTCCTCGGCCCCGTCCGACGGCACCGACCCCCTCAGCACGGCGGTCAACCGCCTGAGCGCCGAGACCGGCGCCCTGTTCGTGGTCGCCGCGGGCAACACCGGTACGGACCAAAGCATCGGCAGCCCGGCCGCGGCTGACGCCGCCCTGACCGTGGGGGCCGTCGACTCCTCGGACGACGTCGCCTACTTCTCCAGCCAGGGCCCGCGTGTCGACGGCGGGCTCAAGCCGGAGATCAGTGCGCCCGGCGTCGACGTGCTGGCGGCACGCTCCCAATACTCGCCGTTTGGCGAGGGCAGCTACCTGACGTTCAGCGGGACCTCCCAGGCCACCCCGCATGTCGCGGGCGCCGCGGCCCTGCTCGCGGCCGCACACCCCGGGCTGACCGGCTCCCAGTTGAAGGACCTCCTGGTGAGCAGCTCGAAGCAGACGCCCAAGTACAGCGCCTTCCAGGCGGGCAGCGGCCGGGTGGACGTCCCGTCGGCGCTGAGCGCCGACGTCTTCGCCTCCGCGACCGCGTTCGCCCCCCTGGTGCCGGCGGACGGGTCCGGCGCGGTGAAACGCCCGGTCACGTACACCAACATAGGTGACGTGCCGGTCACCCTCGACCTGTCCGTGCAGGCCCCGGACGCCCCTGCGGGAATGTTCCAGTTGTCCGCCTCCCAGGTCGTCGTGCCGGCGCACGGCACCGCCGAGGTCACGGTCACCATCGACGGCTCCAAAGCGACGGAGAAAGGCCGCTGGACCGGCCAGGTCGTCGCGGCCGACACGGCGGGGAAGGTCGTCACCCACACGGCGGTGTCGCTGGGCGACCTCGCCCACAAGCTGACCGTGGTCCTCAAGGACGCACACGGAAATCCGATGTCAGGGGTCGTCGACCTGCTGCGGTCCGGCGACGACGCGCCCCAGCAGTGGATCGTCGACGAGACCGGCACGGCGGAGGGCTACCTCCCGGACGACGTCTACTCGGTGCTGGAGTGGAAGGCCGTGCAGGGCATCCACGGCCCGCACTCGATGGGGATGGCGCTGCTCGGTGACCCCGATGTCGTGATAGACCACGACACCACGGTCACCCTGGACGCCTCGAAGATCGAGCGGATCGACATGACCACGCCGCAGCGGACCGAGGCGACCTACCAGCGCCTGGAGTACACCCGCTCGATGGGCGGCCAGCTTTGGCGCGACTACCAGGAGACCCAGACCAACTACGACAGCCTGTGGGCCCAGCCCACCACGCACAAGGTGACCCACGGCGACTTCGACCTCGGCGCCCGCTGGCGCAAGGAGCAGCCGGCACTCGCCATCGCCACCAAGACCACCGAGTTCACCGACGCCTTCCGGCAACGGGACGTCACCCCGTTGCCCCAGGGTCACTACAAGCTCCCGCTCGTGGCCGTCGGCGACGGCACGAGCGCGGACTACGCCGGTGTGAACGCGCGGGGCAAGGCGGTGGTCGTCCGCCGCAACGACACGATCCGCGACGCCGACCAGGCCGCCGCGGCGATCGAGGCGGGCGCCAAGCTCCTGCTGGTCGTGAACAACACACCCGGGCGAGGGTTCCGGAGCTACAGCAAGACACCGTGGAACGGGACCCCCGCCCGAATCGACGTCGCGCTGTTGAGCACGGACGAGGGCGAGAAGCTCTTCGGCCAGGCCTCCGATCACGGGGCGGTGCTCTCGGTGGACTCGCAGCCGGTCAGCCCTTACGTGTACGACCTGATGCGGACGTGGCACAACGAGATCCCGGACAACCTGGTCGTCCAGGGCGGCCCGGAGAACCTCGCGCGGGTGAACGTCACCTTCGACAGCCCCGATACGACCCTGGGCGGCGGCGAGTTCCGCTACGACTGGCCGGTCTACAACCCGAGGTGGGGGATCGGTATGCCCATGTCGGAGCCGGTGAACTCACAGCGGGTCGACTGGGTCTCCACCGGGCCCGGAAACTCCTGGGGCCAGGAGGCGTACGTCGACGGTCTGCTCTACGAGATCGAGCCGCGCACCACCTACCAAGCGGGCAGCACGCAGACCCAGCAGTGGTTCAAGCCCATCGAGCGCCCGTACCTGAACAACAACTACAGGTCGCCCACCCGCAGCGGGAGCCGGCTGTTCTTGGACGTCCCCGCCTGGGGCGGCTCGGACCACGTCGGCATGTCCATGGACTACCAGGGCATGCGGCACACCCTCACGCTCTACCAGGGCGACACCCAACTGGCCCAGAACTCGGGAAACACCGTGGTGCAGGCTGACGCACCCGGCGCCGGCAAGCTGCCTTACCGTCTCGTCCTGGACGCCAACCGGGACAGCACGGTGAGCCCGTACTCCTCCACGACGCACACCGAATGGGACTTCACCTCCCAGGCCCCGGCGGAGGACGAGCAGGCAGTCCTGCCGCTCATGCAGATCAACTACGGCATCGACACGGACGCGGCGGGCAAGGCCGCCAAGGACGCGACACTGACGGCGTCCGTCGCCCACCTCGCCCACGCCACGGGCGCCGGCACCCTGTCGGCCGTCACCTTGGAGGTGTCCTACGACGACGGACACACCTGGCGAGAGATCACCAGCGGTGACGACGGCCGGTTCGGACTGTCCGCCCCGAAGCAGGCCCAGTTCGTCTCGCTCCGGGCTCACGCCCACGACACGGCCGGCAACGCGGTCACACAGACCGTGATCCGGGCCTTCGGTCTCCGCTGACCTTGTGGGGCGCACCGCCACAGCGCGGTGTGCCCACGCGTCTCCCGCCGGGGGCCGGAAGCCGCCCCGGCGGGAGACGACGACACGACGAAGGCGCCGGTGCCCTGCGGGGCGACCGGCGCCTTTGTCTGTGGTGACTTGCCTGCGATGATCTCCGCCGCCGCTGTGGCGATCCGGAACGCGCGCGTCGCTTACTGGCCAGCAGCGGTCCGCCGGAACCGGCCTTCGCTGCCGCTGTCGAGAAGCGGCCGGCGCCGACAAGAAAGGGGCTTTTGTCGGCTGCGCTGGACACCAACGCCGGCCTGACCGCGATGCAGACCGCCGCGCAGGTGTCCGCGGACGTCGACGACTTGTGTCCCAGCGCAGCAAGCGGGGTCGGCTCGAGCCGAGGCAAAGGTCGCCTTCGGTCCCGAACCGACGCCGAGCAGAAAGGCCTGCTCTACGAGGCCCTAGGCAACACCATCAGCTACGAACACAAGGCGAGGCCTCCCAGCCGAGGTAGACCGGCCCTGCGGGTGCCGAAAACCCCATCCATGGTCTGTGACCTGCAGATTCTCACGAATGGTCAGTGCTCGCCGGATGGGCCTGTCGGGGTGATGGATCGTGCTGTTGCGACTGCCCTACCTGGCCGTGTCGAGCGTGTTCGCCTTCATACGGCTGCTGCCGATGAGCGCTGCGGACAAGGACGTCGAGATCTTGACGCTGCGCCACCATTTAGCCGTCCTGCAGCGGCAGATCGACAGGCCGCGCGTCACTCCGGCGGACCGCGCTTTCCTGGCCGCGCTCCTCCACCGACTCCCAGGCCGAAGCTGCACCGGCTGCATCGACTGACCTTTTCGGATTGGGCTCGGATGGTGACGGTGGGTGGTCCCTGCGGTATGCCGGTGTTATGCGGTATGCAGAGGGTGGGCCCGCACCTGGGGCCGGCGCGGTCACACACCCGTGGTCAGGGTCCGGGGCCGTTCCCGACGCCGGATCTCGGTGGCGGGTCCTGTGCTGCTACCGTCCCGGCGAGACATCGAGGCTGATCTACCGCCCACGATTCCATCTGCCTTTCAAGGGAGCCTGGAAGAGCTTTTCGTGGACGGACTACCGTGACGTACTTGTGGGTGTCGACTCCGACGGCGACTTTCCCGATCGGCTCGGCCTGCAGGATGCTGGTCATGGCTGCTGGTTCCCCTCCCGGGAGCGGCGGGTAGCGCGAGACCGTCGGCCGGGCGGGAGGACAGGACTGTGACGAGCGCCTGGTGGAGCAGGCTCCTGTGCGATCACTGCCCGCGCGGCCGATGGCCCGCAACGAGCCCCCCGCCGGAGTGACCGACAGATCAACAGCAAGGACACCCGAGGGGGCAGTCGTAACACCAGTCAGGCCGCCCCGGCGACGGTGACCTCATCACAGTCCGGCCCGCGCCTCATCAAATGACACGAAGCCTTACTACTCAGTAATGAAGGCCCGGGCGTTGGAGGAGGGCGCGGGTCATCAGCCCGCTGGAAATGCCGAGGCCGACGGCCGCGGCTGTCCACCATGGGGCCCAGGGAAGCAGCCCGATGGCTTGGTCGACTGACCAGCGGCCGGGTCCGGTGAGCGTCAGAACGGCCGGCAGGATCACCAGAATAAGCGGGTACTCGTAGCCGTCGTGTTGCACCCAGAGCCCGTTGTGCCACTTGACCGTGACCGCGACCGTCATGACTCCCCCTGCGATGGTGGCCGCCAAGGGGGTGAGCGCTCCTGCGCACAGCAGCAGACCCGCGACGATCTGCCCACCTCCCGCGGCGGCCGCAGTGAGCCGGCCGCCGCGGAACCCGTCTGCTTGGAACTCTGCCGCCCCGCCATCGATCCCGTGGCCGCCGAGGCGGTGACTGACCTTCTGGATCCCATGCCCGACGTACAGCAGGCCGACGGCCAGCCTCAAAATGAGCAATCCAGTGTTCATCACACCCTCCTCATGCGGGGGTAGGTGGTGCAGTAGCGGTGAGTTTCCGCGCGTTACAGCACGAAGCAGGTGTCGAAGATCTCGGACGGGGCCTCGGGGGCGAAGCCGCGCTGGACGCGCCACTGCCGGTGTGCCTCGGACTCGGCGACG
>NZ_JBIAQV010000070.1:18231-23737 GCF_042889305.1 Streptomyces sp. NPDC002619 | reverse complement strand
GGATCTTGCCGTTGCGGACCACGAGGTCGGCGAGGTGCTCGGTGGTGAGCGGAGGGAGGCCTGCCACAGGCATAGTGGCCATGGAAATCAACTCCAGTGAGCAGGGAGTTCTGAGAAGCTGGGTGAGGGGTGAAGCGGCTGCTGGGGGCCGCAGTGGGGCGGGAGTGACCAGGGCTTGAGTCAGCTGGAGGATGAGCTGCGGGGCACGGCCAGGGCGGCAGCAGCGGTACCGAACGTGCCGGCCAGCAGGGGCCAGCCAAGCCCCGTGTGCTGCACGAGCACGGCTCCCCCGAATGCGCCTGCCAGCATCGCCAGCACCGAGACCAGTCGGCGGCCGGCACGCGGATTTGTGCCGCCTGCCAGCGTCGAGTCGGACGCCAGTCCGGTCAAAGTGAGTGTCAGCACCGTCGTGGTCACATCCGGCACGGCGAGCTTGCGCACCGTCCCGTTCCGCAGACCCATGGCCAGCGCGATCAGGGCGATCAGTGCATAGACCGCATGGCTCGCGGCGAAGGCGACGGCGGTCGCCGTGGCCAGCAGCACCATTTCAAGCACCAGGGTCAAGCGCAGCCAATACGGCGCAGTACGGCCGCGCATCACGGTTTCCAGACGGCCGGCGAGCACCGCTCCGAGAAGGAAGGCGGCCAGCGACACCAGCGAGCCGAGCACCGAGAAGCCGGGCACACCGGCGGCGGCGAAGCCGATGATGACCACGTTGCCGGTCATGTTCGCCGTGAAGACATGGCCCAGGCCCAGGTAGCTGATCGCGTCGATGAGTCCGCTCACGGCCGTCGCGGTCATGAGGGACGGCAGCAGCGGCTCACGGCCGCCCGGCGCACGCTGAGCCGGCGGATGGTTGATGTTCACTGTCGTTTCCTTGGGTCACGGCCCGTGTTCGGTCTGGGTTGCTCTGACTGGAAAGCTCGTCCGCCCTGCCGGCTGGACGCTCTGCCGCAGGCATGGGCCGACTCCTGGGCCGTGTCCAGGATCTGGCCGAGGATCTCGACCAGCGTCCTCAGTCACCCGGCCAGTGGCCGGCGACACGGCCGCCGTGCTCGGTCCTGCACGTGGCGGCACCTCCCAGGGCCGCCCAACGGACCGTCACTCGCGGGCAGTTCGGCGACTGCCTGCAGTGGGTGGCATTTCCCCTGCGGCGCGAAATGACGCCCGCGCAGCTGGAACTACCGAACGTCGTGCACATCGAGGTCCTGGGCCCCGGGCCGGCGCCGGCCCGGGCAGTGCACCCTCGGGCCGGCGGCCCAGACGGCGGTCAGCCCGCGGCGTGGGCGCCAATGACGGACTGGGCGTAGACAACGCCGAGACCGTAGGCGCCGCCGTGCTCCTTGACGATCTCCATGACAGCGCCGTACGTCTCGGTACGGGCCCAGTCACGCTGCAGCTCGAGCAGCACCTGGATCCAGGTCACCGGCACCGCACCGGCCTTGGCCATCCGCCCGATGGCGTGCTCGTGAGCCTGCGGGGTGACACCGCCGGAAGCATCGGCCACCACGTACACCTCGTAGCCCTGCCCGAGCGCGGACAGCACCGGGAGCACGAGGCACACCTCGGTCCACAGCCCCGAGATGATGATCTTCTTGCGGCCGGTGGCCTTGATCGCCTCGACGACCCGGCCGTCCTCCCAGGTGTTCATCGTGGTGCGGTCGATGATCTCCTGGCCCGGGAAGACCTCGGCCAGCTGCGGCAGGATCGGACCGGAGAACGACTCGGCGGCCACGGTGGTCAGCACCGCCGGGACGTTGAACGCCTTGGCCGACTTCGCCAGGCCCACGGTGGCGTTGATGATCGCGGTACGGTCGCCGCTGCCGGTCCCGAAGAACATCTGCGGCTGATGGTCGACGAACAGCATCACGGAGTTGTCGGGAGTCAGCAGGTCCGGGCTGGGGGCGGCCTTGACATTGGAGACGTTGAACATGACGGGTTCCTTTTTTCTGGTATAGGCAGGGACGCAGACCTGGCGTGCCTGGAGGGTCGGCCGAAGACGCGGCCGACCCGTGCGAGCAGTCCCTGCAGTCGGTTCTTGGCTGCCGACATCGCGGCCTCCTTGGGTGTCGCGCCAGGGCGGTAGCCCGTCCCCCTGGAGGACGCTCACAGCAAGCAATCTTCTAAAGGAGCTACTTTCTCGCAAGAAGTTGACTAATGAACTAGATAGGCTCACGCCGCCACGCGGGCTCACCAATCCGGCGGTCGGATACCGTCCCCCCGGCCAGGAACCGGGCGCTGACGTCGATGGTGGCCGAGACGAGCTCACCGATCAGTGCGCGCTCATGCCCGTACCGCATGCACAGTCTGTGATGGATTGGCGCTGGGCACATCAGTCACATGACCGTGCGACAAGCGGATCACCTGCAGCAATGCCAGCACGCGACGTGACGTTGCGACCGCAGTCATATGACCGATGTGCGCCCTACCCGCAGGGATCGCTCACCTACTCGGCAACCGACGCAGGTCCGATACCTCCCGGGAACCCCCAGCTGTCGCGGCAGCCGTAAGTAGGGTCGGGGACTGGCGCGGTGGCTGATCCTCCGTTTCCAGTCCCCGCCGCTTCAAACCATGTGCGTGCCGACAACACCGTCACCTTATGCGACCTGCGCATATTCGTGGATGAGGCCACTGAGGCGTTCGCGCCGGATAACACGCGATGAGGCATCGATGGGGGGCGGTTCGGGCGCGCCGACACCGTCGGGCATCGCTGTCCGAGTGATCGGTGAGGCCGATGTCCGTTGTAGTGGTCGACGTACTCCTCGACGACGAGCTGCAGGTGGTGCTCGCCGGTGATCAGGACGCGGCCGGTGGCCTCGCGCCTGCAGGATCCGACCCAGCGCTCGGCGATCGCGTTCATCCGGGGAACGCCTGGGAGGATGGGCAGCACCTGGGCGCCGATGGCGGTGAAGACCGCGTCGAAGCCCTCAGTGAAGTAGCCGGCGTTGTCGCGGATCAGGTACCAGATGCCCGCGGCGCGCACGTCGTCCAGGAACTGCGGTGTGACCTGCGTTGGACGGCCGCCTGCGGGCTCGGTCTTAACGACATGGCGTTCGATCCGCCGCTGCTGGCGTAGTTCCGCCGCCGCCTTCCCCGTTCGGCCGGGCCCAGCCGGGTCTTCGAGGCGGTGCGGGAGATGGTGAAGGCCATCGGCGTGCTCAAGGGCAAGCACCGGCGGGCTCTGGATTCCACCGTGCTGGACGATGCGGTGGCCACGCAGGACACCGTCACCCAGCTCATCGCCGCGATCCGGGCGGTGATCCGCGAGGTTCCCGGCGCCGGCGAGGTCGCGGCGGTGCAGTGCACCGCCCGTGACTACACCGATCCCGGCAAGCCCCGCATCGCGTGGAGTGACGAGCAAGCCCGTGCTGAGCTGGTCGACGCCCTGGTCGGCGACGCGCTGCGGCTGCTGGGGCATCTGCCCGAGCAGGAACTGGGCGAGAAGGCGGCGAACGCGGTGGGCCTGCTGGCCCTGGTGGCCGGGCAGGATGTGGAGCCGGCCGAGGACTCCGATGGCCGCGACGGGTCAGCTGCTGCAACAGCCCGCCCTCGCTGGTCAGTTGCAGGCCCTCGTTACGGGCCCTGTCGACGAGCATCGCGATCAACTGCTCGTCGGTCGCCGTATTCGACGGTGCCCCGACAGCAGGCGGACCCGGGCTCACCGGCAGTCTTGGTCATCTGGCGTCTCCTTGATCATCAGATCCGCCGTTGATTAGACACTCCCAGTACCGACATGCCACTTGACCAGGCCGGATGATGTATCGGCACCCGCAGCGGGCCGCCGCACAAGCTTGCCCCCGCGCGCGAGGATCCGGATCGTGCGGATCCGCAGGTTTCCCACATGTGGGTCCGGCCACAACAGGATCACGCGGCCGTCGCAGACGGCCTGGGAGAGCTGCTGGATGACCTGGGCCAGGCCCTCGGCGACCTCGGAATCGTCGGCCGGGTGTGCGGCTCGGCAAGCGGGCCGCGGCTCCGGACTTCGTGCGGCGCGACCTCGCTGCGGGCGCCCCGGACCAGGTCTGGTGCGGCGAAATGACCGAGATAGTCACCAGTGAGGGCAAGCTCTACCTGGCTACGGCGATCGATCTGTTCTCCTGCCGCCCGCTCGGCTACGCGATGGGTGCCAGCCACGATGCCGAACTCGTCGTGGCGTCTTTGCAGATGGCCGCGACCACGCGTGGCGGAGATGTGAGAGGCGTGATCTTTCACTCGGATCGCGGCAGCGAACCCGGGTTCAAGGGCGCGTCGCAACGTTGGAGTCCAAGGGGAAGAATCATGAAGAAGTGCATATATCATCGGCGTGAATCCAAGCGGGTGGCACATTGGGCAGTCATTTGACAGAAGTCCCGCCACGAGAGCCCTTCTAGCATGAGCCGAATGCACACGGCTGAACTCATCGGTCATGACGACCAGTTGAGAACTTTGGACGAGCTCATCGACCGGCTGCCCGACGTTGGTGGTGCGATCTCACAGTTGGGCGGGCTGGGGGCAGGAAAACCCGGGTTACTGCGGGCCACGGCCAGGCACGCCCACGCTGTGGGGAGGCGGGTACCGGAGACGGTCGGCCGCACAGGCTCCACACCGCCCTTCAGCAGGCTGCACAAGACGCGGCGGCTCGTGCTTGGAATACTCGACGACTCCGTGCCCGCAGCTCAGCGCACGGTGATTACCTTTGGTGAGCGACGATATAACTGTGGGTAACAACAGCGGAAACATACATGGCAACGGCCTCGGGTCCCGGCTGAACTGGCTGCGGGCGGGAGTCCTCGGGGCGAACGACGGCATCGTCTCCACGGCCGGCCTGGTCGTCGGCGTCGCGGGCGCCCAGGCCGACTCCAACGCCCTGCTCGCGGCGGGCCTGGCCGGCCTGCTCTCCGGCTCGCTTTCGATGGCGTCCGGGGAGTACGTCTCGGTCAGCACCCAGCGCGACTCCGAGCAGGCCGCGCTGACCCTGGAGCGGGCCGAGCTGAAGGCGACCCCGGAGGCGGAACTGCAGGAGTTGACCGACCTGTATGTGGCCAAGGGCCTCACCCCGGAACTTGCCGACGAGGTCGCGGTTCAGCTCACCGCGCACGACGCCCTGGCCGCACATGCAGAGACCGAACTCGGCATCGACCCGGCGGAGCTGACGCACCCTTGGCATGCAGCGCTGTCAAGCTTCTTGTCCTTCACGGTGGGGGCGCTACTGCCGCTGCTCGCGATCGTCCTGCCGTCCAGGGGAATGCGGGTTCCGGTGACGGTCCTCTGCGTGCTTGTGGCCCTCATGATCTGCGGCTGGGGGAGCGCGCGCCTCGGCGGCGCGCCACCTGGGCGCGCCATCAGCCGCAACGTTGTCGGCGGCGCGCTCGCCATGGCCGCCACCTACGTGGCGGGCGTGCTCCTCTCGGCAAGCGGGGTCTCCTAGTACTCCAGCCGGCCTTCTATATTTCTCCTGGTCAACGGCCTGGCGGTGGGGAGTGCGGCGTGGGCACACGTTGGTGGGACGGCCTTGGACAGGCCGTCC
>NZ_JBIAQV010000070.1:0-18221 GCF_042889305.1 Streptomyces sp. NPDC002619 | reverse complement strand
TGTCGTGGGCCCCCGGGCGGGGGGGGGGGGTGGGGCGGGGCCCCCCCGGGGGGGGGGCGCGCCCCCCCCCGCCCCCCCCCCCCTCGGCCCCCCCACGCCGCATGTAATGACAACGTCCCGAGCAGTCAGTTGTCGTGATCCACGACATATCGACGAACGCCTGGGACCTGGAACTCGAAGAACTCTTTCTGCGGGCCGAAGCCCGCTTCGCTCGGGTGGAGCCACGCCGGCGGATGCAGGACTACATCTGTGAGCCTTCGGGGCTTGCTTGAGCCGAGCTGCGGGGAAAGCCCGCACGGCCGGTTCTGAGGGGGACCGCCGCAGCAATGCGGCGGCCCTACCCGACTGTTCGCCGCCTACGCCACCACGCAAGGACGCGCCCTGATGGACGGTGAGTTGTCTCTGCCCAAGTCCTGGACCGACGACCGCGTACGCTGCCGCGCCGCCCACATCCCGGACGAGCGAGCCTTCGCCACCAAGCCCGACCTGGCCAAGGCCATGGTGCTGCGGGCGATCGCCTCTCCGCTGCCCATCGCCTGGGTGACCGCGGATGCCGCCTACGGCCAGGAATGGCGGCTGCGCCGGGGCGACGCCGGCATCCAGGTCGTGCTCACCGGTGCCCGGATGCCGCGCACGAACGCCATCATGGAGCGCTGGGTCCAGACCTGCCGCCACGAACTCCCGGACCGCACCCTCATCTGGAACGAGCGCCACCTGCGCCACGCTCCCTCGCGGCCAGCCTCGACCACGGAGGCCGCCGTCTCGCTCACTGTGGAACCAGGCCCTCGGCCGCACCGAACGCTTCGTCGTGATGACCTGATCTCAGCGCATGTGCGGGACTTTTGGAACCCTACACCCGTACGAAGCGGATGCCACGCGACTACACCGAAGCTCTGTCGGCCAACCACTCCGGCTTGTTCGCACCCATCGGAACAAGCACGGTCTTGAAACCCTGCCGAAGTGATGAGAACTGGATCTGATCGGTCATACCCTGATACGTTCCGACAGGTGTCTCGGCCGTGAACAAATCGGGAGCGATAATCTTATGCTCATCGGCACGACCCGCCGTCGCCTTGGCGAATTCCTTATCGAAGATCCCCAATGAGATGAGCCAGAGGCAGGTGCGGGTGAGAGAGACGCGCACTCGATACGAGCCACCTTCCGTGGCGCGACGACGAAGGGCGGACATCACACCGACCGTGCCCAACCAACCCACGATGTTGTCCACGATCGGAACGATCGGCGGCTGCTTCGGGTCCGCGAGCGTGCCTTCAGCTGTAAAGATTCCCGTCACGGCAGCGCCGACTTCGTCGAATCCCGGGCGCATCGCCCAAGGGCCGGACGCACCGTGCAGCACGACCTGGGCATGAATCAGCCCAGGGTTATTGGCGCAGAGCTCCTCAGCTGTCCACCGGTTGCGCTCGAGGTAACCCGGGTGGCGATTGGAGAAGAAGACGTCGGCTCCCTGCAGCAGCTCGTCGAACTTACTGCGATCTTCGGACGATTCACCGAGGTAGGTGGAGCGCATGCCGACACTTGTGTCCCAGTAGAACGGCTCGATCTCGGAGTCGTCCGGACGCCAGATGTTGAGGACGTCGGCACCGAAGGACGCGAGGTCGCGGCCGAGTCCAGCGCCCGCGATCACGTGCCCCATGCCCAGCGCGCGGATCCCCTCGAGCGGCGACTGCGCGCCGGCACTGAGGCTGAGCGGCCGAGGCTCGCTCTCCCCGATCTTCTCGACCGAGATGAGCGGCATGTCAGCCAGAACCTCCTTGAATTGCCGCTCATCGAGGAATTCATCGGTCGATCGCACCTTCGCGATCACGATTCCAGCTTCGGCGGCGGCCTGCTCTAGTTCAAGAGCATTCCACCGTGCAATCGCAGCATTAATAAACTTACTGTCATCGGCACATTCAAGCAACGTCAGGGCCTTGGCGTGCAGCCCCGGATATATGTTCAGCGCAATGACATGGCGCGCATCGTTCGTCGATCGGAAAAATGGAATCTCCATGAACGGATTGTGCTTGTTCCACTTGAGCGCCGGCGGGCGGCCATTGACCTGCTCCCACTTTCCTTCAAAGAAGCCAGAAAAGCGCTGGAATGCCTTCCGTGCATCAATTGAAATGTCCTGATCCGCTCCTCCTCGATCGCGCCAGATGGCCGATGCCGCTACTCCCTTCGCGGCGAGAGCCACGGCAGCGGCGGCCGCAAACCGAAACCTGCTGGGCACCAGTGGATCGCCACCGTAAAAGCGCAGCGCGCCACCTGCGTCGGCACTGCTCAGATCAACGTCACTCAGGACCTCGTTCAAGGTCGCGGAGTAGTCGAAATCGACCGTTTCCAGCGGATTGCCGATGCTCCGCCGAATGTCTTGCGCAAGATTCTTCGTCACAGGTGCTCTCCCCAGTGTTCAACACGGTTCCTCGCTGAATCGCGTGCCCGCGCTTCAACAGACGCCCGGTCCGAGCCGACGGCCCCTAGCCCGGGCGCCGGGCGGCCGGAGGAGTCCCGGTCACACGGGTGGACTCCCCCGGCCCAACGGGCTAGACCCTCGTTCCGGCCGGCAGCACGGCACGGGCGATGCCGGTGAGGTTGCCCTGCAGGATGAGGATCTCCCTCCGGTTCGATCCGTCGAGATCGGTCGCGTAGACGTTCCCGGCCAGGTCGGTCACGTACATGCGGCCGCCGTCCGTATCGAGGGCGATGCCGATGCCTTCCATCAGGTGGGTCAACAGGATCTCGGGCGTCCGCTGCCCGGCGGGCGGGTCCATCGGCGAGCGGTTCACGGTGTTGCCCCGCGGCGGGTCCCCGCGATCCGTCCAGTACAGCACGCGCTCCGCGAGGTCGAGTTCCAGGTCGATCGGCTCCGGCAGCCCCTCGAACAGCACCTCGATGTCGCCGCGTTCGGCCGCGCTCTCCCCGGCGGGCAGGTCGATTCCGGTCCGCAGGATCTTCCCGAGTCCCGCGTCGCTCGGGCCCTTCTGTGTCCAGTAGAGGTGTCCGCCGACAGGGTCGACGGTGACTCCCACGCACCACTTGGTCTCGTCGCGGCGGTCGTTCTCCCCCTGTCCCGTCTGCACGAGGGTCTCGACGTTCGAGCCGTCGAGGTCGCAGCGCATCACGCGCATGCCCTCGCGATCACCCCAATACAGCTTCCGGCCGGTGGCCTCGAAGTGGAGCTGCTTCGGCGTGTACGTGGCCCCGCTGGGGACGATCGTCGTCCGGTTGCCTCCGTCCAGGTCAACGCGTTCGATCGAGCCGTCGTTCTCCGACGGAATGCCCATGTTCGTCCAGTAGATGTGCCCTGCCACGACATCGACAGCGACCCCGTCGGGAATCCGGCACCCGGTGACGAGGACCTTCTTTTCGGTGCCGTCGGTGTTCACGGAGAACAGTCGACCGCCACTGCTGGCCTCGAGCACGAACAGTCTTTCCTGGCGCCGCGTCACAGTTCCTCCTTCGCCGGACGACCGGCGGCGGCACTCGGACCGGACGGGTCGTGCTGGGCGCGCACGGCCAGCAGGGCCGAGAGCATGGCGTCGCGCCGGTCACTCAGTTCGTCGACCGAGTGACCATCGGCCTCCTGCAGAACGCCGGCCACGATCTTCTCCCTGAGCTCAGGCGTGAACTCGGGGGTGCCCAGCTTCTGCCAGGTGTCGACCATCACCGGCATGAGGGTGTCCATGAAGTGCTCGATGCCGCCCTCTCCTCCGCCGAGATGCCACAGCAGATGGGGGCCCATGACGCCCCACCTGAGCCCCGGCCCCCAGGACACCGCGTCGTCGGAGTCCGCCACGTCGAGCACCCCCTCTTGGACCAGGTACACGACCTCGCGGTACAGCGCGGCCTGGATGCGGTTGGCGACGTGCCCGGGAAGCTCCTTCATGAGGTGGATCGGCTTCTTGCCGATCGCGGCGTAGAACGACATGGCGTCCCGAATCGTCTCCGGGGCGGTCTTCGTTCCTCCGACGACCTCGACCAGCGGGACGATGTGCGGGGGGTTGAAGGGATGACCGATGACGGTCCGCTCCGGACGCCGGCACTGGGCCTGGATGACGCTCATCGTGATGGTCGACGAACTCGACGCGATGATCGCGTCCGGCGGCGTGGCGTTGTCGATGTCGGCGAACAGCCGGACCTTCAGCTCCGGGCGCTCCGGCGCGTTCTCCTGTACGAAGTCGGCGTCCGCCACGGCCTTCCGCAGGTCCGCGGTGAAACTCAGGCGATCGGGCGAGGCATCGGGCGCGAGCCCGATCGAGGCCGCCTCGTCCCATGCCGCCTCCACGTACGACCGCAGAGCCGCCTCCGCGTTCGGGCCGGGATCGGTCGCCGTCACGTCGAAGCCTCGGGCGAGATAATGCGTCGCCCAGCTCGCACCGATCGTGCCGGTCCCGACGATCGCCACGCGATGGACGGGTTTGTGTGCATTCATTGCTGGTCACTGCTCCTGGAAGTCGGACACGGGATGCCGGGAAGAGAAGCTCAGGCGCTGACCGGCTCGGGCCGGCTCGCGTTCGTCCGGCCACGCCGCTCCTCGAACGAGGCGAAGACCGCTGAGATGCCGTAGACGATGCTGAACAGCCCGAAGACGGTGGCGAGTGAGACCGCGCCGATGTCCGGACGGACGAACAGCACGAACGCGAGCGCGATCGACACCAGGCCGGTCAGCAGGAACAAGGCCCGCTCTCCGGCGGTCTCGCCGCGCTGGAACGCCAGGACGATCTCCATGACACCGGTCGCCAGTGCCCACGCGGCGACCCAGATCGTGAGCGCGAGGGCCGTGATGCCCGGCCAGGCCAGCGCGACCACGCCGGCCGCCAACGAGAGCAGGGCGAGCAGCAGCCAGCCGAAGACGGGCCCCACCCTGTCGCTGGCGAAAGCACGGGCACCGTCCGTCACCGCACTCATGAACGCGTAGACGGCAAAGAGGATGACCAAGGCGCCGACAGTGATGCCAGGCCATGCGACGGAGACCATGCCGATGACGACGGCCAGCAGACCGCGCCAGAGGAGTGCGTTGGGCGAACTGAGCATGGAGACCTTCCACATACGAGGGTGTCGCCTCGTTCCTGACACGAAGCGGGAATGCATGGTGCGGTGCCCGACCTCACCCGAGGCCGTGGCGTTCGCCATGAACGCTAGAGTCGCGGCTCCCCGCTGCGATCCGTCATACGACTGCTTCCGCTACCTCACCCTTAACCTGCTCACGACCGGCGAGGGTTGTACGTGCCGGATATTGCATCCGTGCTGTTCACGGCCCTGATCCGGGGTCAGCAGGGTGCCGCCGGCGCGTCGATCTTTTGCGCGCCGGCGGCACCCTGCCATACCTCGCCCTGTCGACCGCCTTCAGCTTCATACGCCTGTTGCCGATGGGTGATCGGGCGAGAGATCTGGAGATCCTCGCCCTTCGCCACCAAATCGCCGTGCGGCAGCGACAGGTGGACAAGCCACAACTGACCTGGCCCGACCGGGTGCTGCTCGCCGCGCTGCTGCATCGCCTCCCCCGCGTCCAGCTCCGCAAGCTCCACCTGATCGTCTCCCCCGACACCGTGCTGCGCCGGCACCGCGACCTCCTGCGCCGCCGACACGCCAAGGCTTCCCGCCCAAGCACCCGGGACGACCCCGCACCGTCCGCTCCCTCCGCGCCCTGGTACTACGACTCGTACAAGAGAATCCCGAGTGGGGCTACCGGCGCGTGCACGGCGAACTCGCCGCGCTCGGCATCAAAGTGGCCGCCTCCACCGTGTGGAGCATCCTCAAGGAACACGGCATCCCACCCGCCCCCGAACGCGGGCACACCACCTGGGCCGCCTTCCTCCGCTCCCAGGCCGAAACCATCCTGACCGCAGACTGCTTCGAGGCCAAGACCCTCACCGTGCTGGCGATGATCGAGCACGCCACCCGCCGCGTGAGGATCCTCGACGCCGCGGCACATCCGATTGCGGCATGGGTCACCCAGGTCGCAAGGAATCTTGCCATGGACGTCCAGGACAGCGGGGCGAAGATCAAGTACCTGATCCGGGACCGCAACGTCCGCTACCCAGCGCTGGCGGACGAAGGCATCGAGGTCGCGCGGCCCGGGGTGAGGATGCCCCGCATGAACGCGATCATGGAGCGCTGGATCCGCTCGTGCAGGACCGAACTCCTCGGCCGAACCTTGATCCGGAACCGCACCTGCTGGAGGTCACCCCGGTGGATGGAGAACTGGGGCCAGTCGTATCCGGCGTCGCGTCCGACGGGTTCGGTGTAGATGTGCTGGCCGAACCGGTTGAAGAACATGGATTTCCGGGTCGTCACCGCCACTGCGGCCGGATCGCCCTCGAGGCCCAGCCAGGCCAGACGCCGGGTGGCGTGCGGCAGGATGTTGATGCCCACTCCCACGGCACCCAGTTCGGCGACCGCCTCGTACACCTGGCACGGTACGCCGACGGCGTGCAGTTCGAGTGCCAGGGTGAGGCCTGCGATGAAGTGACCCCGCAGGTCCCGACACTTCCGTTTTATGCCGCGAGGTTCAGCCGTTGGTGGCAACGGGTCCTCCACCAGGCCCCCCACCACGACACCACACACAGCCAGCCCGGGACCGTCAACCAGCTGACACCACAGGCAGGTTGGAGCGATCATCGGCTACCAAATTCTTGTGTAAGAGACAGTTTCATGACACTCCCGGTTCGGGAACCGAAATTTGCGCAGGAAGTGGCTCAGTCACCCGACCACCTCTTGTACTGCGCGGTAGGTGTGCCCCATCCTCGGTGTGCCGGTTCCCCGCCATCGGTGCTACGGCGGCGGCCTTTCCTGAGCGACACCACCCTGTTCCGCTTCCGGGAGGTCCTGTGTCCCTTCTCCATCTGCGCACCACCGCGGCCGGCTTCGCGCTGGTCCTCGGGGTGTGCGCCGCGCTGTTGCCGAGCACAAACGCATCCGCCGCACCCGCCGAATCGGCCGCTGCCGACAGCGCGGCCCGAACCGTGACCACCTCTGCGGTCCAGGCGTCCTCCGCCGTGCCGCCGGTCGGGCCCTTCGCCGAGCCCGACTTCGCCGCCACGTGCACCTGGCACAACTTCGGCGAGGGTGAGCAGCCGCCGTTCTGGCTGATGTTCGTGAACCCGCTGTGCGTGGAGTACAGCAAGCGCGACATCACCTTCGACGACGGTGGAGCCCTGCGCTTCCTGGTCGCCGAGCCCTCCCGCTTCGCCATCACCATGCTGACCTGCCGCTACTACCAGAAGGACCACTGGAGCGTGCAGGCCACCAACGGCGCCGTACCGTATGTGGCCTGGGACGGTCAGTACTGGTGGGACAAGACCGACCAACGGGCCGGTGCCCGCCTCAGCCACTTCAGCGTCAACGGCCGGACGGTGGGCATCGGCGACGCCGTCGCCGTCCTGCGCTCGGCGAACTTCAACGACCTGGCCGACGCGCTGTCCGACTATGGTCAGGAGGCCGGCGAGACGGGTTTGACCGTGACGCTTCCAATCGACCTCGGCTGCGCACTGATCGGGTGACCGGCCATGTCTACCCTCGACCGACGAGCGATCCTGAAGGCGCTCACCGTATCGGTTGCCATGTTGGCCACTGGGGGGCTCACCGCCGCCCCGGCATCCGCCGCGGCGGATGTCTCCGAGGACTGGACGACACAGACCCTGGGGGCCTTTGCGGACACCCTCGTCCCCGGTGAGATCCGGTTCTCGGGTGATCGGGTGTGCGCCGGAGCAGTCACCGGGCCAGGCGCCGTCCAGGCGGGCGTCATCGACGTCATGAACTCGCCCCAGCTGCCGCTGGCCCCGCTACTGCCGGCGATTGCGGCCCTGCTCGACGCCCGTGCCGTCGCCTACGCGGCGGTCCGGCTGATCTGGCTGTCGCCCAGCCGGCCGCCCTTCGTCGATCTCTCCTTCTCGCACCGGACCAACCTGGTCAGCGGCCTGTTCGGCTCGGACGACATCGACCAGCCGGTCTGGCAGGTGCTGAGCCTGATGGTCGGTATCGCCTTCGACACCGCCGGGCAGTTCGACACGGGCCCCGCCCTGACCCGGGGCCACCCGGGACTGGCCTGGCTGCACTTCCCCACGCCGGACCCGGACGGCCTGTGGCGGTTCGCGAACTTCTCCTACGGCCGCCCGCTCGCGGCACTTCACCCGGCCACGACTCCCTCGGGGAGTCCCGCATGACCGAGACCACGGACGTCCTGGTGATCGGCAGCGGCTTCGGCGGGGCCATCCCCGCGTACTACATGGCCGCAGGCGGAGCACGCGTCACCATCCTCGAACGCGGGCCGCGTTGGGGTGCGGCGGAGTTCAGCCACTCCATGCGCCTGGGCACCTTCAACAAGATCGTCGATGTGATCCGCGGCGACGGCGTGTCGGTGGTGGCGGGCAACTGCGTGGGCGGCAGCAGCGTCGTCTACTTCGCCGCCTCGCTACGGGCACCGTCGTACGCCTTCGAGCGCCGCGGCAGCATCGAGCGGCGGATGTGGCCGGCGTCCATCAGCCGTGCCACGCTCGACCCCTGGTACGACCGGGTGGAGCAGGCGCTGCCGGTCGCCCGCACCGGCTGGTCGGACGTCTCCTACGCGGGCGGGGTGCTGGCGGCCGCCTGCCAGCGGGCCGGGCACACCTGCAATCCTGTTCCGGTGGCGGTGGACACCGCGGCCTGCACCAACTGCAACTGGATGCTGTCGGGCTGCAAGTTCGACGCCAAGCGCTCCATGCTGCTCAACTATCTGCCCGCAGCCGAAGCCCACGGTGCGGTCATCCGGCCGCTCCACGAGGTGCAGTTGATCACGCCCTCGCTGGAGTCCAGCTACCGCTACGCGGTCACCTACACCGTCCTCGACCCCGATGACTACACGTGCACCACGAACGTGGGGATCATCAACGCCAAGGTCGTGGTGCTGGCAGCGGGTGCGGTGGGCACGCCGGTGATCCTCCAGCGGTCCTCCCTGCTGCTCGGCGGTATCCCGGACGCGGTCGGGCGCTATTTCTCCGGCAACGGCGACCACGTCAGCGTCGCCGATGTCGACGAGAGCAAGGTGCGGTCGCTGCTCGGGCTCTCCCGTCCCGACGGAACCGCCTACCAGGGGCTGCCGATCGGCCGGCCGATCACTTCCGCGACGTACGACTACCTGGATCCGTCCGCACCGGAGTACAGCCGGTTCATGCTCCAGCAGATCTACTTTCCGCCGCTGACCAATGTCCTTGCCCAGACGACCAGTGCGCCCAGCTGGTTCGGCGTTGACAAGCGGCAGATGCGAGCCCGCTGGAAGTCCTGGCTCACCCTGCTCGCCATGACCGAGGACGACAATGAAGGAACCTTCGGGGTGGTTCCTCCCACCGGAAGCTTCATCCGCCTGGCACCAGGTCTCGGTCAGGGGACGATGTCCTTCCACCCCACCACCCGAACCCGCCAGGCATGGGATCGGGCAGACACGGCGCTCCGCGGAATACTGGAGAGGGATGGTCTGTCCCGGGTCCGCCCATGGACCGAGGACGTGGCCGGTTCGGTCACGGCCCACCCGCTCGGGTCCGCCCGCATCGGCGACGACCCGGCCACCAGCGCCCTCAACGACAAGCACGAACTGCGGGGATTCAACGGCCTGTTCGTCACGGACGGCTCGGCTGTGCCGGCCTCGCTCACCGTCAACCCGTCACTGACCATCGCTGCGCTGGCTGAACGTGCCACTGCCGGGATCGCGGCCCGCGTCGCCGAGGCCGGAGTGGCGATCACGGGGGGCGTCCCGCTGCCCGGTCGATAGAGCCGCGAAAGACTCCGAACCACACCGCCGGCCGGGCTTGCATCCGTGCGAGCCCTGGCGAGCAGGAGGCAGGCAGAGCCTGCCTCCTGCTCGTGGTGTCTCCCCATGCGGGCGCGCATCGCGCCGGGCGAGCGGCGTCACGGACTGGCGCCGCATCACCGCCCTCGCCAAAGCGGATCGCGTCGTACGGTGGGGCGGCTGAGCTGCGCCGAGAACCGGGGGCGCTGCGACATGTCCAGCCGGACCAAGGCGTCCGGTGCTGTCGCCGGCGGTCGCCGACCCCTGGCAGGGCGTGGCGGTCCACCACACTTACGACACCTCGGGGCTGACAGGCCTTCGGCGGCACCAGGGCCTCGGTGCCGCCGATCGCCGCTGTGTTGCCCGTGGCGGGCGCCCCCGCCACGGGCACGTACCCCGATTCCTACCCGTACCTGGCGGGCAGCCGAAGCCGGTGCCCTCGGCGCTGTCCAGCCCTGGCTCCGTCGACGTCACCACCTAAGACGGCGGCACCCGGCGGACCGTGTGGACCGCGTCCGGGTTCCCCTGGTGTCCCGGGGCGCAGATGTCACCTGGCTCACGGAGAACGGCCAGGAGTTCACCGTCCGGTCCGGCAAGTCGGCGACCGTCACTGTCACCTACTACGCCTCGGTCACCGGTACGGTGCCGGGCCACTCGTTCGCGGGCCCGGGTCAGCCACGGCGGTCCGGTGGCTCTGGGGCGGCGGACGGCCGCGGGCTGGCGTGACTGAATGCCCGTGAACGACTCGGGGAGATGGGCTCGCCCACGGCGGACACCGTCTGGTGCGGCGGTGGCCGCCGTGGGCGGGCCGGGACCGGACGGTACCGCATTGCTGCGGCACCTGCCGACGTCAGGGCGCCAGGAGCGCCTGCCAGGTGGGCGAGGCCACGATGCCGTCGGCCGTGAGCCCGCGACTGATCTGGAACGACCGCAGGGCAGAGGCCGTGGCGGGGCCGAAGACGCCGTCCACGGTCAGGACCGCACCGCGAGCGTTCAGCAGGCACTGCGTCGCCGACACCGCCGGACCGGTGCTGCCCTGCAGAGCCGTCACGACGAGCGCCTGCCAGGTCGGCGCAGCGGCGATGCCGTCGACCGACAGGGCGATCCTGGTTTGGAAGGATCGCAGGGCAGAGGCCGTGGCGGGGCCGAAGACGCCGTCCACGGTCAGGACCGCACCGCGAGCGTTCAGCAGGCACTGCAGGGCTCTGACCTGGACACCGGTCTGTCCCTGCTGGAGTCGGGGCCAGCCGACGCCGGGGAGCGGCGTGCCGGCTCCGGAAGGGATGGTGAAGGGTGCCGGGATGAGCAGCTGAGTGTTGCGTACGTCGGGAGTACCACGGCGCTTGTCTATGCCTCGTCCCACTTCCTGCAGGTCGTTGGCGGAGAGCTCCCGCGCCAGGGAGGCCAGTGCCGCGGGGGTGCCGGTGTCCCCGCCCGCCGACAACGGCGCATCGGCGTCGACCATGGTGGTGAAGATGGACAGCAGGCCGCCGCCTTCGGCGATCTCCAGGACGCGGCTCTGGATGGGCCAGTCGATGTGCGAGGCCGTGTTCACCTCCCAAAAGCCCTTTCCGAGGGTGGAGGGAAAGGCGGGACGGTGGGCCGTGACGTTGTTGGCGTGGGTGTGGCCGTCGACCATGAGGACCACGTTCGGGAAGCGCAGCAGCAGGTCGCGCAGGGCAGCGCCGCTGTACGGGTGGTCGTCATCGGTGTTGTCCATCGAGTCGATCGTGTGGTGGCAGAAGACGACGAACAGCTTGTCCGCGACGCCGGACTGCGTGACGACCGTCCGGGTCCTGGTGCCGTCGGAGTCGTCGAGCTCGTAGCGGGAGCTGCCGGCCTTCAGCTGGGTCTGGAGCCAGCTCCACTGGTCCTGGCCGAGCGCACCGTTGGCGCCTCCGCTTTCGTTGGTGGTGTCCAGGACGAGGAACCTGACGAGGTCGCCGGCCCCGGACGGTATCGCGTAGTACGCCTTGTCGCTGCCCGAGGTGAACCCGTGGCCGGCCGGAAGTCCGGTGGTGTTGAAGTGCTCGGAGACGAACTCCTGCCGCGACAGCAGCCGGCGCCCGGGGTCCGGGGTTACCTTGGCGGTCTTCAAGGTGAAGTCGCCAGTGATGATGCCCTCGAGGAACTCGATGTAGTACGAGGGGTCCGTGTAGTTGAAGACGTCCGGAACCCCGGTGACCTGCGTCAGTTTGGTCGAGCCGGTGGCGATGCTCTTCAGCGGGTCGAAGGGCAGCACGTCGGGCGGGACATTACCCTGCACCATCGCGTCGTGGTTGCCGTAGGCGGCGTACCACGGCATGCCGAGGCCGGTGGCGGTGTATGGCCTGCGGGCGGCCGCCAGCAGACCGGGGAGCACGGGGAAGCCGTTGAGGTCGTTGTTGTCCGGCGGGTTCTGATGCGCCTCTGGGTGCCAGTAGTTGGCGTCGGGCCCGGAGATACCGCTTGAGACGCTCTCGTCCTTGACGAGGTCGCCGGAGTCAGGTCGGACGGTGTTGCCGTCGAGCAGGTTGATGTACCAGCGGGTCTCGTTGTACTGGCAGTTGTCCACCGCATCACCGGTGACCACGGTGAAGGCCAGCGGGGCGCTGGTGCGCGGTCCCCGGCCGACCGCCCTGAGGGCCCGGCACATGGCGTCGGTGGATTGCGTCGAGAGGAACTCGTGGGCCCGGTAGGCAGAGGCGGTCGGGTAGGAGTTGTAGTGCGGGGGACCGAAGTCCGCGAGCCGGTCAAGGCACTCCACGCGCAGCGGCGACTGGTCGTCGATGATGTGCAGGTCCGACATCTGAGCGAAGGCGGCCAGCGACCGGGCGATCTGGGGAGTGGCGACGTCGGCGAGGTCCCGGCGGACGATGTGCGGCTCGCCGGGAGCCGCGACGATGCCGAGGTAGCCCTCGCCCAGGTCCGAACCGCGCTGCACGGTCACGTCCAACGTGGTGAGGCCGAAGGCGGAACCGGTGGTCGCGGGCGCCTGCGTCGCGGCGCTAGCGGCGGCTCGCAGTCCGCCGACGTCGATGGCTGCCGCCACCACACTTGCCGCGGCTGCCGCGAGGACTCTTCGCCTGGAGATTTCCATGTGGCGTCCTGTTCGATCGATGGGGTGCGGGGTGGTGCGATGTCAAGAGGCACGGTGGGGTGCGGGTTTCCGTCCCTCGGGGCTGGAGAGGGCCTGGGAGGCAGGTTGCTGCCGGACGCGGGAATCGTGCTGCGGGGCCAGACGATCGGGCATGGCAGCAGGCAGCGGCAGGTGTGCGGATGCGGCGGCGAGGAACGCGAGGACGGAGATCTTCGGGCCACCGGTGGCGTTCATCGCCGCCCGCGCGCGGTGACGGCCGTCAGCTCCGCGGGCCGCGTGCGCGCGGAGGAGAGGCCCGTATCTGCCGAGGCCGGCGCAGACAGCGGTGAGGGTCCAGAGCCCAGGTGGGGTGTGCTGTCCAAGGCGGCCGGTACGCACGGGGTGGCGGCGGTGCCGGCAGGCGGGTCCGCTGGGCACGCGGCCGCCGCAGGGAGCGGGTACTGCCGACCTCGACGAAAGGCCGATACGACACTGGATTCCCCCTGCGTCACGTGGAAATGAGTGTCCGTCACCCATGTGGCAGGCCGGTCCATTGTGGAAGGCCTCGCCAAGAGTGAAGCACCAAGACCCGGTGCTGCAAGAGTTGGGCAGTGACTCATCCACTGAGCCAGTCATCCACCTCGCGGGGGTTCGCAGTCGCGGGTCAGGCGTCGGCGCCGCACGGGCCGGCCGAGACGTCGCTCTGCCGCCGTACGCCGGGCCGTTCGGCCCCGGAGGCCCCCGTTGACACCGAATGAGCCCAGTGGTTCAGTGGCCGAGCCACTCGGCCACTTGGCACTCGCTTTACGGAGGATCTGCCGGATGAGCTCACGCAGCGCAACCTTTGTCGAGACGATGTGCGGCACGGTGCGCCTCGCCGGCGATGCGGAGACCAGGCGGGTCCGCCTGGACCTCTCTGTGCGGGCGACGTCGGTCCTCAGGCCGCTTGGGACAACGACCGCGCGGGTGTCCGGACGGGTTCGCATCCAAGGTCTGGTCGACGACCCCGGCGCCGTCGGCGAGATGGAGATTTCGCCAATCGCCCGGCGGAGGATCGTCTACCGTGTCGGCTTCACCGCCGGAGACCGGAAATACCTGCTGCTGGGCTGGAAGTCGGTCTCCCTGCGCCGTCCGGTGGGGTCGGTGACGGTCCTCCCGTACAGCGTCTACGAGGACGGGCACCAGGTCGGGCAGGGCACGTTGCGGTTCCCTCTCGCGAGCCGGCTCGTGCCGTTCCTGGCGAGCTGGCGCTTTCCCCGTCGTGACGAGGGCGTCAGCGCGTACACACCGCGCTGGGACGGCTCGCCGGGACGGACCGAGGTCTGGTACACCACCCTCACCGATCCCGTCACCGGTACCGGTGTCTGGCTGCATCATGAACTCACGGCTCCCACTGACGGAGCGACAGGGTACGCACACGGCTGGGTTGCGGTCTTCCCTCCCGAAGGGCCTGTCGAGTACGCACGGTTCGGGCCGGAGCCGTGGATGGCATCACCGCAAGGGTTCAGCGCCACTGAGGCCACGGTGCGGTCCGGACGGCTGAGGGGTGCGACCGGGCGCTTCCGCTGGGACATGGAACAAGCCTCCCTGGGCGCGCCGCTGTACACGTTTCCGCGGTGGGCCTGGCGGCGCCCACTCCTTCCTGCCGCGCAGATGCTTCCGGCGTCGACATGCCAGTTCACGGGTGCGGTGGAGCATCCCGGTGGTCGACTCGAGTTGCGTGGTGCGCCGGGAGCCACCGCGCGGATCTACGGGCATGGCAACGCTCGCCGCTGGGCATGGCTGCATGCCGATCTCGGTGGCGGAGACGTGCTGGAGGTCGTCGCCGCAGTGGCGAAGCGGCCCCTACTGGGAAAGATGCCCCCCATGGTGTTCCTGCGGCTGCGCAAGAACGGACGTACCTGGCCGCGACTCGGACTGCGCTCCGCCTTTGGATGGGCGGGCCTCGGGCGTTTCCGCACTCGCATCGGCCTGCCGGTCTGGTCGGTCACCGGGCGGGCCGGCCTACGTCGCATCCGCGTGACCGTCACGCAACCCGAGGAACGGACGCTGGCTCTCGAGTACACCGACCCCGATGGCAGCAGGCTGATGTGCCGCAACAGCGAACGCGCCGATGCCCACATCGTCGTGGAGCGGTGGTGGGGCGGCTGGCGTTCCGAAGCCCAGTGGACACTGGCCGGAACTGCCCACGCGGAAGTGGGCGGGCGATGAGCCGCAGCCTGCGGGGTCTGGTCGCCGCACTGCTCGCCGACGACGGTTCCGAGCGCTGGCTCGCCGCCGTTCCGTACCGGCTGGAATCCCTGCTCGCGTCATTGCCGTTGCCAGCCCGGGCAGGGATCAGGTGTGGGGCTGTCGCCGTCGACGCCTATGCCGCGCTGAGCACTGGAGCACGACTGGACCGCCTCTCCGTCGACGACCGCGACGCGGTACTCAGCTCCCTCACTCAACGACCCGCACTGCTACACCTGCTGGACGCCCTCAAGGTCCCTGCCCTGCTCGCTGGGAGCACCGAGCGCACGCTGCATCGAGCCTCCGATACACGCTCGGCGCCCGCGGCACCGGTCGACCCTCCGCTGGACTGTGTGCCTTCCCCGCAGTGGCCGGACCGGTCCACGGCAGACGTGGTCGTCGTGGGGTCAGGGGCCGGTGGTGCGATCGCCGCGCGCACCCTGGCCCGCGCAGGGATGCGCGTCGTCATCGTGGAAGAGGGCCGCAGGCACACCACCGCCGACTTCGCACGGCGTGTGCCGCTGGACCGCTTCACTGAGCTCTACCGCGACGGCGGGGCGACCGTGATGTGGGGCCGACCACCTGTGTTGCTGCCCACCGGACGCGCAGTGGGTGGCACCACCGTCATCAACGCCGGCACCTGCTATCGCACACCTCATCGCGTGCTTGCGCGCTGGCACAGCACCTACGGCCTCGACATCGCCGAATCGGCCGCATTCGCCGTCCACCTCGACGACGCCGAACGCGTTCTCGGTGTGACGCGGCAGCCGCTTGACGTAGTCGGCCGGGGTGGCCTGCTGGCCTTGGACGGCGCGAGCCGTCTGGGTTGGCAAGCCGCCCCGTTGCGCCGCAACGCGCCTGGATGCCGAGGCTCGTGCGAATGTGTCGTGGGATGCCCCACAGGCGCCAAACAGAGCGTTCAGCTGTCGGTTCTGCCCGACGCGTGCACTGCAGGTGCCCGGATCGTCACCTCGGCCCGAGCAGAGCGTATTCTCACCGACCCTGACCGCCCGGGCGGTCCGCGGTGCGCGGGAGTCGCCGCGGTGCGTCCAGACGGCTCTCGATTGGAAATCCTCAGTCCCATGGTCGTCGTCGCGGCGGGCGCCCTGCAGTCCCCTCTCCTACTCAGACGCTCAGGTCTTGGAAAGCATCCGCGGATCGGCAGGAATCTCGCCGTGCATCCGGCCACCAGCGTCGCGGGCCGTTTCCCCGACGCGGTCGTTGACGGCCCCACAGTGTTGCAGAGCGTCGCGGTCGAGGAGCTGCATGACGACGGCATCCTCATCGAGGCCACCGCGTCACCGCCCGGAATGGGTTCCTTCGTCCTGCCCGGTGCCGGACGCGACCTCCGGGCCGAACTGGAGGGAGCCGAGCGCCTCGCTGTCCTGGGAGCAATGATCGCGGACCGGCCCGGCGGCAAGGTCCTGGGCGCCCGGTATCCGCTGCTGCGCTACGAGCTCGACCCGAGGGACGGATCCTCGCTGCTGCGCGCCATCGCCGCCATGGGCGAAGTGCTCTTCGCGGCAGGTGCCGAAGAGGTTCTCACAGGACTCCCCGGAATGCCGGGAGTTCGCTCCGTCAGCGAACTGAAAGCGGCGCTCGGCTACCTGACATACCGTCAGCTTCATCTCTCGGCCTTCCACCCCACGGGTACCGTCGCCATGGGCGCGAACGACCAGGTCGCCCCCGCGGACCCTCACGGGTGGTTGCGCGGTGTGCGGGGTGTCCTCATCGCCGACGGTTCCGCCTTGCCGAGTTGCCCAGAGGTGAACCCTCAGCTGACCATCATGGCCACCGCCTCGGCCCTGGCCGTGGCCGCCACCCGATCCGTCTGATCACCACGCTCGCCCGACACCGGTGGCCACCGCAATGAACGCCCCGGCCAACGCGTCACCCACGGGTGTTCACGAACAGGCACCGTACGCTGCGGCCGAACGCACCGCAGGGCAGCGGGTGGCCCGGCGTGCCGGCTGTGCGCCCAGGGACCCCGCGTGTAGTCAGTGGGAACGACAGCGCTCCGGGCTGTCCGGCATTGCGCCGGTCCCGGTGGTGGCCGGACCTCTCATCAGCCTCTCCTATGGCACCTCTCAGGCTCGGTGACACCACTCCCAGCTCACCGTTCGAGAGGGGGATACAGTCGCGCCGGGCTCGGAGGTCAGCGGCCTTCTTGCAGGACCGTGAAGAAACAACGGGCAGTTGGTCGGTCCTCGCCCGCCGCGGGCGCCGAGCCTCGGTCACAAGACACGGGCCGACTGCTTGGAGCTTCGATGCCCGAGCGCGCCCAGCATGACCTTCTCCGTGTCACGCAAATACCTCTCCGCTACCCGCTCCGCGTCCTGCGGCCTGCGGTCGATCACGGCCCGCACCAACGGGCCGAGTTGGGCTGCCGCCCTGGCCGGGTCCTCGAAGGGCGCCCGCAGAGCGCCCCGGACGGGCAGGTATGCGTTGAACAACGTGTTGGTGAGCAACAGGTACACCCTGTTGCCGGTGGACCGAGCCAGTTCGCGGTGGACTTCCGCATCAGCCAGCTGAGCGGCGTCGGCGTCGGCTGCTGCGCCCACCGATTCCAGCAACTCGGCGAGCCGCCGCGCTTGCCGCGCGGTCCGACGGATCGCGGCGCGACGAGCAATGAGCACGCCGACATGTCTCCGCACTTCGAATATCTCCACGAGCCAGCCGCTGTCCTGGGAGGCCAGCATCGGCAGCAGGTCGGCACCTCCGACCCTCAGAAAGTCACGGACCCGCGTGCCGACGCCATGCCGCGTGCTCAGCAGGCCCGCCTGCTCAAGACGAGACAGGGCGTGCTTGAGAGTTGTGCGGGTGACACCGTATCCGGCCGCGAGTTCCCGCTCCGGCGGCAGAAGAGACCCCGGCGGATGGGTCCCGCTGAGGATGTCGTCGCGCAGTCTGGCCTCCAGGAGGTCGACCACCGTCTGACGCGGGATGCTCTCTGCCGCCACGAATCATCTCCACAGAGCTCATGCTGGACCAGTGGCTCAGCCATTCAGGGCACGCTAGACAATGGCACCAAGCATGGTCAAGGGGCCAGATATCCTCCGGCCTTGGTTCAAGCAGTCGGGTCGCCCGGGGGATTCTCACCCCCGGGCTCCCACGGAACCGTACGTGACAGTCTCCCGTCATACGGCTCTTGTCGTTCTGGGCCTCGCC
>NZ_JBIAQV010000069.1:0-24054 GCF_042889305.1 Streptomyces sp. NPDC002619 | reverse complement strand
GCCGCGCAGCGCCTCGCCCACTACCAGCGGATGATGGCCCGGCGCCGGCGTCCGAAGGGCCAGCCCGCATCGAAGGGCTACCGGGCGGCGCAGGCGCAGGCGGCGAAGCTGCACAAGAAGGTCGCGCGGCAGCGTGAGGACACCGGCCGCAAGTGGGCGAAGTCCGTGATGCGTGGCCATGACGGGGTGGCGGTGGAGGACTTCCGGCCGAAGTTCCTCGCGAAGACCGCGATGGCCCGCAAGGCGGCCGATGCCGCCATCGCCGCGACGAAGCGTGCCCTGGTCGAGATGGGCCGCAAGCATGGGCGGGACGTCCGTCTCGTGCACCCGGCGTACACCACGATGGACTGTGCGCAGTGCGGGGCGAGAACCAAGCATGCACTGCCTCTTTCGATGAGAACGTATGCCTGCACCGTGTGCGGGGCCGTGTCCCCCAGGGACAAGAACTCCGCTCACGTGATGCTGGTCCGGGCAGGTTGGAACCCGGACGGTGTCGAGGGCGCAAGACCACCTGGGCCGTCGGCTCTGGTGGCGGCCTGAGCCGTAAATCCCCGCTCAACCCTGGAGGGTGGAGAATCCCCTCCCTTCAGGGAGGGGAGCCTTCAAGCTCTTGCGGACGGATCCATCAGTCATGTTCGTGCTTTCCTTCGCTCTCGGCGGCCGCGGCGAACGCGGCCAGTGCCTGATCCCAAAACCGGTCGAGCCAGGCGCGCAGAGCACCCAGCCCGGCCGGGTTGAGCTGGTACACGCGTCGCGTGCCGACCGCTCGGTCCACGACCAGCCCGGCCTTCTTGAGCACCTTCAGGTGCTGGGAGACCGCGGGCCGGCTCACGGGCAGGCCCTCAGCCAGCTGCCCCACTGCCTTGGGACCGTCGACGAGACGCTCGAAGATGGCCCGCCGGGTCGGGTCGGCCAGCGCGGACAAGGCATCCTCGTAAGTCACCACTTACGTAAGCTATGACTTACGGACGGCCGGGTCAAGCAAGACGACGAGACACAGCCACACGAGCGACCAAGCCCCGGCCGGGCGCCAGGCGCGGCCACACCGCACAAGGAAGCGGGCCGAAGACCGCGAGCAAGCCGGACATGGTCACCGCGCCGCCCGGAACCGTGAAGATCAATCCCCCGCCCACGAGCAGTCCGACATGCTCATCACGAGTGGCACGTCCCGAGTTCTACGTCCTCATCCTGAGTGGCAATCAACAATCAGCCCAGCGCCACTGTGGCGAACGACTCCCACTCCTACATCTGGTTGTCGCGGTAAAGCACGGTCAGCCCCGCGCTGGCGATCTGTGCCCGGGCAGGTCCAAAGCAAGCCCCTCAAGGACCTGCGCGGCCTTGGCGCTCGTGCCCCAGCTGCGCCCGTAAGAGCGGACAACAGCGGTCAATGACGGTACGGCCCGCCCTACACAGAGCTCCGCTTCGGGCACGTATACGCAGGCCAGAAGCCGCATCCTTGCGCAAGCGGCGCTGCTGTCCGTGGTCGCCGCCCACAGCCCCCACCACGCCGGCGCCGTCTCACCGTCCGCTTCAGGAACGCGGCCTGAGGACGGCTTCCGCGCCTGGGATCAGACAGACGCCTTGGTGCTGAGGTTGCCGGTCCGATCCGGCCTGCTGGCGAGGCGTACGCGAGTCCAAAGGCTGCGGTGGGCTCGGCCTGTGGTGCCGGTGGGAAAATTCAGGCCAGATCGTCGGGGTTGATGCCCTGGGCCCTCGCCAGGGCGAACAAGACGCGCTCAATGGTGTCGAGACGCTGCGTGATCGTACGATCTCCCGGAGCACCGACGGCATTGGCAAGGGAATCGATGTTCCCGAATGCGGTGACCTGCTGCTCACCGATTCGCTGGAGCTGCTCGCCGTGCTCTGCAAGGGTGCGACCGGTACGGAACGCCTCTGCCTCCAGGTCCCGAAGCCGCTCGTCATTCGTCGACATCTCTCGCGCCATGGCCCCATTCTTCCAGACGTCACAGTGATGCCGTGGACTGCCCAGGATGATCCCGGTCAGTCCCCGGACCGCGAAGGCGCTTGGGTGTAGCTCTTCTTGAGTGAGATCGCTGGTCAGGCCAGGAGTTCGTAGTTGTGCTGGTCAGGGCGGGGGGAGAGCCGTTCGCGTTGCTTCTGGGTGTGGAAGATCCAGTATTCGGGGAAGTCGCCGTTGCTGATGAGAGCGCGGAGGGTGAGGACGGCTTCGGCGCCGGGGACGCTCCACCTGCTGCCGGTGATATCGAGTCGGTCAGCCAGATTCAGGAGCCCGGCCAGCCCAAAGGTGAGCCAGACCGTTCGCTTGGCACGTGCTCCACGTACGACAGAGGCGGGGCGCCCGTTGCAGGTCATGGAGTTCAGGGTGCCCTGCGGTTCGTGGACGAATCCCGCCGTGTGGCCGGCGGGTACGGCGCCGTGGTTTCCGCGAGCTCGGACGACTTCGGCACGTCCGGTGATGAGTCCCGCAGACCGCCGAGCGCCAGGACCGTCATCACCACCGCGGCCCCCGCCGCCACACCGAAACCGCCGTGCGCACCGCCCGCGTCCACCACCCGCCCCGCGACCGCCGCGGCGCCTGCTATTCCTGCCGCACTTGCGGAGTTGCCCCAGGTGAACGCCTGGGTGAGGACGGCGCGCGGGACCGACGACTCTGTGAGGACGGAGGTGAGGATCAGTAGGACCGGCACGGCGAGTCCGGTCAGGGCGAGGGTGGCGCCGACCGCGAGGGGCGCGTCGAGGAAGGTCAGCGGGAGGCTCGCGAGGGCGAGGCAGGCGGCGGCTGCGGCCTGGCGGCGCCGGGGTGAGCCGCCGTGACGCCATGCTCCGTAGGCCCAACCACCCACCAGATTGGTGCAGTTGGAGGCGAAATAGAGCAGCGCTGCCGCGTCCGGCGTGCCGCGTCCGACGGCATACGCGGCGACGGACACCTGCATCGCGCCGAAGAACACCCCGAGCGCGAGGCCGAGCGCGACCTGCCGCAGGAATGCGGAGCGGAGCAGGGCGCGTCCGGCGTGCCGGCGTTCGGCTCGGCCGGTGAGGGGCGGCATGGTGCGGCGCTGGGCGGCGAGGGCGAGCCCGCCGCCGACGACGAGCGCGGCGGCGAGCAGCATCCCGGCGCCCGGGCGGCCCGCCGCACCGAGGACGCTCACCAGGGCCGGGCCGGCCAGGTAGGACACGCCGTTGGCGAGGGCCTCCAGGGCGAAGGCGGTGGGCAGCGCGGCAGCCCGTTCGCCGGACAGCAGGGCGGACCAGCGAGCGGCGGACAGGGCACCGAGCTGGGGCAGCGTTGCCCCGACGAGCACTCCGGCGACGAGGTCCGGAACGGCGCCGGCGAGCAGCAGCGCCACGGCCCCGGCATGTGCGCCCAGCGCGCAGGGAAGCACCCGTGCCTGCCCGAACCGGTCGACAAGGCGCCCGAGTTGGGGCCCGGCGACGGCGTCCGCGACAGCGAACCCGCCGGTGACGAGACCCGCGGCGGCATACGACCCGGTGCGTGCGTGCACCAGCCAGACGATGCCGATCCCCGTCATGGCGATGCCCAGACGCCCGACAGCGGCGGGAAGGAAGAAGGCCGCGGCACCCGAAGTGCGCAGCAGGGTGAGGTAGTTCGCCGAAGCCGAAGGCACGACGCATCCCTTTCGCCGCCCGGCGGGACGCGCCACACGGGGTCGTCGGCGTCCGGATGTGCCGACCCGTGGCTGCGCCTGAAGCCGTCCAGTGGTGACGTGGAGCGGGGACGCGCACCCCACGCCGACTCCGTCACCGGGCAGATGTCATGCGGTAGTTGATGACCTCCTCGAGCATAGAGGAGGGGTGCGGCTCTCCTGGCGTGACTTGTTGGCCGGCGTAGTTGCGGGTTGGTCTGCCGTGATGGCGTGGTGGCTTCTACCGTTTCGGGTAGGAGCGAGGTGGCTGTCGGATGAGTTCGCTGATCGAAGAGCTGCATCGGCGGGAGGCGGCCGTGCGGGACGAAGCGGCCGGGCTTCGGCGTGAGATCGACGCGTTGAACGAGCGTCTGGCGGAGGCGGAGGAGCGTCTGGCCCGGTTGGAAATCACCCGGGAGACGGTCGCGGAGATCCTCGGCGAGGCAGACGCGGATTGTGTGGAGGCCGGTTCGGCCACGGTCCCGGCGAGGGCCGAGGACACGGGGACGGTGTCGGTGGAGTCCGCTCCCGCCTCGCGGATCGGGGTACCGACGGTGCCGCCGTGGCGCCCGGGTATCGCGGTGGCGGTGCTGCCGAAGGCGTATCAGGTCCTGGTCGATGCCGGGCATCCGTTGCGGGCTGGCCAGGTGGCTGCCGCGGCGGGGTTGAGTACCGACAAGTCGAAGGTCGAGGGGCTGCGTGCGAAGTTGAAGCGGCTCGTGGACCGAGGCTGGCTGACCGAGGACGGGGCGGAATCGTCAAGGCGGCAACGGGAGCAGGGCTCTTCTCCCTAGATTCGAAGGTGCCAACCAAACGTCCCCGGAGAGAAGAGCCCGTGGAACGGTACGACACGCCCTCGACAGCTGACCCCTTTGACCGTTCAACGCGTTTGTTCACCACGCTCGTTGCTGACCTCACCGGTCCGGCGAGTGCCGGCCTGCACCACGATGAGCTGGAAGAACTCCTTGACCTGCGGGGCCGCGACGTCCGCTATTTCGAGGACTGTACGCAAGCCGAGCCGGTCACCCAACGAGCCGGTGCCATCGCCGGCGTCGCGCCGTACGCCCTGGATCGCGAGAACGCGGCCCGGCTGTGAGCCGTGTCCGAGGCTCTCGTCCGCTAGCGCTCTACGCTGCGGACATGACCTCGCGACACGAGCAGTGGGCCCGGCTGCGCCGTCAGCTGTGGCGCCCCCCGCGCGCCCATGGCGAGCAGCCGCAGGAGCGAGTCGTCGGCCCGCTCGAACTGTTCTACGACCTGGTCGTGGTCGTGCTGGTGGCCCAGGCCGCCCACCACTTCGCCGGGCACCTCACATGGCGCGGTCTGGGCGAGTTCGCCGCGGTGTTCGCGCTGGTGTGGATCGCCTGGTTCAACGGCAGCCTCCACCACGAGCTGCACGGGCGCGAGGATGCTCGCGGCCGGAGCATGTTCCTGCTGCAGATCCTGGTTCTCGTGCCGCTGGGCGCGTTCATCCCCGAGGCAGGCGGCGCAGGCGGAGTCGCGTTCGCCGTGGAGGCGGGGGTGCTTTTCGCGGTGCTGGCGGTGCTGTGGCTGCTCGCCGCACGCGGTGACAGCCCCGAATTCCGCCGCCCCAGCAGGCTGTTCGTGACCGGGACGGTCGTCTGCGCGGTCGTCCTGGCCGCGAGCGCCGTCCTGCCCGCGGGCGTCCGCGTGCTGACGTGGGGCCTCTTGGCCGTCGCCTACCTGGCGGGGTTCGCGGTCATGATCGGTACGGCCACCCCGGTACAGGCGGTCGCGCTCAGCGTGACTGAGGCGCTCACCGAACGGTTCGGGCTGTTCATCATCATCGTGCTCGGCGAGACCGTCACCGGCGTGGTCGACGGGCTGGCCCACGAACCGACCAGCGCGCTCACCCTCGCCGTCGGCCTCGTCGCCGTCGTCGTCGGCTTCGGTGCCTGGTGGACGTACTTCGACTTCGCCGGCCACCGGCGGCCCAGGCCCACACGCGCGAGCACCGTGCAGTGGATGCTGGTTCACCTGCCGCTCACGGCCGCGGTGGCCGCCATGGGCGCCGCGATGGTCGGCCTCGTCGAGCACGCCCACGACAGCCGGACTCCCGCCGCCACGGCCTGGGTGCTCTGCGCGAGCGCGGCCGTCGTGCTGTGCGCGACGATGGTGCTCGCTACCTCCCTGCGCGTCTGGCGCCTGGACCGCGGGCTCTACTGGCCACTGGCGCGCACCTGCGTCGCCGTGGCCGTCGTGTGTGTGGGAGTCGGTGCCGCACGCCCGGCTCCGCTTGTTCTCGGCCTCACCCTCGTCCTCCTCTTCGGTGTCCCCTGGGGACTGGCCGTGGCGTACCGCCTGGCCGCCGAAGAGAGATCAGCCGCCGAGGAAGCGTCGGGCGCTGCGCAACACAGTGAGCAGGCCGGATGACTTTTCGGCACCCGCAACCCCGCCGCAAGACGGGCGAAGACCCCTACCGGCTGTCCCCCGCTGTCCGCTGCGACTGGACCCGCTTCCTCCAACTCGTCGAACGCGCGCTGCCGCTGGGTCCGTCCGGCCTGACCGACTTGGAGAAGGCGCTGACCCTGGTGCGGGGCAAGCCGTTTGGCGGTCGGCCGCTGCCCTGGGCCGAGCCCTACCAGCCGGAAATGATCACCCGGATCATCGACGTCGCCCACACCGTGGCCACCTACCGCACACCCCCAGGCCCACACCATGACCTCAGCACCGCCCGCCACGCCATCGCGACAGGGCTTGAGGTAGATGAGACCGCTGAACTGCTCTACAGGGACTGGCTCCGAGTAGAAGCCCACGCCGGAAACCGGTCCGGGCTGCACACGGCCATCTCCCGCGTCCAGCAGGTCAACCGCGCCCTCGACTGCTCCCTCGAGCTGGAAACCCAACAACTGATCAATGACCTCCTCAACAACCCAGCTTGGGCACCGTCTACGACGCCGAACCGGCGCCGCGCGGCGTCGACGACATCATCACCGACCCCGGCAACGGCAACGGCAACGGCAACGATGCCGGGCAACAACGCCGTCCCGGGCCGAAGGCCAGGTCCAAGTGGCTGACGGGGTCGGTCCACGACACCGCCGCGCAGGTCGTGGCCGCCGCGTTCGACCAAGCTGAGCACCGCGACCCGGCTCACCGCCGGTGCTGGGTCGTGCTCGTGGACGGGGCCCGCCACCAACTCGACCTCATCACCACCGAAGCCGAACGCCGGGGCGTGAACGTGGACATCGTCATCGACCTCATCCACGTGCTCGAATACCTCTGGGGCGCGGCCTGGTGCCTGCACGAGGCCGGCGATCCGGCCGCCGAAGCCTGGGTCGCCCGCCACGCCCGGACCATCCTCGGCGGCGGCGCCGAACAAGTCGCTACCGCACTGCATACCGCCGCCCGCGCCGCCCGGTTGAAGAGGAACCGACGCAAGGGCATCAACGACGCCATCAGCTACCTCCGCAACAAGGCCCGATACCTGCGCTACGACATCGCGCTGGAGCGCGGCTGGCCGATCGCCACCGGCATCATCGAAGGCGCCTGCCGCCACCTGGTCAAAGACCGCCTCGACATCACGGGAGCCCGCTGGGGCCTGTCCGGCGCCGAGGCCGTCCTCAAGCTCCGCGCCCTGCGCGCCAACGGTGACTTCGACACCTACTGGACCTGGCACGAGCAGCAAGAGTTCACCCGCACCCACCAGGCCCGCTACCGCGACCACCTCAAACTCGCGGCCTGACGGACAGCACCCTCAACGGATCTGCACCCAACTGCGACCCCGTCTCCTGCTGCGACCCCGTCTCCTGTCGCCCATTGCCGCACCGCGGTCCCGATCCCGCTTGATCACGTTGGTCTGGGCACGCATGACGGGCGTCCTGAGAGAGGGGGGAGCGGTCGTCGGCCTCGTCGTCGCCGGCGTCGCTACGACTCGGCATGAGCAGTGAATCCCTTGCGAAAGACATACCGGTGGTGCCCGGTCAGGCAACGGATGCCGGTTCGGCCGCGGTGCGTCGGGTTTCCGGCCAGCGGGTGGCTGCCTGGTTCCGGAGTGCGCTGACCCCTCCCCGCCTGTTGCTGGCGTTGATAGCTGCGCTGGCGGCGGCCGCGTACGCGTGGTCGATCGACACGCAGGCCCTGGAGGCGTACTACGCGGCGGGCGTCCGCAGCATGTCGGGAAGCTGGCACGCCTTCTTCTACGACGCCTTCGACCCGCACGCCGACACCACGTTGGACAAGCTGCCGGGGGCTTTCTGGGTCCAGTCGCTCTTCGTGCGCGCATTCGGCTACTCGGTCCGGTCCATGGTCCTGCCGCAGGTGATCGAGAGCGTGCTGACCGTCCTGGTGCTCTACCGCGCCGTGCACCGTACCGCCGGTACTGCCGCCGCGCTGATCGCCGCGGCGGTGCTGGCCGCGAGCCCGGTGACGGTCTCCTCGACCCGAGGTGACCTCGCGGAGCCGCTGTACCTGCTGTGCACCGTGCTGGCGGCCGACGCCGTACTCCGCGCGGTCGTGGAGAAGCGGCCTCGGTACGGGTATGTGGCGGCCTGCTGGGTAGCGGCGGCTTTCCAGGCCAAGATGGCGGAGGCATGGCTGGTGCTGCCGGCGCTGGCGCTCGCGCTTGTCGCCGGCGCCGCGGTACGACGGCGGCGGGCGGCGGCGGTGCGGGCGGGGCTGATGGTGGTGGTCGCGGCGGCCCTGTCGCTGACCTGGGTGTGCGCCTTCGCCCTCACCCCGGCCTCCGCGCGCCCCGTGGTCGACGGCAGCGTGCACAATTCGGTCCTCGAGCAGGTCTTCGACTACAACGGCGGTCTGCGGTTCGGCCACAATCTGGGCTTCGGCCTCGAACCGCTCGCCCCGCCGAACCGGCAAGCCCTTGCATACGCGCAGCTGAATGCCGAGCCGGCGCACGGCGCCGGTCTCTTCCCGCCGGCGGCCTTCTCCCGGCCCGGCTGGGACCGGCTGTTTGCCGGCGAGCTTGCGCCGGACTGTGCGTGGTTCCTGCCTGCGGCGGTTGCCGGGGCGGCTGCGGTGCTGCTGGCGCGCCGCCGGGCGGGGCCGGGTGATCCGCTCCGCGCCGCGGTTCTGATGTGGTCGACGTGGCTGCTGCTCCACGGCTGGGTGTTCAGCGCCTCGTACCGGATCCACGACTACTACCTCGTGACGCTGGTGCCGCCGCTCGCCGCCCTGACCGGGACGGGCCTCGTCACCCTGTGGCGTGCGGCCCGCCGCGGACGGCGCGCCGCGCGGTGGGCGCTGCCGGCGCTGATCGCGGCGCAGGGCGCCTGGTCCGCGGTGGTCCTCCGGGGTGAGTCGGCCGGCCTGCGCCTGGCGGTGGTGCTGTCGGGCGCGGCGGCGGCCGCCGGTGCGGCCGCCCTTTTGCGCCCCCGGGCCGGCGCGGCACCGGCCGCCTCGGGCGGGGGCACGGGCGCGGGCGCGGGCCGACGGTGGACACGGGTACTGGCGCCGCTCACGGCGGCCGTCACGCTGGCAGCCGGCTTCGCCGGGCCGCTGGCGGCCTGCGGCTGGCTGCTGGCCCGCGCCGGCGGACCGTTCGACACACCCTTCGCCGCCGCCGGTACCGAAGCCCGACCGAGCGCATCGGCACAGGCGGCGCGGTCGCAGCAGCACGGGGTGTACGGGGGGTCGATCTTCCCCGAGATCACGCCGGCGCTCTGGTCCAGGGTGATGGCCAACGGTTCGACCACCCAGCGGGCGGAACTCCGCCGGGGTACCGAACTGCTGGTCTTCCAGGCCTCGGCGGCGGCGTCCGCCATCATGGGCGGAGTCACCGAGATCCAGACGGTCGGCGGCTTCACAGGCAATCTGCCCTACCCGAGCGCCTCCCGGGTGGAACGGCTCATCCGGGACGGCAAGGTCTCCCTGGCCGTCGTGCCGGGCCCCGCTGCCCCCGGCGGCACCGACCCGCGCGTGGCGGCGGTCGAGTCGCTGTGCCGGCGGGAGACCCTCGACCCCGATGCGGACCGGCTCGTCTACCTCTGCTTCCGCTGACGCACGGGGCGCCGCCGGAACTCTCACGACGGCTCCGACCCACGGCACCAGCCGGTACTACAGCCGGTGTTGTCACGGTGAGTGTTCTCGTTGGCGGTACTGGCTGATGCGGGCTTGTGTCTGGTGTCGTCGGCGCCAGCGGTTCCAGTGCAGGGCGAGCCAGGTCCTGGCGGCGCGGGCGGGGGCCAGGACGATCCGGTCGTACATGCGGCGGATCTCGTTCGGGTGCAGATCTTCTGAGGGTTGGTTATAGGTCTGTGACCAGCAGGTTCGTCGTTGGTGGCTTGTGAGGCTCGTAATTGCCGATCAATACGCCCATGGCGCGCAGCCGTTCCAGACTCTGCTGGTAGGCGGGGTGGGCGGCGTTCAGGTAGGGCAGGACGGCGGTGGGGATGCCCATGCCGTACGCCTCGCACAGGATGCCCAGGGCCAGGGTGTCGCAGATGCCGGCAGCCCACTTGTTGACCGTGTTGAAGGTGGCCGGCGCGACCGCGATGGCATCCGCGGGCGGCAGAGGGCGTGCCTCGCCGGGCGTGCGCCAGGCAGAGCGGATCGGATAGCCGGTCCGCGCCTCGACCGCCTCGGTGTCGAGGAAGCCCAGGCCCTGCGGGGTGGCGATGACGCCGACGTCCCAGTGCCGTTCCTGCGCGGCCGTGATCAGCTTGCCGACGTCGCCGGCGATGCCGCATGCGCACACGACGACGTACAGGAAGGGCTTCTTCTCCGGAGCGTTAGGCGGGGTCACGCTGGTCTCCCCGAAGGTGAGCTTCTCGGTTGGCAGTCAGTCGAATCGCCAGGGCCGTCGGCCCGATCGCGCTCAGCGCCCAGAGGCTGCTGGCCCGCCGGGCCCAGTGCCACAGCCGGTCGTCCGTGTCCATAGGCGTGTGGAAGGGCAGAACGGGGATTCCGTGGGCGGCGAACGGCTGGTGGTCGAGATAGCGCAGGCCACCAGTGCCACACAGATAAAGGGTGCTGTCGGTGGCCACGGCGAGGTCGGCAAGGCGCTCGGACCGGCCTTGGCGGGTCTGGATGGCACTGCTTTCCAGCACTTCCCCGCTCCACCCAAGGGCGGTGAGCAAGGCGGTCGTCGATGTCCTTGCGAGGTCCGCCACGCGGTCCGTGGTCTCGTACCGATCGAGGACCGCGTCCACGGCTGCGCGCACAGCAGGCCAGTGGTGGCTGCGTCCGTAGTACTGGCGAATGAGCAGGTTAATTGCACGCCGCGCTCGGCGGGGTTCGGCAAGCAGTGCCTGATTGACCAGCGTGGGGCGCCCGTGGGGCAGGTGCGTGGGTAGCGTGAGCCACTGCTGTTGCCCGGGATCATCCAGCGCGGCAAGCCGGGCGCGGTGCTGGTAGTCGCGCCGCGCGAACTGGACGTCATCGAGAACGATCCACCGGTCTGCGGCATACAACTTGGCCAGCGTGGACAGCCGCGGGAACAGATTCGGTTGGTGGATGGCGCACACCCCGCCGGGCGGCCCGGACCGGCGTGTATCAGCTGTTGATGAGGCGGCTGTCGAAGCCAGCGCCCAGGAGGCGCTCGTAAGCGTCATACACATCCCCCGGTACGTCCTGCGCGACGGCGAAGCCGAGCTTCGGGTACTCGATCACCCGTTGCAGGTCGCCGACGAGCATGTCGACGACGAGCTTCTCGTCGCCGATGGACTTGATGTAGTCGTCCAACTCCAGCGGTTCGGAGGCGCACACGACGTCCACTTCCGGCCACAGCTTGCGGCAGGTCGCGTACGAGCGGCGCTCCATGTACGGCTTGGAGATCAGCAGCAGCGACTCCACCTGCACGCCGGCCTCAGTCAGCAATGTGCGGGAGAGGGAGATGTTCTGCCCGGTGTTCGCCGCCATGGACTCGACCAGGATCGCCTCGTCCGGCACGCCCAAGGCGAGCGCGTGCTCGCGGTAGTGGACGGCCTCGCCACGCGGGAAGCGGGCGCGGGTGGTGGGGCTGTTGCCGCCGCTGAACACCAGCACGGGAAAGAGGCCGGCGCGGTAGAGATCGACCGCTGTGGTGGCCACACCGAGGTCGTGGCTGCCCAGACCGATCGCCGCCGAGCAGGGGCGCACCTCGTGGCCCATCTGGTGGTAGTTCCAGATCAACGTCGCGTCGTGGAACTGCTCGTCGGTGATCTGGCGCTGCTGCTGCACTGGCACTCCCTGTCTCATCCCTGCTGGCCCTTTCGGATGCCCTCGATACTGCGCAGCTGGTGGCTCAGCCCGTACTGCTGGGCCACCTGTGCCGCTTGGTCGAGGACGGACAGCCCATCATTGCGGGTTGCCGCATCCGATAGAAGGATGTGCCCGTACGCGGTGTCCAGCCGCACACGCTGCATCGGGGAGTCGACGGTGCCGGTGGTGCGCGCGATGTCGATGTTGTGCAGGGCCTGCTTCAGGTCGCCGACACCGCGGTGGGCGAGCGCGAGCTTCTGGTGTGCGACCGACCAGTCCTCCGGCTCACCCAACTCCTCGAATGCGCGGGTTGCGGCCGTCATCACGTTGGTGGCGTACTCGTTGTTGCCCTCCTTGCTCAAGGCCGTACCCACCCAGAGCTGGGCCCTGGCGCGGTCGCGAGGGCTTAAGCGCTCGTCCGTGGCGAGGAGTTCGTAGTGGCGGGCGGAGGCTTCGAGCTGGCCCGACATCTCCTGTACGACGGCGAGGGACAGCTCGATCTGCGCCACCCGGCGCGGGATGTCGAGTTCGGTGAACATGCCTCGGGCGGTCCGGTAGGAGTGACGGGCGGAGAGCGGGCCGAGGATCGCGCCCTGGTCCCGCTGAAGGTCGCCGAGCAGGACGAGGGAGCGGCCGTACAAGTAGAGGCCTTTGTCGTCCAAGTGGTGCGGGTCGTGGCTGGCCAGCCAGCGGTTCAACAGGGTGGAGGCGAAGGGGAAGTTCTGGCGGCTGACGCAGACCACGGCGCGCTCGATGTCCTCGGTCCAGGTCTCGTAGTCGGCCGGCCTCGCGCTCTTCCGCTCCGGGAACAGCACTGCCTCGAACCGGGCGTGGACGGCGGCATCGGCACGAGCGAGCGCGGTGTCGAGGATGGCTTGGGTATCGGGCCGCGGCTGGGTTTCGGCTCCCAGGCTCTCCCACTTGGCCACCGTACGCAGCGCGACGCCCAGGTGTTCGGCGAAGGCGCGCGTGCTCATACGCAGTGCGGCGCGCAGAGCGCTCGCCTCCCGGCCTGTCCATTGCTGCACGCTGACCACGGCTGGCCTCCCTCCGTCACGTATGGAAGCACTGTCGGTGACGACGTGGGGCGGGAAGTGCAACGGAAGTACAACAGCAGGTCATTTCAAGGCCGTTCGCGCCAGCCGACGCTGTGGGCATGGACGAGGAACTCATCACGGAACGCCGCCCGGTCACCGGCCCGCAGGTCTTCGGCTACCTGCGACATGTCACCGGTGGCCTGGCTCGCCATGCCGCGTTGGTCGACTGCCTCGCCGAGTACTGCCATCGGCACGAGCTGACCTTGTGTGGCGTCTTCACCGACCGCGAGGCGACGGTAGCCGTCCGCTCCCTCGCCTTCGTCGGTCTTCTCGACGCCCTCGAACTGTCCGACACCTACGGCACTGTGGTCCCCGCCCTCAGCCACCTCGGCCCCAGGCGCATCGCCGCCGAGCGGAAGCGGCAGATAACCGCGACCAGCACCCGTCTGATCGTGGTCCGTTCCATCAGGGCGACCACGGGCCCTGTGCCTTCCCTCGGCGCACGCCCCGACCTCCAGCAGCAAGGGGGCACGTGATGTTCGTACGCGAAGCGCTGCGGAGCGCCCCCATGGTCGACGACGTGCCCGGACTGCGCCTGCTCCAAGTCGGCGACGGCTGGGACCTCGTACGAACTCCCGCGGACATCGGCCTGCTCGTCTTGGCCCACCTGCGAGCCACCGGCGTGCCGATCGGCCCGGTGCTGTACGACAGGCCCAACGAACGCCTCTACTACGCGATCAGGGCCGGCACCGTCGACAGCTGGGACGACCTGCCTGTACGGCATCTCTCCAGCAACTCATGGCTGGTGGCCCGGCGTGGAGCTGATGGACGACTGGTTCGGCGGCTGGTGCGAGCTGCCCGACGACGACACCCTCACGGACGCCGATGCCCTGCGCGCCGCACTTCAGCACCCGTACGTCGACGCCCACCAGAAGGCGCCCTCCGGCGCCTGTCTCCAAAGCACCGAACTTTCCGCCGCATTCGAGGGCGCCCCCTCCACACCCGCACGACTGGAAGGGGACACCTGTGACGACCCGCCTCGTCTCACCGAACACCGTCCTTAGCGCCGAAGACGTCGTGTCCCCGCGCATCCTGGCCACCCCACCCATGGGGGTCTCCCCTGCTCGAGCGAAGCCGAGAGCTTGGGGAAGGATCGTGATGGTCGTCGGCCCCCCTGTCCCCTCCAAGGTCTTCAGCGCACCTGGCCCCGACCGACAGACCGAGCACGAAGAGGCGGACCAGTGAGTACCCGCGCCGTTGTCTGCCACAAGGAGTGGACCCTCCAGCCGGACCGGGAGCCGGACGCCGAGCCCACCAGCTACGCGATGCAGTGCGCGGTCTGCGGCGAGAGCTCACCGCCCAGCACCGATTTCGCTGCACCGCAGATCTGGGTGTTTGAGCACGGCGGCCGCAATCCCTCGCACCACACCTACCGGGAGATCATCACCCGGCCGTGGCGGGCCTGGTGGAAGCCGTGATGGGCCGCGCCGTGAGCCGACTGGCGCGCTACACGGGCCCGCTGCTGATCGTGCTGATCGCCGCCTCGTGCGGCTTCGTGATCGGCGTCGCGGTCGCCACCGCCCCGACCAGCCCCTGAGTTCCCGTCCCTGCCGGACGTAGCCGATCGAGATGTTCCCCCCACCGAGAAGCCCCGGCCGGGGCGGGTCGCAAGCCCCCGCCCCGGGCGGATCAACCGCCCGCAACCCTTGGACAGGTCGAGCGCCGTCCGGGGCGGGCCCGCAATACCACTTCATCCCCCAACCCCAGGAGGAACTCATGCCGAACAAGACCACCACCCCGACGGGCGGGGCCGCCCAGGCCGGACTGGTCAGGGCACGCCGCCAGATCCAGGCCGCGCGTGAGCGGGGCGTCACCCCGTCCGACGGCGGCAGCACCGGCCGTACCGACGGCAACGACTGATCCGGGAGGAGACGCGTGTCGCCGCTGAATCTGGCGGCTCACTTGGGCCAGGACGAGTTCCTGGCCCAAGTGTTCCACCGCCACCACCGCCACATCCCCGCCGCCCTCTCAAACCCGGCCGAGCTGATCGCCTGGGACGACGTCAACACCATCCTGGCCACCCACCGCCTGGAGCCGCCCCGCCTGCGCCTGTCCGCGGACGGCGAGATGCTGCCGGCCCACCGCTACACCGGTCCGGTCACCACCCGCCGGCACACCGTCTGGCAGCGCCTGCACCCCACCGAACTCCACGCCCGGCTCACCGAGGGCGCCTCCCTGGTCATCGACGCCGTCGACGAACTCCACCCGCCCGTCGGCCGCGCCGCTATGGAGCTGGAGCAGTGGCTGCGCACCGGGGTGCAGGCCAACCTGTACGCGTCCTTCACCGCCCGTGAGGGCTTTGGCGTGCACTGGGATGACCACGATGTCGTCGTCATCCAGATCGACGGCGCCAAACGCTGGAAGCTGTACGGCCCCACCCGCACCGCCCCCATGTACAAGGACACCGCCGAGCCCGAGCCGCCGCCGGAGGAACCGGTCATGGAACTGGTCCTGCGTCCCGGGGACGTGCTGTATCTGCCGCGCGGCTGGTGGCACTCGGTGGCCGCCTCCGAGGGCGAGCACTCCCTGCACCTCACCTTCGGCATCCAGACCATCACCGGCGCGCAGCTCCTGTCGTGGCTCGCCGACGACCTGCGCCGCCACGACGTCCTGCGCGAGGACCTGCCCGTACACGCGCCACCTGCGCAGCAGGCCGCTTACCTGGAACGGCTGCGCAAGCAAGTCGCCGCCGCCCTGGAAGATCCAGATCTCATCGGCCGCTATATGGCGATGCGGGACGCCACCGACCTCACCCGCCTGCGGCCCAGCCTGCCCCACATCACCGGCATCCCCGCAGCCCCGGACGTCCGCGTCAGGCTGACCACCGCCCGTGCCCACTTGGATCCCGCGGACAACGGGGACTGCGTGGTGTTCCGGGCCTGCGACACCGAGTGGGAGTTGGGAGATGAGGCGCTGCCGCTGCTGCAGCGTCTGATGTCCGCCGCGCCCTGCGCTGTGTCCCTCGGTGAGCTGGCCGCAGTGGCTGGAATCTCCGTCGCGGATGTGGCGGCTGTCGTCTCCGAGCTGATGGGCGGCCAGGCGGTCACGGTAGAAGGAGCCGAGCGATGACGACGGCCTCTCTCGGGTTGGGCACCTACCGCGTCCGCCCCTCCATGCTGACCGAGGCCGTCACCCGCGCGGCCGCCGATCCCGCTACCGCGTGGGTCGACACAGCGCCCAACTACCTCAACGGGCAGGCCCAGCTGCTGCTCGCCCCGGTTCTTGCCCGGCTTTCGATCCCGGTCTCCACCAAGGTCGGGTTCCTGACCGAACAGGTGGTCAAGGACGCTCTTTGTGATGGCGCCCTCACCATCGATGACGCAGAACGCGGACACTGCCTGAGCGCCCCATACGTCCACTGGCAGTGCGCCCGCAACCGCACCGAACTCGGCCGCGACCACCTGGACATCGTCTTCGTCCACAATCCCGAGCGCAGCGAAGGCGCCCCGTACGAAGCCCTGCGCGACGCCTTCACCGCCCTTGAAGCAGAAGCTGCGGCCGGAACCCTGACGGCATACGGCGTCGCCACCTGGGACGGCTTCGACACCGGCACACTGAGCATCCCCGCTCTGAACCAACTGGCCGTCGAAGCCGCCGGCACCAGGCGGCATCACCTGCGAGCCGTCCAACTGCCCGTATCTCTCGTCACCGCAACCGCCTTCGCCCAGGCCCTGGATGGGACGGGCCCTATCGCGCAGGCAGCCGATCTCGGATGGCAGGTGTATGCCTCGGCACCCCTGTTCGGCGGTGAACTGCCCCACCTTGCCACGCGCGAACTCACCGCGCTGCTGCGCCCGGAACTCACCGTGCCCCAGGCATGCCTCCTCGCAGCAGCCTCCTCCCCCGGGGTGACACGGATTCTGCTCTCCGCCTCCACCCCGGCACACTGGGCCGAGGCACAAGAGACTCTGCGGAGCCCGGCTATCCCTGTGCCCACGCTGCGAAAGGTGCTGGATGTACTCGCCGCCGACTGACCCCGCCGACCAGCAGCGCATGCAACGGGCATTCGCGAGGTCGGCACAGACGCTGGGCGCCACGATGACCGGCCCAAAAGTCTGGGGCTGGCACGGCCGCACCCTCAGCAGCCGCGTCCAGCACCCGGACCGGGGAGCCTGCTGGCTACGCCTGCTCTCCGCGCCAGAGGACAAGGCGGCAGGAAAGATCTGGGAGGGCAATGGCCAGGCCGCCGCGCTGTTCGACCGGCGCATCCGCAAACCACTGCTGTACGACACCACAGAGTCGAGTAGTAACGGCTACGCCTACCAGGCAGAGCTGCACCAGTATGTCGACGAAACCGTCTGCTCCCCCAGCCCCGTCCTGCATACCGATCTGGACCCGCCGACCGCCTGGTGGGACTCGCTCCGCACCGACCTCGAGTACGTGAGCAGCGTCTCCACAGACCGTGTGGCCGTACGACAGGAATGGGTGGACCGCAGCGTCCCACGTTTCCTCAACACGCCCGGCCCCCGCATCACGGACTGGACCACGGCTCACGGAGACCTGCACACCGCCAACCTCACCAGCGCCACCCCCTACCTCCTCGACTGGGAAGGCTTCGGCCTGGCACCAGCCGGCTACGACGCGGCCATGCTGCTGGCGTACTCCCTACTCGTCCCCGGCTTCGCCCAGCATCTCCGGGACGCCTTCCCCGTACTCAAAAGCGAGCCCGGACGCGTCGCGCAGATCATCGTCATCACCGAACTACTGCAATCGGCTTCACGCGGAGACCATCCCGAACTCGTCCCCGCACTCCGAGCCCTGGCCACGGAACTGTGCGGGTGCCGATAAATCATCCGGCTGGTCAAGCGACACGTTGGTATTCGTGGAGGGTTCCGCCGAGTCGGTCTCGTCGGCGGACATCGAGGTGCTCGATCCGCGCTGGCAGGTCGATCGGTTCGGGTAGCGGGCGCAGAGGAGCGGCTTGCCTCAGCGTTCGGTGCGGTCGATGCCCGTTGTAGAAGGTCTCGAACCCGCGGAGTGCGTGGAGGAGGTGACTCTGGTTCCAGATCAGGGTGCGGTCCAGGAGTTCCCTGCGGCAGGTCTGTATCCAGCGCTCCATGAGGGAGTTCATCCGCGGTATCCGCATGCCGGTGGTGACGACCTTCAGCCCGGCATCGGCCAGCAGCGCGTCGAAAGCGGCGGTGAACTTCGAGTCTCGGTCCCGGATCAAGAATCTGGCCCTGCTGCCCGCGTCCTCCAGGTCCATGAGGAGATTGCGTCCGAGCTGCACGAGCCATTCCGCGGTCGGGTGCACGGTGGCGCCCAGGATCCGGATACGCCTCGTTGAATGCTCGATGACCGCGACGACGTACAGGCGAGTCCCGGTCAGGGCGCGGGTCTCGAAGAGATCGCAGGCGAGCAGGGCATCGGCTTGGCTGCGTAGGAAGTCGGCCCAGGTGGTGCTCTGCCGTTCGGGCGCGGGCGGGATGCCGTGTTCTTTGAGGATCTCCCAGATGGTCGAGGCGGCGACCTTGATGCCGAGCGCGGCGAGCTCGCCGTGGATGCGGCGATATCCCCACGAGCTGTTCTCGCTGGCCAAGCGCAGGACCAGGGCGCGGATCGAGCGGATCGTGGGTGGGCGTCCGCGGCGTTTCGGCACGCAGGTCGCAGCATGACGTCGCTTGAGCAGGTCGCGGTGCCACCGCAAGACCGTGTCGAGGCGTACCAGCCGCAGGAGGTGCCGGAGCTTGTCCCTTCGGGAGGTGGTGGAGCAGGCCGGCGAGCACAGCGCGGTCCGTGTCGGAGAACGCAGGCTTCCCGGTCTGGCGTTGCAGGACCAGCAGTTGGTGCCGCAGGGCAAGGATCTCGATGTCCTTGCCCCGGTCGCTCATCGGCAGCAGGCGCAGGAGAGCGAAGGTGTAAGTAGCGGCGAGGTAGGCCAGGCGCAGCAGCACGACAGATCATCATGCCGTCGATGCCCTGCCCAGGCGAAGACGGTGGGGCGAGCGACCGCACGGTCCGAGATCGGCGATCAAGGCCGCGACCTGGACAGATGATTTATCGGCACCCGCAATGCTCCGCAGTGCACTGTCCGCCGCCATCCGCGCCCTGCGCGACCCCGACTGGCTCTCCTTCACCCCGCACCGTGCGTGTTGGTACTTTCGCGTCAACAGCACCAGCGTGCACTGCCTGGGGGTGGAGTTCACCGATGTGGAGGGGATCGACATCGGGCTGTTGGCGGTTCGTCGCTTCAGGCTGAGGGGAGGTGAAGTGCTGCGGGGCACGAGGCGGGTGAGAGAAGCTGTGATCGAAGATCTACGGGGCCGGGCGTCTGGTGAGGGGAGATCATGGGGATTTCGCTGACTGAAGCGTTGGGGGAGCTGCGGCGGGAGCTGTACGCGGCGCAGGACGAGGGAGCCGGACAGCAGTTCCAGTTCGAGGTAGAGCAGGCACAGCTGTCACTGGAGGTGGAATTCCGCCGGGACGGCAACGGCAAGGTGAAGGTCGAGGTAGGAGCACTGGGCGCCAAGGCCGGCGGGGAGGCCGGCGGCGGGTTGGGCAGTACACGGCGGCAGGTGCTGACACTGACGCTCCAGGTCCGTGACGAAGCGCGGGGCGGGGAGCGAGCCAAAATCCGTCGCACCACTGGCGGCCTGGACACCGCAGCCGCCGGCACGGCCGGACACGACCCAGGCGCGGAACCATCGGACGCCACCACAGGCCTAGTCGAGGAGGGTGCGGCGCCACGGCCTTGGGAGTTGTGAGATGGATCCGCAGCGGCTGGTCCTGGTGCGTACCGGCGGCCCGGGCGGTTCAGGGTCCGGCTACTTGGTGGGCCCTCAACTCGTTCTGACGGCGCTGCACGTCGTGCTCCACGAGGGCCGGTGGGTGGACCGAGTGACAACCCGGGTGGGCCACCCCCGCTATGGGGCCAGTCCGGTGCAGAGGCGAGCGCAGGTGTGCTGGCCGGATACCCGGCACAGCATCCGGGCTGACGACGCCCTGGACGTGGCGCTGTTATGGCTCGAGGAGCCGGTGCCGACCCCGGGAGGGCCGGTGCGGTGGGGGCGACCCGGCGGCGTCGCCCCGGTGCCGTTCGAAGGCGCGGGCTTCCCCGCCTTTGCCGCAGACGACGGGAGCGAGGCACAGTCCGAGTACCTACGCGGAGACCTGCCGGTGGTCTCCACCTCGTCGTCGGGCTGGGTGCTGGACTGCCCGGTGTGGCCGGCACCCCGGGCTGACGAGCTGCGGCTGTGGGCGGGCGCCTCGGGCTCGGCGATCTTCTGCCATGGCCGGCTCGTCGGGATAGCGGTCGAGGACAACCGGACCATGGGCTGGCGCCGCCTGCACGCCGTCCCCATCCACGAAGCCCTGAGCCTTCCCGGCTTCGCCGACCTCGTCAGCCGGCACGGACATCCCGGCACCACCACCGCCACAGACGAACTGACCCGCCGGCCCGAATGGCTTCGCACCCACGACGAGGCCCTCACCCACCTCGGAGCCAAGGGCAAGTTCCTCACCAAGGACCGCCTGCCCTACCTGCCGCCCGACCCCGGCCACAAAGCCTCCCCCGGCAAGATCCTCACCCGTCTCACCGGCACCTCCGACTCCGTCGGCTACGGGACCCCACTGCGTGGCGTCCTCCTCACCGGCCCCGCCGGCGCCGGAAAAACCCGCACCTGTCTCGAAGTCGCCCAGCGCGCGGTGGACGAGGACTGGGAGGTCTTCCACCCGCGCCCGGACACCGACCTGCGCGCGGAGCAGCTCCTGGACGGCGTCCGCGAAGCCGTCAGCGGGCACGAGGGCCAGGTGCTCCTCGTTCTCGACTACGTCGACCGGTATCACAGCCTCAATCTGCGCGATCTCGCTGCGCTTCTGGATGCCGAGGCCGAGCACGGCCTGCGCATCTCCTGCGTCGCCTCCGTCCGCCCCGGTGCTCTCAAAGACCTCGCCAACCGCGGCTACCAGGTCCTGTTCACCCTCGTCGAACTCTCCAGCGACGAGGAACGCGAACGGACTCTCGCCCGGCACATCTTCGAACGGGTCGCCAAAAAGTCCCTCGCCGTTCTCGGATATGAGAGGATGGCCGACCTTTGCAGCACCCGCCCCGTCCTCGCCCTGCTGCTCGCCCTCGAACTCGAGCGACTGGCCGAGGCACGACGACTCGACCCCGACGCTTCCGACGCACCTCGCCCCGGCGTCCTCATCGACTGGTTCGAGCAACGCACCGGAGAGGAGTTCGGTCAGGCATCCGACCCGGTGGAACCACTCGCCGCGACCGCTGCAGCTCTTGCCTGCATCGACACCCGCGATGCCGTTGAACGAGCCGCTGACACCCTACTACGCCGGGGCACGAACGCCCCCGGTATCACTGGGGCATGGGTCGTCGCCCGTCTCAAGACGCACGGATGGCTGCTCACCACGGCCGACTACCCCGAGGAGACCCTCGATGTCTTCCACGACATCGTCACCGATCTCTTCCTCAGCCAGACTTGCCTCCCCGACGGCTACACCTTCGCCCCGAACATCCTCCAGGAACTCCTGGACGCCCTGTGCGGCGACATACGCTCCCTGCGCCGAGCCGTAGGACACCTCAACCGCTGGGGAAGCGACCTCAACGGAACACACCACGGCGAACTCGCCCGGGCCTGCGCCATTTGGCTGAAGGTCAACAGTGCCACCGTCCTCGACATGGCCCGTCAGGCCCCCGACGAAGGCATGCGCACCCTCGTCTCGATGTTCTCCGCCACCCCCTGGCGCCGAGCAGTCGTCGACCGGTGGAACACCGTTGTCACCCCCTGGCTGAAAGGAGCCGACCCCGCCCGCGTCCGCACCTTCCTCACCGACGCCGCCCTCAACTGCGGCCAGGCCCCCGCCGCCCTCCTCCAGGCTGCCCAGGGCTGGCTCGCCCGGCACGCCGCCGACGACCCCGATGCCATCCACCTCGTCAACGCCCTCGCGCACGCCACCACCGGCCCCAACGGCCCCACCGACGCCTACGAGCAGTACGTCGCCGCCCCCGCCCGCGACTGGCTCGACGGGCACGGCACCACCCGCGACGGCCGCATCCTTTTCCACACTCTCCTGCGCCACACCGGACACCGCCCCGACATTGCTGCCCACGCCGCCCACACCGCTGTGGAACTCGCCGACGACCTCAGCCAGGAACTCGCGACCGGCCGCCTGCTCACCACCCTCCACCGCACCGAGCACCTCCCTGCCACCGACCGTGCCCAGCTCGCGAAAGCCACCCACGAGTGGCTGGCCAAATACGGCACCCATGAACAGGCCACCTACGTCTACACAGCGACTTTACCCAGCCCCCACCTGCCTCGCGTCGATCCCATCGCTGTGTCCGCCCTCGCATGGCTCCGCTGGCACGGCGACAAACCCGACGCCAGCTTCGTCCTGAAAGCCCTACTCAAGACCCCCGACTTGCACCCCGACGCAGTCCGCCGGACCGTGCAGTACGCCCACACCTGGCTCTCCGACGAGAAGAACGGGCTGGACGCCAGCGCCTCCTTCGTCCTCGCCCCCCTGCTCCACGAAGCCACCCTCACGGCCGTCCCCGAATCGGCCCCGAAGAGCGCCAGGGCCGCACTCGCCTGGCTCGAACGGCACCCGTGCCTACAGGCGGCGTCCTTCGTCCTGAGCAACCTGCTGAAGTACCACGACAACGCCACCGCCGACCCCGACTCCGACATCCTCACGAACAGAGCCTTCTCCGCCACCAGGACCTGGCTTGCGGCCAACGACACCTGGCACCGACCGCTCTTGCGTGCCTACATCGCCAAGCGGAGTGACACGCAGAAGGAGCAGTCACTCGAGGCGGTGGACGCAGTCCTCGCCCGCATGCGCACGACACCACGCACGGAGCTGGATGACAGCTTCGTCCTGCGTGACCTGCTATCGCTGAACGGCCTGCGCCGCGACCAGCGGGAAGAAATCCTCCGGCACGCAGGCAGCTGGCTCGAAGCCCATCCCGAGGACCCGCAGGGCTCCTTCGTCCTCGCCCCGTACCTCTATCGCAGCCGCCATGACAACAGCAGAGAAGCCCACAAGGCCGGCATCGACCGGGCGCTGCGCTGGCTGGAGAAGAACAGCGACAGCGACACAGCGGCCTACGTACTGGTCAATCTCCACAGTGCCCGCCACACCGCCACCGAAGGCCTCGATGCGCCGACCGTCGCGCGCCTCGTATCCGGTCACGTCCTGCGCTGGGTCCGGGCCTGCCCCATGCACGTCAGGAGCACCACGTTGCTGTACAAGACGCTCATGCGGAGGGACGCGCTGGGGGACGACGGGGGACGAACAGCGCTCGACGCGGTCCGGGCCTGGCTCGCCGCACGCGACCGCACACCGGAAACTGCGGACGAAGAGAACCGGATCCTGAACCGCCTGTTGGTCGCGAGCCTCAAGTACCCGGACACGCTGCCCCATGCCGCCCGGTGCGCGAAGAACAGACTCGACCTCGACCACCCCGGTCCGGGCGACGACAGAGTGCTCCAGGAACTCCTGCGCCACTACACGGACGACGAGAACCCCGACCCCGAGCTGATGCACGCCGCACTCGACTGGCTGGCGGCATACATTCCCAACGAAACGGCTCACCGCCTGCTCGCCCGGCTGCTGAACCTGCGCCATGCCCCACACGGCGAACGGCTGGCGACGATTACACACGCGATGAACCTGCTCCGGTCACCGTATGGCGTCTACCAGACCGCCGGGCACGTCCTGGCACACCTGTTGATCACCCTGCAGAGAACTCCCCATCCGCATCCCGACGTGCTCCCCGTCGCACTCTCCTGGCTGAGTAAACACGGACACCGAGGCAGCGCCAAACACGTCCTGCACGCACTCGCCGCCTACGACCCCGGCCTCGCCCACCACCCCACGCTGCGTACCCACGCCAAGGACTGGGCCGCCGCCCACCCCGACGCCACCGACGACATCCAGACCTACCTAACGGCCTACCTGCCCCCAACCTGACCCTGCCCTTGCCGAATACCTCGTCCGCCCTGGTGGGAGCGGGTGTGCCGGAGCTTCGCGGATAGCGGCCGCGGTCGCTGGAGTCGGCGCTCTCGCACGGCTGTCGACCACGCGGCAACATGATCGACCGTGCTGCTGCGACTGGCCTACCCGGGTGTCACGAACGCGTTCGCGCTGCTGCGCTTGCTACCGATGAGCGATCGGGAGAAGGACGCAGAGATCCTCGCCCTGCGCCATCAGATCACGGT
>NZ_JBIAQV010000068.1:0-24669 GCF_042889305.1 Streptomyces sp. NPDC002619 | reverse complement strand
CTCCAGGCCGCGGTGGCGGCCGCACCGCGCGGCGCGACCGTCGACCCGCTGGGCTTCCGGCCCACCGTCACCCTGCGCCGCCACATCGACTAGCCAGGCGCGCTCCGTACGGAGCCCCGTCGCTCCCCGGGCCCGGGCCTGCCCCCTGGGCCCGGGGACCTGCCTCCGCCCAGGTACCCGACAGGGAGGACGCCCATGCGATACCCACCCGAACTGCGCCGCAAGGCCTTGGATCTGCTGGCCGAGGGCCAGCCGGTGAGGAAGGTCGCGATCGCTCTCGGCCTCAGCGACCAAACGGTCTACCAATGGCGGCGCAAGCATCTGCCGCACCTCGGCAGAGCAGGGCGCGCAAACTCCGCGAGGGCTGAACTCGCCGCCGCGCGCAGGCGCATCGCCGAACTGGAGACCCAGCTCGCCTTCCAGCGGCGCGCGACCGAGCTGCTGCGCGATGTGGTGTCCCCAAAAGGCGCTTCGAGGCGGTACACGTGATGGCCGGCGAGGGTCTGCCCGTGCGGACCACCACGCGTGTGCTCGGCGTGACCGAGTCCGGATACTTCTCCTGGCGCGCCCGTCGACCCTCCGCCCAGTCGATCCGCCACTCCGTGCTCACCCAGCTCATCACCATGATCCACACCGCCTCGGGCGCCACCTACGGATACCGGCGCATCCACAGCGAACTCACCCGGCGATACGGCATCGCCGTCAGCCACGGGACGGTGGAACTCCTCATGCGCCGGGCCGGAATCCAGGGGCGGCGTACCGGTGACCGCCCCTTCCTACGAGGACCGGGAACATGACCTTGGAACACCCGACGCCCCCGCTGCCCATCTCCGCGCTCCTGCGCCCCCGGATGCGCCCGGGTGAGGACCTGCCGGCCACGCAAGCGCACCAGGTGATGCTGCACTGTGCCCTGGACGCGGCCTGCATCGCGGTGCGTACGACCGATGTCCAGGCCATCGCCAGGATCGCCGAGCTCGACTACCAGGTCGTGGCCGCGGTGATCATTTGGCTGCGGAGGCTGACGGACGGCCGGTGAGCGGCGGGCGTCCGTCGGCCAGAAGGAGACCGGGCTGAGGTCAGGCCGAATCGGACTCGGCCTGGGCGTCCCGGTCGGGGTTGCTTCGCAGGAGGGACTCGACGAGCGCGGTGACGTGCCGGCGATCGGCATCGGACAGCCGCTGCACGCTCGCGATGAGGGTGGCGATCTCCGGGTCGGACGCGGTGTCGGCGCCGCCGTCCTCGAAGTACAGGTGGATGCCGCACGCCTCGGCGGCCGCCCTGCGCACTGTGTCCAGAGGCAGTTCCAGCCCCCTGGCCAGGCCTTCCAGGGTGGCTTGCTGCGGCATGCGGACCAGCTGCGCGACCGTCGCCAGGTGGTGCACGGTGGAACGCGGGATGTCGCCACGCCGAGCCACGTCGCCGTAGGACCAGCCCTGCTGCTCCAGCCGACTCTTCACCAATTCCTGCAGTGCGTTGGCCACGAGATCGATTCTTCCTGCTAGTGCCGCGTCAGGCAACGTCCGCCTGGTGTGACATCGGACAGCCGGAATGATCACATGGCTGAGCGGGGAGGGGCGCCGGCAGGCTGCCTCGCAGCCGCCCACGTGCCTACGCGTAGATCATTTCGTTGAAAAAGTCTCAGTGCTCGAAGATCAGCTCCGGTAGATGGTGAGTACGGCCCCGTCCACCCAGATGCGGCGTTCCTCGAGTTTCTCTCCACAACGCAGTGCGGCCAGGCACTTGTAGAACAGATCCAGCTCGCCCGTGTTGAGCACCGCGGCGGCCAGGTTCATCAGGTCGTTCAGGCTGGAAGGGGTGAGGGTCTCGGGGAGTTCGCCGGTGAGCAGGACCACCGGCTCTCCCGTCCTGTCCCGCACGACGGCGGTCGCGAACACCCCGCGGACGACAAGCACGTGGACCCCCCTCTCTTGTGGAGGCTTCGGGCGGTTCACAGGCCCACGCGACGAGAGGATAGCCCCAATGGAACATTTTTTATGGCGATCTGACACTTCGTCATACAATGGAGGAAGGTGTCGAGATGCCTAGCGGAAACCGGTGTTCTTCGGCCAGGGCGCGGTGCTGAATGAACCGTAGCGGCAACGGGCGTTGTCAGTGGTGGCTGACAGGATCGGCGACATAACGGACATCGACGACTGGCAGTCCTTCCTGGTGCGCTGGAGCGAGGAGTGGGCGGACGCGCAGAGTTCCGACTCATCGGCGGACGAACGGCCCACGCCGGACGAAGAGCCCCAGCGTATGCGTTGGCTGGGATTCCCGCCCGCGGCCGTATACGGCCACCACGTCGCCGCGGTCCGCCTCGTCGCCGCGGTCCGCGTCCCCGATGCGGCGAGCGGGACATCCGTCGTCAGCTGCGTCGGCGTAGTAGATGCCGATCGGGAGCCGACGGCGCTCTGTGCGAAGGTGCCGTAGCTGTCGTGGGCCCGCCCGGCCAACCGAAGCGCTCGCTGTCAGCGCTCTGACGGGCGGGCCCGTCGAAGAGGCGTCAGCGTGGATCGATCGCCGCTTCGGCTGCTGCCTTGATCCGGGCGCCGAAGCCGTCGGCATCCTTGCGGGCGGCAGCGAGGGCCAGGCCGACGAGGAGTTTGCCCACGCCGTGGCCTTCCAGCACGTTGAAGATGCGCACCCGAGTCCGGCCGTCGGACAGCGCCACCAAGTCGTAGCCTCCTTCGCGTGCCATCACGCTGTTCTTCGACACCTCGGCCCACCGGATCCTCACCGGGGATTCGAGGTCAGTGATGCGGAACTCCCTGGAGGTCTTCATCCCGGCGTCCTTGACCGTGCTCCGGAAGACGGTACCCACGGCTGTCGGGGCGTCGGGAGTCCGCTCGATCCTGAGCACGCGCGGGCTGAACTGCGGATCGTTGCGACCGTCGGCGAGGTAGTCGAACACCGCCTCGACAGGCCGATCGACCTCGACCGTCGCTTCAAATTGTCCTGACATGGACACTCCTGATCGCTTGAGCCGCACACACACACAAAAAAGCGCGAGAGCCACGCCGCACATCCTGTGCTGGCGGCACCGCGACCCTACGGGACCACGAGGTATCTGGCGAGGTGAGCGGCACGACCAAGCGGGCACCGGAGCCAGCCCCCTGACGTTCAGCCCGACCGCCGCCACCGGCCACACGATCACTCGTCCGCGCTCAGTCCCGTCGGCCGACTGGCCCAACGGCTCGTGGTGCCATGACGTCCGGAGTGCCCGCTCTGCGGCAGTTCGCCCGCTGGCATTACCTGGTCGCCCTGCTCGGGGAACGCACGAACCGGGCGCACAACGCCCGCGCGGCCGAACGCGCGCCCATCCTGCGCGGCTGGCTGCAGCGTGCGCCCAGGGCCCGTGCGCACATGCCGATCGACCGACGAGCCCCACTGGAAGAGCTCGCCCGTATCGCAGAGCGGTTCCCGGTCCTACACATCACGCGCTCCACCGAAGATCGCACCATGCCCTCGGTCCGAGATGCAGTCCACCCCCACGCGGCCGGGACGCCGGAACGGTTCCTGGACACGCTTGAGCACGGACCCCGACCGCGGCCTCTCTGCAGCACTGCGCGGCCTGCGACCTGCGTGGACGAAGTCGCGGGCGCTTACGCGGACACCTGCTCCTCCAGGCGACGCAAGACCCGCTCGGCAACCACCAGTTCGTCCCGTTCCGCCCGCACCTCCTCGAGCTGCTTGATCAGTTGCTCAGCGAGCACATCCAGCTCGGCCGGCCGCGCCGCGATCCGCTCCAGCGTCCCCGCCCCTCGCCCTTCGCGGCAATTCCGTGGCGGATCGCAAGAAGCGGTCGCCGCTGAGCGCAGCGGAACCCGCAAACCGCCCCGGACCGGAACGTCAGACGATCTACGCCGCAGACACCCGTCCACAACCAGCGCGAGTTCCCGATCGCCCGCTCACACGAGCCCCACGACCAGCAGCTTGTCCTCCAAGGAGTGGCCCACACCGCTGGCCGACCGTCGCTGTCTTCGCGCAATCCCAGCCAATCGGGCCAAGCCGGCCGCCTGTTGACGTCGACTAGATACCGAGTGTAGACACTGAGGTATGACCGTTCCTCTGACACTCCTCGGACTCCTCGAACGGGAGTCGAGCCACGGCTACGACCTCAAGCGCGACTACGACACCTACTTCGGGCGGGGTAAGCCGCTGCCCGCCGGGCAGGTCTACTCGACCCTGGGCCGCCTCGCCCGCGACGGAAAGGTCGAGGCCGGCGAGACCGAGCCCGGGGCGGGGCCGGACCGCAAGCGCTACGTGATCACCGAGCTGGGGGTCACACAGGTCGAGACCTGGCTGACCGAGCCGGTCGCGGGCGAACCGCACCTGCAGACAGTGCTGTTCACCAAGGTCGTACTGGCGCTGTTGCTGGAGCGCGACCCCCGCACCTACCTCGACATCCAGCGCGCCGCCCACATGGAGCGGATGCGGGAGCTGACCGAACTACGCAGGACCGGCAGCACGATCGACTCGCTGCTCGCCGACCACGGCGTGTTCCACCTGGAGGCCGATCTGCGGTGGATCGACCTGACCGTGGCACGGCTCGCCGCCCTGACAGCGGAGGTGCGGTCATGAGTTCGGACGAAGGCTTCCTCGTAGAAGCGCGGGACGCCGTCCTGTCGTTCGGGCAGACGCCCGCGCTGCAGGGCGCGAACCTCTCCGCCCGCGCCGGCGAGATCCTCGCCGTCACCGGCCCGAGCGGCTCCGGCAAGTCCACACTGCTGCACTGCCTGGCCGGGATCCTCGTACCCGACTCCGGCGAGATCTGGTTCGGCGGCCGCCGTATCGACACCCTGAGCGAGCCCGAGCGCAGCGCGCTGCGCCGGGACCGCTTCGGCTTCGTCTTCCAGTTCGGCCAGCTCGTCCCCGAGCTGACCGCCGAGGAGAACGTCGCCCTGCCGTTGCTGCTCGCCAAGTCCCGCAGGACGAGCGCGCTGGCCGAGGCCAGGTCGTGGTTCGGACGCCTCGGCCTGGACGGTCTCGAGGGGCGCAGATCCGGCGAGCTCTCGGGCGGACAGGCACAGCGTGTCGCCCTGGCCCGCGCCCTGGTCTCCCGGCCCAAGGTGCTGTTCGCCGACGAGCCGACCGGGTCGCTCGACTCGCTCACCGGCGAGCACGTAATGGACCTCCTGGCCGCCTCCGTACGCGAGGAGGGCACCACCGTCGTCCTCGTCACCCACGAGCCGCGGGTGGCCGCCTACGCGAGGCGCGAAGTCATCGTCCGCGACGGCAAGGTGACGCCGCTGTCCGTCGAACGGCTCGCCTCGTGATCCGCCTCGGCCTGCGCCTCACCCTGAACGGCGGCAGGGAGGCCGCCACCCGCCTCGCCGTCATCGCGGCCGCCGTCGCCCTCGGCGTCGGCCTGCTGCTGAGCATCTTGGCGGCCATCAACGCCACCGCTACCCAGAACAGCCGTAACGCCTGGCTCAACACCGGCACCGGCAAGAGCGCGTCGAGCCAGTCGGCAGCAAAGGCGGACGTGGACCCGCTGTGGTGGCTGCTCAGGGCGGACCACTTCGACGGCAAGACCATCGGCCGCGTCGACGTCGCCGCCACGGGCCCGAACTCCCCGGTCCCACCGGGCCTTTCACGCCTTCCCGGACCGGGCGAGTTCTACGCCTCACCGGCCCTCAGCAAGATCCTCCACTCCACCCCGGCCGCCGAACTCGCCGACCGCTACCCCGGCCACGAGGTCGGCACCGTTGGCAAGGCGGCGCTCCCGGGCCCCGACTCCCTGGTCATCGTCATCGGCCACAGCGCCGAGCAACTTGCCAAGCAGCACGACGCCACCCGGGTCTCCTCGATCACCACCGTCACCCCCAGCAGCTGCAACGGCACGAACTGTACGGTCAGGACGGGTATCAACGACAGTGGAGTCAAGCTCGTCCTCTCCGTCGTGGGTACTGCCCTGATCTTCCCGGTGCTCGTCCTCATCGGCACGGCCACCCGGCTGGCAGCCGCCCGCCGTGAGCAGCGCTTCGCCGCGATGCGCCTGGTGGGGGCCACGCCGCGGCAGATCTCGATGATCTCGGCCGTGGAATCGACGGTTGCCGCGGTCATCGGCGTGGCCGTCGGCTTCGGCCTCTTCTACCTGTTCCGTTCGCAGCTGGCGGCGGTCAATCTCACGCAGACGCCCTACTTCGCCAGCGATCTCACGCTCCGGACCGGCGACATGCTGCTGATCGCCATCGCCGTCCCAGCGGGGGCCGCGATCTCGGCCCGGATCGCCCTGCGCCGCGTGCAAGTCTCCCCGCTCGGAGTCACCCGGCGCGTCACACCGCGCCCGCCGCGGGTCTACCGGATGATCCCGCTGGCCGTCGGTATCGCCGAACTCTCGTACAGCATCGGCCGGGTGCCCAGGAGCACCAACGGGCAGATCTTGGTCTTCGTCCCGGGAATCCTGCTGGTCCTGATCGGACTCGTCATCGCAGGACCCTGGCTTACGATGTCCGGAGCCCGCGTCCTGGCCCGGCTCACCAGCCGGCCCGCGCTGCTCGTCGCGGCTCGGCGGCTCGCGGACGACCCGAAGGCCGGCTTCCGCGCGGTCAGCGGGCTGGTCCTCGCCCTGTGCGTCACCAGCACGGCCGTCGGGATCATCGGCTCGCTGAACGCCGAGCGCGGCGTCCCGAAGGGCAGTTCGGCGGTCGCCAGCGCCCTGGTCGGCAACTACGCCCAGGGGATCAGCGATGCTTCCGGGATGGCGATCGGTAGGGTGCCCCCGCTTTCGCAGGCCGCGCTCGGCGACCTGAACTCCGTACCGGGGATCAAAGGCGTGTTGATGATCCACACGAACCCGCTCCGCACCACTGACCCAGCCTGGCTCGATGAACAAGGTCTCGGGACGCCGCCGGTAGGCGGCCTGGCCTCGTGCGCGGAGCTTGCAAAGATGCCGGCCTACAGCGCATGCGCCTCCGGAGCCGAAGCGGCGTCAGTCGCCCAGGACTACGGCCTCTTTGGCACGTACCGCTGGGAGCACTGGCCGTCGGCATGGCCCGGCGCCGCGATATCCGCCCAACGGCTGGCCCGCCTGCCGGTCCAGGAGATCGTTGTGGCCACCGACGGGTCGACGTCGGCGATCGAACGCGCACGCACCATCCTCGCGAAGACATATTCCGACCAGGACGTTCCGCAGACCGTCGGCGAGGGCCATGCCGAACGTGGCGGACAGCTCGCCGGATACCAGCAACTGGCGAACGTGGTCATCCTGGTCAGTTTCCCCATCGCCGGCTGCAGCCTCGCGGTGAGCGTCGCCGGCGGCCTGCGCGATCGCAAGCGCCCCTTCAGTCTGTTGCGGCTGACCGGCATGCAGCTCGGGGTGCTACGGCGGGTGGTATTGCTGGAGAGCGCGGTCCCGCTGCTGGTGGTGGCGGTGGTGGCGATCGGGGTGGGCTTCCTGGCTGCCCAGCTCTTCGTTCAGGCACAGTTCGAGTACTCGATCCGGCCGCCGGGGAGCCAGTACTACGCGATCGTGATCACCGGGCTCGTCGCCTCGCTGGGGGTCATCGCGTCCACCATGCCGCTGCTCAGGCGGATGACGGGGCCCGAGACGGCACGCAACGAGTAGCAGGTACGACGGACGGCTCGGACCGGCTGACTTCAGCCGGTCCGAGCCGTCCGTCGTTCAGGGCCGCGGGATCGCGAGCTCGTACTCGAGCACGGCGGGGTCCGAGGGCAACGGCGTCATAACCCCACACGGCCTGCACCTCATGCGCCGCCGCTCACGCATCGTTCACGCAACAGCCTGCAGGCCAGCTGCGGAATCGGTCTTCGCGAAATACGTGCAGGTCAGACCGGGCGATGTCCGCTTCCGATCAGGCAGTGAACCAAGTGACGGGCAGCGGACACCGACTCCAAAGGCCGGCGTCCGGTGCGCCTGCGGTCGGCTAATGCTGTGACCGCGTAGGTTCGCCGGGTTGGTGGTCGTGGCGGTTGGATATGCGGTGACGTTCGTTCCGACCGGTGGAGGCGCGGTGGCTGAGCCTGTGTGCGCAGACTGACCGACCAGGAGGGCAGAAGCTGCAGCAGATCGTGCGCCGGGGCAGCACCAGTTCGGTGCGCTACCGGCGCGCGATGATGCTGCTGGCCTCGGCCGGCGGGAACCGCGTTCCGGTGATCGCCCAACTGGTGCAGGCAGATGAGGACACCGTGCGCGATGGGATCCACCGCTTCAACGAGATCGGCCTGGCCTGCCTGGACCCTCAGTGGGCGGGAGGCCGTCCTCGCCGACTCAGCCCTGACGACGAGGACTTCGTCGTGGCGACGGCCACCACCCGCCCGGCCAAACTCGGCCAGCCCTTCACCGCTGGTCACTGCGCAAACTCGTCGCCTACCTGCGGAAAGTCCACGGCCGGATCATCCGCATCGGCCGCGAGACCTTACGCTGCATGCTCGCCCGCCACGGCATCACCTTCCAGCGCACCAAGACCTGGAAAGAGTCCCCCGATCCAGAACGCGAGACGAAGCTGGACCGGATCGAAGAGGTCCTGGACCACTTCCCGGACCGAGCCTTCGCGTTCGACGAGTTCGGCCCGCTCGGGATCCGGCCCACCGCAGGCTCGGGCTGGGCCGAACAGGGGCGCCCCGACCGGTTGCCGGCCACCTACCACCGCACCCACGGGGTGCGTTACTTCCACGACTGCTACTCGGTCGGCGACGACACCCTGCGGGGCGTCAACCACCGCTGGAAGGGCGCCGGGAACACACCGGCCGCACTGAAGTCCATCCACGCCGCACGGCCCGACGGCGCCCCGATCTACGTGATCCTGGACAACCTGTCCGCCCACAAAGGCACCGACATCCGCCGCTGGGCCAAGAAACACAAGGTCGAACTGTGCTTCACCCCGACCTACGCGTCCTGGGCCAACCCGATCGAGGCGCACTTCGGACCGCTGAGGCAGTTCACCATCGCCAACTCGAACTATCCCAACCACACCGTGCAGACCCGGACCCTGCACGCCTACCTCCGCTGGCGCAACGCCAACGCCCGCCACCGCGACGTCCTGGCCGCCGAACGCAAGGAACGCGCCCGCATCCGCAGCGAGAAAGGCATCCGCTGGGGCGGACGCCCCCTCAAAGCCGCAGCCTGATCCCAACCCGGCGAACCTACGCGGTCACACCACTAGCCGACGCCACAGCCAAGTCGAAGCGATCATCGGCTACGAAAATCTTCTAAGGGCCAGTGACCGTACAGACCCGCTTGACCAAGTCGAATGACCACCAGGATCGAGCAGCGCCACTGGCGACGCTGCCCGCCTCACCACGCAGCGCGCGTTGCTGCCCCACTGCCCCTGTCTGTCACGACGCTGTCGCCCGGATGACTGCTCATGGCTTCGCGTGCTGGCCGGAGAAGGTGGTGCCCAGGACGTCGAAAGCTGTTCGCAGCAGGGTGGGCAGGTCGGCGCCCTCGTGCTTGAGCCACTGTTCGTACGCGGAAAGGGATGCGGCCAGCGTGGCCCAGGCGATCACTTGCGGGTGCATGTCGTCCTCGGGCACGCGGAGCCTGCGGGCGGCGTACTCGGCGATCGCCTGCCGCCAGCTGGCGTAACGCAGGGTCGAGTGCGCCACCAGGGTGGGCACGTTCAGGAGCAGGGACATCCGGAGCCGGTGGTCTTCGATCTCGCCCGGCGGGAATCGGTTGAACTCGATGACGGCCTCGCGCAGGGCGTCCACCAACGGCACCTCCTGCGGAGTGTCGTGCAGATGGCGGCGCATCCGCTCCACGAGGGCGTCGAAGTCTCCCCAGGGCAGGTCGTTCTTCGACGGGAAGTAGCGGAAGAACGTCCGGCGGCTTATGCCGCATGCGGTGGCGATGTCGTCCACCGTGGTCTCGGCGAAGCCCCGCTCGGTGAACAGCTGCAGGGCGACGTGGCTGAGCTCGGCGACGGACGTCGAGGGCTGTCGTCCCATGCGCGTGGGAATCGGGGGCTCGGGGACGCCGGCTGGGGAGCTCACAGTTTGTCCCTTCCATTTGACACCGGGTGCCATTAGTGTGGCCATGGTCGATCGGAATGCGGACGGCAGTCACCGCCCGCAGCCATCGCCCGTCAAAGGAGCCATAGTATGAACGAACTTCAGTTCAAGGAGTCTGGCGCGCCCCAGGCCGCCGAGGAGAGCGTCGCCGAAGAGTCCCTGATCGAGGCCGACGACCTCGTCGAAGAGGTCTCGATCGACGGCATGTGCGGCGTCTACTGAGCCGCGGCAGCATGACCGGCAAGGACGTCACGAACACGCCGGACCCGGTGGGCGCCATGGACCTGGACCGCCCCTGGGACCTCCATCCACAGGTCTCCGTGCGACCTGAACCGTTCGGTGCCCTGCTTTACCACTTCGGAACGCGCAAGCTCTCGTTCCTCAAGGACCGGCAACTGCTGTCGGTCGTGCAGTCCCTCGCGGACGCTCCCACGGCGCGGGCCGCCTGTTCGACGGCTGGCGTCCCCGAATCCGACGTGCCACGGTACGCCCGCGCCCTCGCGACGCTCGCCCGGTCGTCGATGGTGGTGGAAAGGACCCCATGAGCGTGATAACGGACGCTCCAACCAAGGCCCCCGGGCCGACTCGGCTGGTGGACCTGTTCGAGTACGGTCTCGACGCGCCGATCTGCCTGACCTGGGAACTCACCTACGCCTGCAACCTGTCCTGCACCCACTGCCTGTCCAGCTCCGGCCGCCGCGACCCGCGCGAGCTGACCACCGCCGAGGCCAGGGCGGTGATCGACGAACTGGAGCGCATGCAGGTCTTCTACGTCAACATCGGCGGCGGCGAGCCCACGGTCCGCCCCGACTTCTGGGAACTCGTAGACTACGCCACCGCCCACCATGTGGGGGTCAAGTTCTCCACCAACGGCGTGAAGATCACCCCGGAGGTCGCCGCCCGTCTGGCCGAGAACTCCTACGTGGACGTGCAGATCTCCCTCGACGGGGCCACCGCGGAGGTCAACGACGCGGTCCGCGGCGCTGGCTCGTACGACACCGCACTGCGCGCCATGGCGAACCTCGCGGACGCCGGTATGGAGAACTTCAAGCTGTCCGTGGTGTGCACCCGGCACAACATCCCCCAGATGGACGAGTTCAAGGCGATCGCCGACCGGTACGGAGCCCAGCTCCGGCTGACCCGGCTGCGCCCGTCCGGGCGCGGCGCCGATGTGTGGGACGAGCTGCACCCCACCAGCGACCAGCAGCGCGAGCTGTACGACTGGCTCGTCGCCCACGGCGACAGCGTGCTCACCGGGGACTCCTTCTTCCACCTGTCCGCCTACGGGCAGGCGCTGCCGGGGCTTAACCTGTGCGGCGCCGGGCGCGTGGTGTGCCTGATCGACCCGGTCGGGGACGTCTACGCCTGCCCGTTCGCGATCCACGAAGACTTCCTCGCCGGGAACATCCGGCAGCCCGGCGGCTTCACCACGGTGTGGCGGGAGTCGGAACTGTTCCGGAGCCTGCGCGAGCCCCAGTCCGGGGGTGCCTGCGCCTCCTGCCAGTTCTTCGACACCTGCAAGGGCGGGTGCATGGCGGCCAAGTTCTTCACCGGCCTGCCGCTGGACGGGCCCGACCCGGAATGCGTGCAGGGATACGGCGAGCAGCTGCTCTCAGACCGTACGCAGCACACACCGCTCCCGAAGCCGTCCGTCGATCACTCCCACCGTACTTCCCCCGCCCCGCGCCGGGGACCGGTTCCGCTGCCCCTCACTCGTCGCGAGGATCTGGACCGGCCGCCGGTCAGCGACTGCGCGGAGGATCCGCTCGCCGGCTTCCGGCCGGCCTGAGCCACCGGGGCACCCACGGTTCCGGCCCCACCCGGGAGGACTTCACCGAGGCGTCGCGGTCGGTCATCGCGCTGCCCATCCAGTGGGTGGAGCCGGTCATCTCGAACGCCCTGCTCTTCCTGGCCTCGACGAGGCGCGCTGCATCACGGGCGTCGTGCTGCCGGTCGACGGCGGAAGCTTCCCCAAGAAGTGAGCTGAGCGGGAAAGCAACAGCACAACTAGCGAAAGAAGGTGCACGCAATGGGGCGTGTGGAAGGAAAGGTCGCATTCGTCACCGGGGCGGCTCGCGGTCAGGGGCGCAGCCACGCGATCCGGCTGGCTCAGGAGGGCGCGGACATCATCGCGGTCGACCTGGTGTCGCAGATCGGCTCGGTGCCGTACCCGATGGCGACACCTGAGGATCTGGCCGAGACCGTACGCGAGGTGGAGAAACTGGACCGCCGCATCGTGGCGAGCCAGGCAGATGTGCGGGACTTCGCGGCGCTGAAGAAGGCTGTGGACGACGGTGTCGCCCAGTTGGGCCGGCTCGACATCGTCTCGGCGAACGCCGGCATCTTCAGCTTCGGCAAGATGGACGAGCTGGACGAGCAGGAGTTCCAGGACGTGGTCGACGTCAACCTGACCGGCGTGTGGAAGACCGTCAAGGCGGCGATCCCGCACATCAAGGCCGGTGGCCGCGGTGGTTCGATCATCCTGACCAGCTCGGCCGCCGGGCTGATAGGGATGGAGCACATCGGGCACTACAGCGCCGCCAAGGCTGGGGTCGTCGGCCTGATGCGCACGCTCGCGGTGGAGCTCGCTCCGGACTTTATCCGCGTCAACAGCGTGCATCCCACGTCGGTCAACACCGACATGATCCAGAACGCGGCGGCCTACGAGCTGTTCGCGCCCGACATGGCCGCGAGCGAACGCACCAAGGAGAATCTCGAGCCTCGCTTCGCCAGCCTGAACGTGCTGCCGATCCCGTGGGTCGAGCCGGTCGACATCTCCAACGCGGTGCTGTGGCTCGCCTCGGACGAGTCGCGCTACGTGACCGGTGTGACGCTGCCGATCGACGCGGGCCAGACCACCAAGTGACAACAGGAGAGCGCGAAGAATGACCACACTGGGGACGGTCCGGGACACCGAGACCACAGGGTCCGGGGTCGCGGCGGCCCGAGAGCGGATCGCCTCGCGCATCGTCGGTCGTGAGCGTGAGCTAGAGCTTGCGCTCGCGACCGTGGCCGCCGGGCGGGACCTCGTCCTTGAGGGTCCGCCGGGGACCAGCAAGACCACCATGCTCAAGGCGATCACCGAGGAGTGGGACATCCCGCTGGTGTTCGTGGAGGGCAACGCCGATCTGACGCCCGCCAAGCTGGTCGGCCACCACAACCCGGCCCGGGTGCTGCGGGAGGACTACAGCGCCGACAACTTCGTGGCCGGGCCCTTGGTGCAGGCGATGCGCTCCGGCGGGTTCCTCTACATCGAGGAATTCAACCGGGCCCCTGAAGACACCCTCAATACACTGCTGTCGGCGATGGCGGACCGCGCGGTCGAGGTGCCGCGGGTCGGCCTGGTCACGGCCGAGCCGTCCTTCCGGGTCATCGCCTCGATGAACCCCAGCGACGACATCGGCACCACCCGGCTGTCGGCCGGCGTCAGCGACCGCCTCAACCGGATCGTTGTCGGCTACCAGGACGCCGTCGCCGAAGAGGGCATTGTCGCCCTGCGCACCGGACTGACCGGCCCGATCGCCGACCGGATCATCCCGGATGCGGTGGCGGTGACCCGGGCCACCCGTGCCCATCCGGACCTGCGGCAGGGCAGCAGCGTCCGGGGCGCGATCGACTGCGCCCTGGTCGCCGACGGACTGATCCGGATGCGCAGCCTGACCGGGCCCAACGACGAGCGCTACCCGGAGACCTTCTACGACGCGATGACCGTCTCGCTGTCCGGCCGCATCCGGCTGGACGACGTGGCGGAGACCACACCGGAACGCGTACTGCGGGAGATCTGGGAGGACCGTTTCATCCTGGACCCGGCCCGGGCCGAACCCGGCTGAAGAGCAGTGGCGGCGGACTCGCCGGCACGGCGCGAGTCGGAATCCGCCACGCAGACCCGACGACCGCTGCGGCGTGTCCCCAAGCAACTCGACGAGGATCCCATGGTGTTCGAAGCCATGTCAGGCGCCGGCGGGACGGTGCTACGCGCCCGGTCGCGTGGCGCCGGTGCGGCACGCCGCCGTCCCACCGGCTCGGCGCCCGACTTCACCGACGAGCAGGGAGAACTGCTCACCGGCATTGAGGACGCCGAGCCGGTGGACCCCGCGGTCCGCGCCCGGGCCCGGGAGATCGCCGCGCGGTTGTCGCTGCCCAAGCCCAAGCGGGCACGTGCCGCACGCCGCGCAGCCGCGGGCCGACTGGCCAGCCTCCCCTACCGGGAGCGCGGCGCCGATATTGACCTGGACCGGACGCTCGAGCAGCTCGCCGAACGGCCGGTGGCCGACGACGAGGACATCTTCGTCTTCGAACGGGTCCGGTCGCCACGGTCGGTGGTGCTCGCGGTGGACCTGTCCGGATCGATGAAGGGCGAGCGGGTCCGTACCGCCGCGGCGACCGTGGGTGCGCTCGCGGCGGAGCTGGTGTCCGAGTCTCTGGCTGTCATCGCGTTCTGGTCGGATGCCGCGGTCCTGCTGGACCTGGGCGAGCCGGTCCGGCCGATGGAACTGCTGGACGCGATGCTCCGCATCCCGGCGAGAGGCCTCACCAACGTGGCCTTTCCACTGCAACTCGCCGCCACCCGGCTGGCCTCGGTGCCGCAGCGCGACGCGCGGGCGCTGTTGCTGTCGGACTGCGTCCACAATGCCGGACCCGATCCCCGGCCGATGGCGGCCGGGCTGCCGCGGCTCGACGTACTGCTCGACATGAGCGGGGAGAAGGACGTCGAGCTGGGCATCGAAATGGCCCGGCTCGGACACGGCACGTTCCATCGCATCCGCACCTACCACGACATCGCGCCAGCGCTCAGAGAGGTCTTCAGCACGTGAAGCCCACGACACTGGTCGACTTTCAGTCGAACCCCCATAAGAGGAACACGCAATGAGCAGGAATCCCTGGTTCGAGACCGTTGCCGAAGCGCAGCGCCGGGCAAAGAAGCAACTACCCAGTTCCGTCTATGCAGCCTTGATCGCGGGCTCGGAACGCGGCCGAACCATCGATGACAACATCGAGGCGTTCGCCGAACTGGGCTTCGCGCCACGGGTCGTGGGCCATCACGCCGAGCGCGACTTGTCCACGACGGTGCTGGGGATCCCGACGTCGATGCCCGTGGTGATCTCCCCCACCGGTGTGCAGGCGGTCCACCCGGACGGCGAGGTGGCCGTCGCGCGGGCTGCGGCGAATCGGGGCGTCATCATGGGGCTCAGCTCCTTCGCCAGCAAGCCAGTCGAGGAAGTCGCCAAGGCGAACGAGAACACGTTCTTCCAGATGTATTGGAGCGGCACCCGTGAGTCCATGGTGCAGCGGATGGAGCGGGCCAAGGCCGCTGGCGCGAAGGCGCTGATCGCCACGCTGGACTGGTCGTTTTCCAACGGACGGGACTGGGGCAGCCCGGCCATCCCGGAGAAGCTGGACCTGAAGACGATGGTGCGGTTCGCCCCGAATGTGGCGCCGCACCCGGCCTGGCTGCTGAGGTTCGCGAAGTCCCGCAAGCTGCCCGACCTCACCGCGCCCAATCTCCAGCCGCCCGGCGGCAAGGCGCCCACCTTCTTCGGTGCCTACTACGAGTGGATGCAGACGACGCCTCCCACCTGGGACGACGTGAAGTGGCTGCGCGAGGAGTGGGGCGGTCCGTTCCTGCTCAAGGGCGTGTCCCGGGTGGACGATGCCAAGCGCGCGGTGGACGCGGGGGTCAGCGGAATCTCCGTCTCCAACCACGGTGGCAACAACCTGGACACCACCCCGGGCGCGATCCGGATGCTGCCCTCGATCGCGGACGCGGTGGGCGACCAGATCGAGGTCGTGCTCGACGGCGGCGTGCGGCGCGGCGGCGACGTGGCCAAGGCGCTGGCGCTCGGCGCCCGCGCGGTGCTGATCGGCCGCGCCTACTTGTGGGGTCTGGCGGCCAACGGCCAGGGCGGCGTGGAGAATGTCCTGGACATCATGCGCGGCGGTCTCGACTCGGCGGTGCTGGGCCTTGGCCACTCCTCGGTGCACGAGCTGTCCCGCGACGACCTGGTGATCCCGGACGGCTTCCCCCGGACCCTGGGCGGCGGGCTCGTCGGCACCGAGGCCCGCAAGAGCACCGGGGCGACCACCCCGCGCTCCATGGACCCGATCGGCTGACGTGCGTTCGACACCCGGGAATCTCGCGGCACCGTCCGACCTGGCGCACACCGTCTGGCCGGAGGTCTCGTCCTCGCCGCTGGTCCTCGTGCCGCTCGGCTCGACCGAGCAGCACGGGCCGCATCTGCCGCTCGGCACGGACGCCGTGGTCGCGCGGGCGGTCGCCGAGCGGGTCGCGGCCGGAGCGCCCGCCGAGTGGCACACGCTGGTGGCGCCGACGATGGCCTACGGTTCGAGCGGCGAGCACGCGGGCTTCGCCGGCACCGTCTCGATCGGCCGCGAGGCCCTGCTGGCGGTGCTCGTGGAGGCGGTGCGGTCGCTGGCGATGTGGGCCGGGCGGATCGTGTTCGTCAACGGGCACGGCGGCAATGTGGCGACGCTCGGCGCGGCGGTCGGTCAACTCCGCGCCGAGGGCCACCGCGTCGCCTGGGTGCCGTGCGTGGCGCCCGGCGCGGATCCGCACGCCGGGCGATGGGAGACCTCGGTCATGCTTCACCTGGCCCCCGAGGACGTACGGACCGCCGCAGCCGTGGCCGGGGATACCCGGCCGCTCGCCGACCTCATGCCGGACCTGGTCGCGGGCGGCGTCCTGGCGGTGACGCCCTCCGGGGTTCTCGGCGACCCGGCCGGTGCGTCGGCCGAAGAGGGAGAGAAGGCAATGGAGTTCATGGTCGCCACCGTCACCCGGCTGATCGCCGCGGACACCGTGGACGCCCGCGGACGGCTGGTCGATCCGGCGGACGGGACGGTGGCCGAGTGACGCTGCCCGGCGGCTTCGTCGTCGCGCTGAACCGCCACACCCGCGTCATCGACGGTGGCCGAGCCCTGCTCGGCGGATTCCCTACCCGGCTGGTCCGGTTGACCGCACGCGCCCGTCCGCTGCTGGCCGACCGGACGGTGCGCGTCCAGGACGCGGCCGCGGCTGTCCTGGCCGACCGGCTGCTGGAGAACGGCATGGCCTTCCCGATCGTGCGGGAACTGCCGCCGAACCCAGACCCGCGGTACACCTTCGTCATCCCGGTGTACGACCGCGCGCGGCAGCTCGACCGCCTGCTCACCAGCATCGGCCCTGGCCAGCGCGTGATCGTGGTCGACGACGGGTCGAGTCGGCCCGAGGAGATCAGGGAAGTCGCGGAGAAGCACGGCGCCGAGCTGGTCGTGTTGCCGCAGAACGCGGGCCCGGCCGCGGCCCGCAACGCCGGACTGCGGCTGGTCCGCACCCCGTACGTCGTCTTCGCGGACTCCGACATCGTCCTGCCCCCGGACACGGTCCCCGTCCTGCTCAGGCACTTCACCGACCCCCGGGTCGGCATGGCCGTCCCGCGCATCACCGGGCTGCCGACTGCCGCGGCCTCTGGCTGGATCGGACGGTACGAGGCCGCCCGCTCCTCGCTCGACCTCGGCAGGGAACCCGCCGCCGTACGCCCCGGAACCCCCGTCTCCTGGGCCTCCACGGCGTGCAGCGTGGCGCGGGTGGACGCCCTGGCGGAGGGCTTCGACGAGCGTATGCGGGTGGGCGAGGACGTCGACCTGTGCTGGCGGCTGATCCAGGGCGGCTGGCGCATACGGTACGAGCCGTCGGTCCGCGCCGAGCACGAGCACCGCGTACAGCTCAAGGACTGGATGCTGCGCAAGGCCGCGTACGGCACGGGCGCGCATCCGCTGGCCGAACGGCACCCGGAGCTCATCGCTCCCGCTGTCCTCGCGCCCTGGGCGGGCGCGCTGGCTCTGGTGCTGCTCGCCCAGCGCCGCTGGTCGCTGCCGGTGGCAGGCGCCGTCTGCGGAGTGACCACCGTGCGGATCGCCCGCAAGCTCAAGGGCGCGCAGCATCCCGTGCGGCTGGCCTCGCGCCTCACCGCCAACGGCGCGGTCAGTGCCCTTTCGCAATCCGGGGCGCTGCTCACCCGGCACTGGTGGCCGCTGGCCGCCCTGGGCTGCACGGTCTCCTCGCGGATGCGGCGCGCGGTGGCCGTGGCCGCGGTCGCCGACGTCACCCTGGAATACCGTCCCGGTCACGTGGGTCTCGACCCGGTGCGCTACGCCCTCGGCCGCCGCCTGGACGACCTCGCCTACGGGTCGGGTGTCTGGCTCTCCGCAGTCAGGGGCCGCTCCACGGCGGCGCTGCGCCCGCGGTTGCGGCCCCGGAACGGGTCACCGGCCTGAGTTGACGCTTGTGCGAGGTCAGGCGAGGTCGTGGCGCATCGCGTGTGCGACGACCTCGCCGATGAGCACGGCGGTCGCTGCCGGGCCGCGCAGCGGGGCGGCCGGGAGGATCGAGGTGTCCGCGACGCGGAGCCCGCGGACACCGTGCACCCTGCCGTACTGGTCGACCACGGCGTACTGGTCGTCCGGCGGCCCCATGGGCGCGCTCGCACAGGCGTGGATGGACGTGCCGAGGTGGGCGCGGATCCACCGGTCGAGTTCGGTGTCGTCCGCCGCCACCTCCGGGCCCGGGCCGGTCGGCTGGAGCGCGACGGCGCGAAATGCGCGGGAGCCGATGAGTTCCAGCGTCGTCCGCACCGCCTCGCGGGCCCGGCGCCGGTCGTCGGAGGTGCTCAGATAGCCATAGTCGATGCGCGGGGCGACGGCGGGGTCGGCGGAGACGATCTGCAGACGTCCGCTCGGCCGCGGGGACTGGACGGAGACGAGGAACGGCAGGGGGCTGCCGGGGCGGGAAGGGCGTCGTCCGGCCGTCAGGTCCGCCATGGGGGTGAGGGACTGGAGGATCTCCAGGTCGCCCGCGGGCGGGCCGCCGGTCGAGGGCAGGTTAAGGCTGCCGGCGAACCAGTTCCCTTCGGGTGCGGGCAGGTTCCGTAGTGGGGCCCACTCGATGACGGCCTGCGGGTGATCGCCGAACCGGGTACCGACCCCGGGGGCGTCCCGCACCACGGGGATGCCGAGTCGTTCGAGGTCCGCTCGTGGGCCGATACCCGAGACCATCAGCAGCTGCGGGGACGCGAAGGCCCCCGCGCAGATCACGACCTCGCCCGCGGTGACGGTCTCCCGCCGGCCGCTGCGATCGATCTCCACCCCCACCGCGCGGCCGCGCTCCACCACGATCCGCCGGACGGTGCAGTCGCCGGTGACGGTCAGGTTCGGGCGGGGGAGCGCGTCGAGAAGGTAGCTGACGGCGGTGTTCACCCGTACCCCGTCGACCGTGTTGGTCGGGACCGGGCCGAAGCCGGGCGGGGTCTGGTCGTTCTTGTCGGGCTCCTCGGGGAAACCCAGTTCGCGGGCAGCTGCCCGGAAAGCCTGAGCGGCGGGGTGGTCGAGCGCCGCCCGCCGGACCCGGACGGGCCCCGAGCCGCCGTGCAGCGCGGACGCGCCGTAGTCGAGGTCGGTCTCCAGGCGGCGCATGAACGGCAGCATCCGGTCGAAGGACCAGGCGTCGTTGCCGGCCGCCGACCAGCGGTCGAAGTCGTCACGCCGGGCCCGGACGAAGTACCCGCCGTTGACGGTCGTAGAGCCGCCCAGGAACCGGCCCCGTGCAATCGTGTAGGGCCGCTCGCGGACGAGGTGCGCCGGGTAGGACCAGACGGGCGCACGGTCCGGCCACGCACCGGGGACGAGGCGGGCATCCAGCAGCTCCGGCGGGAAGCCGGACAGCCGGCGGGGCGCGGGACCGGCCTCGATCAGGAGGATCTCCCGGTCCGGGTCCTCGCTGAGGCGCGCGGCCAGCGGGGCACCGCTCGCGCCCGCGCCGATCACGACGATGTCGGGGCGGTTCACCACCTGACATCGTTGGCGATGACTGCGCCCAGGACTTCGGCCCTGCCAGAGATGTCTGCGGGGTCGTCAAGGGCCGCCCGCTGCGGATCCGGACCGGGCACCCTCGGCTCTGCGGACCCAGCCACGGGCTGACGCCCTTCGCGTGCGGGTGGCCGAGGGAGGCCGGTCAGTGAAGTCACGTCTGTCCTTTTCCATTCGGCACCGGGTCCTATCAGTGTCCCGGGAACCAGATTAGACGTCCGTCGCACACCAACGCCTGTAGGGTGCCAAAACTCGCGCGTAGCCTCTAATGGGCCCGTCGGGCCGTGAGAGAGACTACGGTCCGTAGCCGCCAGCAGGTGAGCACTCCGAGACCTCGGGTTGCGTCCAGGGAAGTGGTGTACGGGTTCGACCTGATCCGGGGGTTTGCTCCGGCTTCTGACTGATACCTGCATAGACGAACGGCCACCGGCTGATCTTCGAGATGTCGAAGCTCGAAGGGGATCAGCATGATGACCGCACCTGACAGTCTGCCCCTTCACGCCCTCGCGGAAGACAACCTCACCGCGGCGAGTCCCGGTCTCCTGCGCGCGATGGTCAAGACGTTCGCCGTCGCGCTCATGTCCGCCGAGGCCGACGCTCTCTGCGGCGCCGAATACGGGCAGGTCAGCGACGAACGCGTCAACCACCGCAACGGCTACCGCCCGCACGAGTGGGACACGAGGGCCGGCACCGTCGAGCTGGCCATCCCCAAGCTGCGGCAGGGCAGTTACTTCCCGCACTGGCTCCTCGAACGGCGCCGCCGGGCCGAGCAGGCCCTGATCTCGGTGGTCGCCACCGCCTACCTGCTCGGCGTGAGTACTCGCCGGGTCGAGAAGCTTGCCGAGTCCCTCGGCGTGACCCAGCGAAGTCCCAGGTCAGTGCGATGGCGAAGCACCTGGACGAGCAGGTCGCCGCATTACGCAACCGGCCGCTGGACCAAGGGCCTTACGTGGTGATTGGTGGTGTGCCGGTCGAGCCTGGCCAGTAGATCGTCCAGGTCGGAGGTGGTGAACTTCCACTGGAACGGCTGTGCTGTGGCGTTGTAGCGGTCATCGAAGGCGCGGAGCCGGTCCCTGACCTCGGTGAGGTCGGTGAAGTCGTTGGGCGAGACGACCTTGCGCTGCACGACGGAGAAGTAGATCTCCACCTGGTTCAGCCAGGAGGCGTGGACGGGAGTGTGGACCAGCACCGCGTTCGGGAAGGTGGCGGTCAGCCGGTCGGCGGCCTTCTGGCCGCGGTGGGAGGAGCCGTTGCCGACGATCCAGAACACGCGTTTGGCGCTGGCGTAGGGTTCCTGGCTCATGACCTGGGCGACCAGGTTCATGAACGGGTCGATGCCGGTGCGTGGCTCGCAGCGGCAACACCTTCGCCTGATGGACGTCGTAGGCGGCGAGGTAGGCCAGGGCGCCGCCGCGCTGGTAGTGGTGGTTGACGCGCATGGCGCGGGCCTGGCCGGGGGCGAGGGTGGGGTGGCAGCGGCAGCGGGCCTGGATGGAGGTCTTCTCGTCGGCGCTGATGACGTATTCGTCGTCGCCGAGGGGCCGGCCCTGCCAGGTGCGGGCGTACAGGTCCAGCACGCGTTCGGCCTTGGGGCGGAACTGCGGGTCGGTGATGAAGATCCAGGAACGGTGCTGCCAGGGCTTGAGCGCGTCCTCGGCCAGCCAGCGGCGCACGGTGGAAGCCGACACGAACGTGGCGATGTCCCGGTTGCTCGACATCGCCGCCGAAATGGAGAAGGCGGGCATCCTACCCACGTTCACGAGGCCCCCCGGCTATTGATGTGTGCGGCGAGAGGTGGCGAAGACCGCGGTTTGTGCGTTATCGCTCGCTTGCGCCTGCGACGGGCCGTGGCCTGATTTGGTGATCGTCATCGAGGGGTGGCACCTCGCCACCTTTCCTGCCTGTAGGGCGCAGAAAGTCACACACAGCATCTGAGAAGCGGCCGTTCACCCGGATGGATGCCGGGCGGCCGGCACGACAGGACAGGGGGCTGGTCATGGAGAAATACTTGCATGGATGCGTGGAAACGCGGGTCGGCGGCGTGTAGGAGGATTCAGCTGTGGCAGAGAAGATCGCGGGCGTTGAAATCCCCAGCAGTCGGTTGGCGGCGGAGGCCACGGAACTGGTTCGCGAAGCTGCGTCACCGCTGCTGTTCGACCACTCGCGCAGAGTTTACCTGTTCGGGATGTTGCAAGGGCTGCGGCGGGGCCTGAAGGCGGATCCGGAACTGCTCTACGTCGGGGCGATGTTCCACGACTTGGGTCTGACCGACAGATACCGGACCGCGCATCAGCGATTTGAGATCGACAGTGCGAACGAGGCGCGTCGGTTCCTCGTCGAGCACGGGATGGGCGCGGACGACGTCCGCCGTGTGTGGACGGCTATCGCCCTGCACACAACGCCTGGTGTCCCGGAGTTCATGGAGCCCGAAATCGCCTTGGTCACTGCGGGTGTGGAGACTGACGTACTCGGGATCGGCCGTGACGATCTGGACCCCGCGGCACTCAATGCCGTCACCGACGCGCACCCGCGACCTGACTTCAAGCGCCGGATTCTGGAGGCCTTCACCGACGGCTTCAAGGATCGGCCCGACACAACCTTCGGCACCGTGAACGCCGATGTGCTGGCCCACTTCGTGCCCGGCTTCCGGCGCACCGACTTCGTCGAGGTCATCTTGAACAGCTCCTGGCCGGAGTAGCCGGCAGAAACCCCGCATGCACGGCCGAGTGCCGCAGTCACCCCCGGGGGGCCAACGAGCGAAGGATGTAGAAGTGAGCGAACAGCCACCCGATACGACCACGGATGCGGGTTGTCCCGTCGCCAGCGATGAGTTCGCCCTCACGGTCGGGCCCAACGGCCCCGTCCTGCTGCAGGACACCTACCTGATCGAAAAGCTGGCCCACTTCGTCCGCGAGCGCGTCCCCGATCGCGTATACCACGTCAAGGGTGGCGGAGCGTTCGGCTATTTCGAGTTGACCGCTGATGTCAGCGAATGGACCAAGGCCGCCTTCCTGAACGAGGTCGGCAAGCGCACCCCGGTGCTGATTCGCTTTTCGTCGGTGGCCGGCGAGGAGGGTTACCCGGACTCGGACCGCGACGTGCGCGGCTGGGCCCTGAGGTTTTACACCGAGGAGGGCAACTACGATCTCGTCGGCAACAACACGCCGGTCTTTTTCGTGCGTGACCCCATGAAGTTCCCCGACTTCATCCATTCGCAGGAGCGGATGCCCGACACCGGCCTGCGTAGCAACAACATGCAGTGGGACTTCTGGTCGCTGTCGCCGGAGTCCGCCCACCAGGTGACGGTCCTGATGAGCGACCGCGGCACGCCGCGCACCTGGCGGCACATGAACGGCTACGGCAGCGACACGTATATGTGGGAGAACGCGGCGGGTAAGAAGTTCTGGGTCAAGTACCACTTCAAGACCGAGCAGGGCATTGAGAACTTCACCGACGCCGAGGCCAAGGCGATGCGCGCCGAGGACCTCGACTGCCACCGGCGAGACTTGCGGGAGGCGATCGCCCGCCAGGATTACCCGTCCTGGCGCCTCGAAATGCAGATCATGCCCTATGAGGACGCGGCCGGCTACCGCTTCAATCCCTTCGACGTGACCAAGGTCTGGCCGCACGAAGATTATCCGCCGATCACCGTCGGGCGCCTGGTGCTCGACCGCAATCCCGAGAATTTCTTCGCCCAGATCGTGCAGGCCGGGTTCGACGTGGCGAACTTCGTCCCGGGTATCGGGCCCAGCCCGGACCGGATGGTGCTGGGTCGGATGTTCGCCTACGCGGACTCGAGTCGCTATCGCACCGGTCCGAACTATGCGCAGCTTCCGGTCAACCAGCCGCTCAACGAGGTGCACAACTACAACAAAGACGGCCCGATGCGCTACCACCACTTCGGGAGCCAGCCGGTCTACGCGCCGAACAGCTACGGCGGGCCCAAGGCCGATCCGCAGCGCTACCGCGATCCGAGCTGGTTCGTGGAAACCGCCGAGATCATGCGCACGGCCTACCAGGCGCACCGAGACGACGACGACTTCATCCAGCCCGGCACGCTCTACCGCCAGGTGATGACGCAGACAGACCGGGACCATCTGGTAGGGAACATCGTCGAGCACATGAGCCAGGGAGTGGAGCGCTTCATCCAGGAACGCGCGGTTAACGACTACTGGACGAAAGTGGACCCCGACCTCGGCGCGCGCGTCGCCCAAGCCCTGGGCCTGGGGACTTCGCAGCCGGGCAACGGGTAGCGGAGACAATCCGCCGACACCACCCAAACGCCTAGTTGTGCTCCCGACGACCACCGGCTGCTTCCCTTGGAGCCTTGCGTCCAAGGCTCCAGGTGTGCCGTTGCAAGGGGAAGCTTCGGGAGGCCCTGCCTTCATGCCCGGACCGCCGTAGATCACCCCCCGAGGGAAACCCGTTCGATCACCACGTTCCAAGATCGATTGGACCACGGCTCCTCAATCCGGGTGTGCTGTGACCCCGGACCGTCCTCGGCGGGTTCGGCATGGCCGGCCGGACCAGGGAGCGCACCCCGCCGGCCGGCCCCGCTTCCGTGACGCGGGCAGCCGGTGCGGAACTGCCGCCGTCCCGAGCCGGGCTCAGTCGCCCGCGCACGCTTCATGGGGCACTGAGACAAGGCCCCGATTCGGATCGCTCAGCCGGTCGCCTCGGCAGGGGACGACTCAGCACGGCCGCCGGTCTTCGGCCCGGGCGGTCCCTCCCCCGGTCTTGGGTGCTGCGGGTTGCCGCAGGAACAGGGTGAGCACGGCGGAGAGGAAGGCGATGCCGCCGGCCAGGTAGTACGCGCCGCTGTAGCCCCAGGCG
>NZ_JBIAQV010000067.1:0-25607 GCF_042889305.1 Streptomyces sp. NPDC002619 | reverse complement strand
GATGCCTGGAAAGCGGGCCCGTCCGGTTCGGAGGGAGGCCGCGCGGAAAAGGACCAGCACACCTGGCACCTCGCCGCGCGGCCGACCCTACCCAGGCCGCGAAGGGGCAGGCCGGACTGGGCCATTACCAGGTCCGCCACTGGACCGCCTGGCACCGGCACATCACCCTGGCCATGCTCGTGCTGGCTTTCCTGGCCGCTCTCGCCGCTGAGGCCGCACCGACGAGATCGGCCAAGCCCAACCGCCCAGTCCGCAGCACCGATCCGATAGACCTGACCGTCCCGGAGATCCGCCACCTACTCGGGGCACTGTTGAACTCACCGAACACATCCCCAGACAGCCTGCTGCGCTGGTCAGACTGGCGGAGACGCCACCAGAGCATCGCCCGTCGCTGCCACTACCGAAGGCGGCTCCTCGCGCCCTCCTCGGGGTAGATCACGAAGTCGCACTGGAGTACTAGATGGGGCTTCGTCCGTCTGTCAGGCCAACATCCCTGTCTGCACCTCAGGTTGGAAAGGGCTGAGCGTCGCCCGAAAGGCCCAACAGAAGTTGCGTCACCCGTACGGCTGACCTGACGTGCAGTCGGTTGCCATGCGCGGAAGCCTAGGATCCGTCACCGGACCGGGACATCGTCCACCCTTCCTGGCACGGGCGGGCCCACCCGACGACCGAAGGAGACGGGATGCCGCGCCACGCAGGCAGAACCTGTTGGAAGCGCTTCGCGGTGTTCCTGATCCCCAGCGTCGCAGCGTGCGCAACCATCGGTATCGCCATGGCACAGGGAGTACTCGCCGCGTCGTTCTTCGTCTCCGGCCAGGAATTCCAAGTCGCCACGGGCACTCTGGCCGCCCGCGGAGTCAGCATCTACGGCATGGTCGACGTGACCAGGAAGCGGGAACTCGTGCCCGTCACGGTCACCGGGGCTCGGTATGCGACGATCAGAGAGCTGTGCCAGTCCGTTCTGGTTGACATCCCGGTGCTCGGCCCGTTTACGGCGAGGTTCACCGGCGGCCGTGAAGAGCCGGTCGAGGCTTCGAACCTGTTCATCGACGCGACAAATCAGACGGCCGACAAGGCGGTTTTCAGGAGTCTCGACATCGGCGTCGCGCAGGGCGAGATCACCAAGGGACCGATCAATCCCGGGGACAGGGACTCGAAATTCTTCGACGCCAACGGCGTGGGCCAGCAGGCCGTATCGGCCACCCTGACCAACGTCCACTGGACCGCGGTCGCGGTCTCTGCCGGCACCTTCAGCATTCCCGGTCTGCGCGCGCAGATCAGGCAAGGCCAACACGAATGCTTCTGACGCTCGTGCCGGCGAGCGTGCACCCACTCCTCACGTCCACCCCCCGCGCGCGATGCGCACACAACGCACCACGATCAGGACAAGACGCATGATCATCAACTTCTTCGGCAGACAACGCAAACTGCGCGTCCCAGCGGCTGACGCCCGGTGCAGATTCACCACCTGGCGTGGTGAACGCCCCTTCTGGGCCGGGCTGTTCACGTTCAAGGCCGGCCTGCCGATCCTGTACTGGCCGTACGCGAACCTGGACCTGGGCGGCCTTCCGCTGGCCCTGTCGACCACGTCCGGTGCCGGATCCCTGATCATCGGGATTCTGCTCATGACCCTGGGGCTCACCCTCTGGTATCGCCCCCACCTTCGCATGTTCGCCGGGATTGCCACCCTACTGCTCGCCCTGATCTCCCTTCCCGTCGCGAACTTCGGTGGCCTCTTCCTCGGACTGATCTCCGCCCTGATCGGCGGCTGCCTGGCTTGTGCCTGGATGCCCCCCACCGCCGCCGAGCCGTCCACGGCCTCGACGGACCGGGCGCCCGACACGGTCCCGACAGCACAGGACCGCAGTGGCAGCTGACACCTACACCATCCGGACCGCGGACTCCAGCGAGCCCGAGCCGGGCCGCAGGGGGCGGCTCACGGCAGGTGTGCAGGTCGGCCCGGACCCCTCCAACAGCCTCCCGCCCCGCGACAATCACGCAGAAGGGCACGGCGCGACCATCGCCCCCTGAACCAGGCGTGGGCGGAACTGAGTGGCCTGCGCCGTGACCCACTTGGCCACTGGGCCCGTGACCCCCCGCCGCCCGTACCGGTCCTGATCGAGTACGGCACGAGGCTCATCAGGTCGTGCGACGGCGCTCCACTGTCCGGTGCCGCAGAGCTCCGCCGCGCCGCCCCGGCCGGGATCGGGTCCAGGCGGAGCTTGCGCTGAAATGTTCCGGTTACAGGCCGCGGTGTGTGCCCGAGTCCCGGTGGGGAACTTGATTCGTCTGAGCGCTGCTGCGGTGAGAGGAGCCCGTGTGACATCGTCAGCGGCAGGCGGCCTGGGTGACGGTCCTCAGGAAACCGGATACGAGCCGGATCCGCACCGGTGGCGGGCCCTGTGGGTCACCCTGGTGGCCGGGTTCATGAGCCTGCTCGACGTGACGATCGTCGCTGTCGCTCTGCCGACAATCCAGCGCGACCTGCACGCCTCCCCCGCGCAGGTGCAGTGGGTGGTGTCCGGATACGCCCTCACCTTCGCCCTCGCCCTCGTGACCGCCGGGCACCTCGGCGACGCCCTGGACCGCCGCCGAATCTTCCTGCTGGCCCTCAGCGCCTTCGTCATCTGCAGCGCGGCCTGCGGAGCGGCCCCCGACATCACGCTACTGGTGGTGGCCCGCCTCGCCCAGGGCCTGGCAGCCGGCTTCATGGCCCCCCAGAACTCCGCGCTGATCCAGCAGATGTTCCGCGGCGCCGAACGCGGTCGCGCCTTCGGGTTCTTCGGTGCGACCGTCGGTATCTCCTCCGCCGCCGGCCCCATCACCGGCGGGGTCATCCTCGCCCTGGCCTCCGGCAGCCAGGGCTGGCGATGGATCTTCTACGTCAACGTCCCCATCGGTATCCTCGCCGTCCTGCTCGGCCGCCACCTGCTGCCCCGCGTCGGGCGGTCCGGCCGGGGACATGTGGACCTGCCCGGCGTCCTGCTCCTCGGCCTCGGCGTCTTCGCAGTCATGTACCCGCTGGTCCAGGCCGACTCCGGCGGGATCGGCCGTCTGTGGTGGCTGTTCGTCGTCGGCGCCGCGATCCTCGCCGGCTTCGCCCGGTGGCAGCTCCTTCTCGTCGGCCGGGACGCCCAGCCGCTGCTCGACCCCCGCCTGTTCACCACCTTGCGCGGCTACGCCATCGGCGCCGGCGTCGGCACGCTGTACTTCATCGGCTTCAGCGGCATCTGGCTGGTATTCGCCCTCTTCTATCAGCACGGCCGCGGCTTCTCCCCGCTCGAATCCGGCCTCGCCGTGACGCCCTTCGCCGTCGGCTCGGCAGGCGCAGCCGTGGTTGCCGGTCGACTGGTGGACCGGCTCGGCCGGCTGCTCACGGTATGCGGCGTCATGGGCGTGATCGTCGGCATCGGCGGCACCGCGCTGCTGATCCGCTACGTGCCTCTCGACATCGCTCCCTGGGCCGCCGCGCCGCTCCTGTTCCTGGGCGGCATCGGCGGGGGCTTCGTGGTCTCCCCCAACATCACCATGACTCTGCGGGACGTGCCGGTACGGATGGCGGGCGCGGCCGGCGGCGCCCTCCAGACCGGGCAGCGGCTTGGCGCCGCGGTGGGCACCGCCGCCCTGCCCGGCCTCTTCTATCTTGTGCTCGGCAGGAACAACGACTATCGAACCGCTCTCGTCACCGCGCTGGGCGCCGCCCTCGTGGGCATGGTGGCGTCCCTGGCCCTCGCAACGTTCGACTGGCAACGCGACCGGCGTATGCGCCGGCCGCACCGGAAGTGCCCGGACGAGATCGCCAACAGCCCGGTACACGCCCGGCAAACCTGACCAGCCCGGGGGCGGGGCGGGATGTCAACGGTCGGGTGCCGACGCCGAGCGGGCCGCGTCGGGCTGCGTCCGGGTGAAGAGCCAGCTACGGCGACCACGCACACGGGGCTGGCGCAAAGCACAAACTGACCACGTCCGACCGGGTCCTGGCCACCGTGCCCCATCACGCAAACTCGGCACACGAGATCTGCTGGCTCAGCTCTTCGGCGTCAACGGGAGCCCCCTCACCAGACTCGTTTCCACACCGTGAGGGCTCGTCGGCCGTCGGCGGCGGCCAGCATGGCGCGGCGCCCCGGGCACGAACCGAAGCTCGCTCCAGGGCCGGTCGGGGGTGTGACCGCGGCCTACTGCATTGGCATCACCGACGTCACCGGGTCGGGTGACTGCGCCGTCGGCTGCCGGGCCAGACATCCCGGATAAGCGTGATGATCACTCCACGATGACATGGCGACTCCCGGCCGTCACCACAGCTGGCAGGAGGACCAATCGGTGAACCTCACCCTGAAGCGCCTGCTCGGAGTTACCGCGGCGGTGGCCACGGGCGCCACGACCCTGCTCGGCACCGGCGTCGGCACCGCCGGCGCCGCCGACAGCGCGCACTGCGACCGCGCCGAACAGGCCATCTGGAGCGACGGGCCCAGCCGCAACGTGACGAGCCACCGGTGCAGCATCCCGAACACCAAGCGCCGCTGGTACACCGTAGAGATCGACACCCTCGTACAGACCCACTACAAGACGGAGCATCTGAATGGCGGAGTCGACCGGACCGAGACCCTGCACGACAGAACCATCAGGTGCCTGGGCTACACCTCCGAGAACAGCACGGTGAACTGGTTCGGCTGCCCACCCGCCTGACACACCCGCCGAGGGCTCCCGTGCCGACGCCCTTGCCCCTCGGCCTGACCGGGCCGTGTGGTCCCCGCCGGCCTCGTTGTTGAACCAGGGGCCATTCTGCGGGGCCTGATCCGGATGCTCGGCGACAACCCATCCCCAGAAGTCGCGGGCCGGCCCGAGGTCCTGCTCGCCCAGCCAGCGCAGTCCCCCAAGTCGGGCCGCCGCTCGCATCCGGGCAGCAGCCCGCCGACCAGATAGGCGCGGCAGCACTCCCGCATCAGCAGCCGTACGCTCCAACTGTCCAGCAGGGCACGGTGATAGGTGACCAGTACGTCCGTACACGGTTCCGGCCCGTCCAGCAGCGCCACCCGCAGCAGTCCGGGTCGCCGCAGGTCGAAGCCGCGGGCACGCTCGCGGGCACGCAGCAGCGCGCGCCGGGCGGCCGTACCGCAGCCGTGGCGGACCACCTCCGGGCCGCCGTGCTCGTGGACGACGGCGCGCGGGCGGGGATCCCAGACGAACGCGGTGCGCAGCACGCTCTCGCAGGCGCCGACGGCCTGCCAGGCCGCGTCGAAACGGGTCGCATCCAGGGGGCCGACCAGCGCCAGACGAGCTGTTCGACGTGGTGGTCGGGGCGGGCCAGGGCGCCGGCGAGCCGTTCGCGCTGCACCGGCAGGACCGCCCGGGTGCGCGGCAGCGCCCCGCAATCCCGCGCGGTAGCGCCGGTGCGCTGCCTTGGACCGGACCGGCCGTCCGCGACGGGGTCCGGTGCAGTAGGGTCGCGCGGTCGCGGCCCAGCCCAGGTCGCAGGGCGTTCCGCTCCTCCAGCCGCGCGGCGACCCGGGCAGTGGCGTGGGCACTCCGGCATGTCGCCGAAGGCGAGACAGCTGTCCTCCTCACCCTGAGGAGGCAACGCTCAAGGAGCTCAGCGCAAAGTCCCCCCGCTCCTCGGTCTGTTGGTCAAAGGCGAGTCCTTAACCATGAATTAACCGCTGGAACTCTACCCGCGTAGCCCCTCCACGCGTTGTCATGGACCCAACTACCGGCGGATCCTGGCCGCACGCTGCAGTGCGCTCGCTGGATCCGACGCCTGACAGGCACTTGTCGCCTGACCTGCCCGCATCTTGGGACGGTCAGCACGTTCTCACCGGCAGGACTTCCCGAATCGAGGAGAGAATGCTCATGAACACCGCAGCAGACGCCGGCCGAGGCCCGGACCGGCGCGCCCTCCTCCGCGGCGCGCTCGGCCTGACGGTCGCCCTCGGTACGGCGGCAGCCGTCAACCTGGGGTCGGCCTCACGCGCTTCGGCCTACGGATGGACCCGCACCCTTCAGCAGGGCTCCACCGGCTCCGATGTGAAGGAACTGCAGATCCGCATCGGCGGCTGGGCCGCATCCAGCGCTCAGCAGACCTACGTCGCGTGGGACGGCGACTTCGGCCCGGCCACCTACAACGCGGCCAGACGGTTCCAGTCCGCGTACGGTCTCACCGCGGACGGCGTCGTCGGCCCGCAGACCCAGAGCGTACTCAACAGCCTTGAGAGCGCTGACGGTTCCACCGCGCACTTCGAGTGGAGCGAGTTCTACTCCCACGACGGCTCCGGCTTCAGCGGCGGCAAGGTCGGCTCCGCCGAGGTCAAGGAGAACGTGCGCCGGCTGATGTACAAGCTCGAGGCCGTGCGCAAAAAGGCCGGCAACAGCGCGATCACCATCAACTCCGGTTTCCGCAGCACCTCCTACAACGCCTCGGTGGGCGGTGCCTCCAACAGCATGCACGTGTACGGCGACGCCGCGGACATCGTGGTCTCGGGACACACCACCCTTCAGGTCTACAAGATCGCCGAGACTTGCGGATTCTCGGGCCTCGAGGCCTACACCCACTCCTGGCAGCACGTGGACAGCCGCGTCCAGTACCCCTCCTACGGCTCCGGCTCCTGGTGGTGGGAAAGCGGCACCGTGTGATCGCGGTCCGTTCACGCGCCTCAACCCGTACCGTATCTCAAGGAGTTGACGATCCGTGAAGTCCCTCAACAAGGCCCTCACGGTGACGGCCGCCGTCGTCGCCACGGTCGCTCTGCAGCAGTCCGCCGCCAGGGCCGACGTCCCGCCGCAGCACGCGGTCATCGTGTGCCAGACCGCGAGCTTCTACGCCAACTACAACAGCGCCTCCGGCCCCACCGGCTACCTGCGCACCCTCACCTACGGCAACAAGGTGGGGCACACCCAGGGCGTGCACCCCGTCTACAACGGATGGGCTGCCACCTTCGACTACGGCCCCAACGACTGGGGTTACGTGCGCATCGAGTGCATCGGCGGCTACGACTCCTGGTGAGCTGCGACAGCCCCGTGTCCACCTGCAACGACAGCGAAAGGATTCCGATGTCCGTACTCCGTGCCGGCCGTGCGGCCGCCGTCGCCGCCGCGGTGAGCGCCGCGGTCCTGATCGGCGCCGGGCCGGCCCTCGCCTACTCGAACGGCACCGTCGGCGTCCGGGAGACCGTGTGCGCCAACGACCTGTACGTCCGTACCGACCCCGGCGGCGCCTGGATGGGCACCCTCTACAAGGGCCAGACCTTCCTGGTGGAGAAGAAGCAGAGCGGCTGGGCGTACGGCTTCGCATACGGCGACATCAACCGCCACGGCTGGGTCCAGGACGGCTGGTTCTGCTGAGGCCCCCGGCCGCAGCACCACGGTCGAACGTCCATCAGTCGAAAGGAGTACGCATGCTCCACCACCTCGGCATCGCGCGCACCCTGCGCCGCCTTGCCCCACTGGCCGTGGCCGCCGCACTCACCGCCGTCGCCTCTTCTCCCGCGTTGGCCGGAAACGTCTGGCAGATCCAGACCGCGAACTCCCCGAGCACCGGCGCACCGATCGCCGGCGGCGGCAGCTGGATCGTCAACAAGCCGAGCGGCTACTACCTCGGGCGCTCCCTGTCTGGCTGGGAATTCGACAACGAGCAGACCACCAGCGCCAACTGGCACTACGGCCGGGCCATCACCCGGCTCAACATGTGCGGCTGGGCGATGCCCGGTTCCATGGGCGTCTTCGTCCGCAGCGTGAGCGACTCCTGCTCCGACACGACCAAGAGCACGCTGTCGCACCGGCTCACCATCGGCCGGGACTTCAACGCCCCGGCGCACGCGACCGGCGACGGCACCGCCTCCCCCGCGAACACAGGCTGCACGCTCTACTACAACTACTTCCACGGCACCGACTTCACCTCCAACGGCGGAAACTGGGCGGATTCTGCGGGCGCGCCCTCCGGCACGGTCATGTACCGCTTCACCACCCGTGACGGCCAGGCCGCAGTGATCCGCGACCCCAACCTCGGCTGGGGATTCCTCCCGATCGCCTGCGTCACCCGTCCCTCGGCCCTGTACAACGACAACGACTGACACGACGACCGACAACAGCTCGGCCGCTCCGGTCCGCATCGCAACCGGAAGGCGGCCGGGCCTGTCCTCCTACGGACGGGCCCAGCCGACGAGGCGGCCACTGTCGTACGGCCGGGTTCACACAGACGCAGAGACGAGGAAGCAGCGGCGTTCAGCCGTCCCGCAGAAGGGGCCGACGCCGGGCCGCCGCCCTCGCCGTCTGAGGCGAGAGCGAGGTCGCACGGTGGGCTGGCTTCCGGCATGACGGCGGTGCCCGACGAGACGGCCATGGCGGCGGTCCTGCAGCAGTGGATCGACCAGTGCTCCGCCCTGCGGCGACGGGCTGGGGCGGGCACCCGACGGTGCTGTCCGGCCAGGACAGCCTCGAGGTCCTGCGCCAGGCCGTCCTCCCGGCGGCGACCCGTGCGCGGTGCGGCAGTAGCGGCCGGTGGTGGTCGTGGGCGTCGGCCGGCCTGGCGTGGGGAAGACCCCGATCGCCGACCTGGTATCCAGTTCTCGGCGCATGGGCGGCCGACAGCTCCCCCTCGTGGCCCCCCCGCATGCTTGGCCCCGGGGCGTTGTCAGTGGTGGCGTGCAGGATGGCAGGCATGACAACACCTGCAGCAGTGATCGTGGATGCCGTCGCCTACGCGCAGGCGGTCGAGGACGCGGTGAAGGCGTCGGCCGCCTACTACGCGGGCGGCACGTCGGTGCTGGACGACGACGCGTACGACCGGCTGGTGCGCGGCATCGCAGCGTGGGAGGCCGATCATCCCGACCAGGTGCTGCCCGACTCGCCGACCGGGAAGGTCGCCGGCGGCGCCGTGGAGGGCGATGTGCCGCACACGGTGGCGATGCTGAGCCTGGACAACGTCTTCTCCCCCGAGGAGTTCACCGCTTGGACCGCCTCGCTGGCCCGCAGGATCGGCCACGACGTCGAGCGGTTCAGTGTCGAGCCGAAGCTGGACGGGCTGGCGATCGCCGCCCGCTACACCCGTGGCCGCCTGAGACAGCTGATCACGCGTGGTGACGGGACGACCGGGGAGGACGTCTCGCACGCGATCGGCACCATCGAGGGCCTGCCTCAGACGCTGTCCGAGCCGGTGACCATCGAGGTGCGCGGCGAAGTCCTGATGACCACTGCCCAGTTCGAACACGCCAACGAGGTCCGTATCGCGCACGGTGGGCAGCCGTTCGCGAACCCGCGTGGTGCCGCGGCGGGCACGCTGCGCGCCAAGGAGCGCGCCTACACGGTGCCGATGACGTTCTTCGGGTACGGCCTGCTGCCTGTGGCCGGCACCGAGACGGCGCTCGCCGCACGGCTGGGCGGGCTCGCGCACAGCGACCTGATGGCGCAGGCTGCCACGTTCGGGGTGAACACCACCACCGCAACTGCCGTGCCCGGTATCACCACCGCCACGGTCGAGCAGGTGCTGGCGCGGGTGCAGGAGATCGCCGTCCTGCGGCCCGAGTTGCCGTTCGGGATCGACGGGATCGTCATCAAGGCCGACCTGGCCGCCGATCAGCAGGCCGCAGGGTCCGGGTCGCGCGCCCCGCGCTGGGCGATCGCCTACAAGCTGGCCGCCGTCGAGAAGATCACCCGGCTGCTGGAGGTGGAGTGGAACGTCGGCCGCACCGGCATCATCGCCCCCAGGGCCGTCCTCGAGCCGGTCGAGATCGACGGCTCCACCATCACCTACGCCACCCTCCACAACCCCGCCGACATCACCCGCCGCGACCTGCGCCTGGGCGACCACGTCATGGTCCATCGAGCCGGCGATGTCATCCCCCGCATCGAAGCCCCCGTCGCCCACCTGCGCACCGGCGACGAACAGCCCATCGCCTTTCCCGAGACATGCCCGCGCTGCGGGGCCGGCATCGACACCGGCGAGCAGCGTTGGCGCTGCGAGAACGGCCGCAACTGCCACCTGGTCGCCGCCCTGTCGTACGCCGCCGGCCGCGACCAGCTCGACATCGAAGGCCTCGGCCAAACCCGCGTCGTCCAGCTCGTCGACGCCGGCCTCGCGGCCGACCTCGCCGACCTGTTCGCCCTCACCCGCGACCAGCTCCTGGGCCTGGAACGGATGGGCGAGACCAGCACCGACAACCTGCTCACCGCGATCAACACGGCCAAGGACCAGCCGCTTTCGCGGGTGCTGTGCGCGCTCGGGGTCCGCGGCACCGGACGTTCCATGTCCCGCCGCATCGCCCGCCACTTCGCCACCATGGACAACATCCGCGCCGCCGACGCCGAAGCGATGCAGCAGGTCGAGGGCATCGGCACCGAAAAGGCCCCCTCGATCGTCGCCGAACTCGCCGACCTCGCCCCGCTCATCGACAAACTCGCCGCCGCCGGGGTGAACATGACCGAACCCGGCGCCACCCCGCCCGCGCCCACGACCGGCGACGCCGCCGTCGTCGATGCGGAAGCCGCGGATGCCGTGAGCGGGCCGCTGGCCGGGATGACGGTCGTGGTCACCGGCTCGATGACCGGCCCCCTCGAGAAGCTCAGCCGCAACCAGATGAACGAACTCATCGAACGCGCCGGCGGCCGCTCCTCCTCCAGCGTCTCCAAGAAGACCACCCTGGTCGTCGCCGGAGAGGGTTCCGGATCCAAGCGCGCCAAGGCCGAAACCCTCGGCATCCGGTTGGCCACACCAGACGAATTCGCCACCCTGGTTGCCGACTTCGTCGACTGAGCCCTGCCTGTGCCGCAGCTCACCACGGCAGGAGGCGACGGGCCAGGAACACCCCGGGACGGTTGACCGTTCACCTATATACGTGGCTGCGGAGGGGACAGTGTCCCCGGGCCTCACCAACAGCCCATGGGGACGATCGTCCGGCTGAAGCCCCATGGAGCCTTCCGCCGAGAGGCGACCGCCCTCCGCACGTCACCACTCACGGCCCCGGCTGGTCTCCCCCGTCCAGCCGGGGCTTTCCCATCACGCCACAGCCCCACGCGGCGAATCCGAGGCAACGCCAGTCGTCGATAGCCACCTCAACGAGCAACCCGGGTACGCCAGCGCCTGGGCTGGATTCCGAAGAAAAATACCGCAGTTGACGGAATGCGCTGGTCAGGGCCTACCCGCAACTGGCGAAGATCGTTTCCCGGAAGGAACTTGATCGTTTCTCACCGCCCAGGTGAGGCGACGCGGACTGATCGCTCTCGGGGCGTACCAACGTCTCCGATCGCAAGAGGGCCCGTCGCTGGGCCTCCTGGGGAGTGACGTAGCCGAGCCGGACGTCCCAGTAGCAACCCCGCCAGGTGAGGGAGATCGCGGACAGGGGTGGCACCGTGAGATGCCAGAAGGCTCTTGCCGGCACGCCCAGAGCATGAATGAGCGCGGCCCGCACAATGGCCGCTTCGGTGATGGCCACTGCGTGGCCCGTGTCGGGCTCCACGCTGCTCAGCCAGTCCGCCGTTCGGCGGCAGAGCCGACGTACGGACTCACCTTCGTGTGGTGCGGCATCCGGATCGGTGAGCCAGGCGTTGAACCCGTCGGGCTCGGTCGCGGCGACGTCGTCGACGGTGCGACCGCGCCATTTACCGAGGTCGAGATCGCGCAGCGCAGGCTCGGACGCTGCCTTCAGGCCGAGGGCGTCGGCGGTCTGCGAGCAACGGATCGAGGGCGCCCGGACGGTCGGCCCATGGGGAGGGAGCGCTGCTCTCGCGGCGCGTGCCATACGCAGGCTGCGCTCACTCAGGGGAGCGTCACCGAGGAGTGGATCCAGGGTGGCGTCACCGCTGGGCGCACACATAAACGTCAGGCGGATCGTCATAAGACCGACCTCCTTCTTGGCCCGGCATGACTCCGAATGGTGTGGGCCCAGCGACGACTACTTGATCAGTTGAGCTGGTGCGGTGGCGGCGTGCAGGATGTCCTGGCAGCGGGTGAAACGGCCGACGCCGCGTCGTGGCTCATGTGCTCCAGGGTCAGTGAAAGTCTCCCCCTGCAACATCCGCCAGGTGTCCGAAACGACCCCGCCGACCGGCCGGCGCAGCCCCGCCACCCGGCCGCCCTCGGTATCGGTCACCCATTACGGCGTCGCTCGACGTGGTACGAATGAGGTAGGCCTTCTCCCCCCAGCACAACGGTGCGTCGGCGGGCCTTTTGATGTATGGGCCTCGCCAGGTCACCCGGCGTTCCTGACGGAGCCGTCAGCGCTGCTTGCGGAGTGCGCAGCCCGGATGCGGTCCGGGACGGACCGGCGGCCGTGACGCCTTGGGCGATCAGACGCCAGACGGCGCACCTGTAACGGCCCACGGCCCACGGAGCCGTGTGCGCAGGTTCGAATCCTGCCCGGGGCACCCTGTATGAGGTGCCCAAAGACCCCGTCACCAGCGGAAACGCTGAGGCCGGGGTCTTCGCGTATGTGCAGGCGTGTGCCACCGTGAGCAGCCTCATGACGGCACTCGCGGCGTATTTACGGGATGGATCTTGGGACGTTTCCGCAGGTGAGACCCAGGAAAGGCGAAGGCCCCCGGGTAGTCCCAGGGGCCTGAAGAGTACCGTCGGCGACCACCGACGCGCCTCACTCGTACTCGTGAAGGAAGCCCTCGATCCGGCTGTTCCCGATCTCGCGCCGTCCGTCCATGCACTTGGCGTACCGAGCGAGCAGCACCTCAACACTGTTGCCGGCCCGCCAGGCAGCCTCGACGGGATCGAGCCCGGCGTTCAGCCAACCCGTCAGCGCCGAGTGACGAGCGTCGTACGGCCGTCTCGCCAGTGGCGAATTCACCTGTTCTGGCGGGAGCGCCAGCTCACGAGCCTCGTGCCACACGCGGTCGTACGTGGAGGAGCCCACCACTCCCCCGCGCTCGTTGAAGGTCACCCGGCCATCGTCCGCCGTGCCGAATGTGTCGATGCTCCACTTGTAGATCGTGACGAGCTGCGGCGGGATCGGGACGGGACGCACCTCTTCTTCGGGCCGGTTCTTCAGCCCACGGTCGTCGTGTGTTTCGCCGTTGTCCGTCCATCGCTTGCCCGCTGAAGGACGAGTCCGGTGCAGGTTCGCGAGACCCCACCCCTCATCCGGCAACCGCAGATCCAGAACCGAGACCGCAGCGGATTCGGCCGGACGGAACGCGCCGAAGTAGATGCCACCGAAGAAGGCGACCAATCGACGGCCACGAGCCCGACGGTAACTTCCAACGTACGTACAGGAATCCAGGATCGAGTTCATTTGTCGAGGATTGGCGACAACTCGGGGATCTACCTCCTTGACCACCTTCGGTTTCTGCCACTTGACGGAAGACATCGGATTTTCACTGAATTCCCCCATATCCATGGCGTATTGGAGAGCGTTGACGAAGGTGTTCTTCTTCCGCCGTACGGTCTCAGCGGCAGCCGCAGTGCCGTCAAGCTTGAGTTTCAGCGCGTCGAGAACGGAGCGAACGAGAACCGGATCCTTGAGGCTGGCCACCGGCATGGACGCTTTGGCCACCCAGTGCAGCGCGTTCCCGATGTGCGTGGGAACCTCTCGCTCCAGCGGCCCTGGCAGGACGAAGGCCCAGTGGCGCAGGGCTTCACGAAGCAACGCCGCTGGCGGACGGTCGGCGCGCTCGTCCAGCATCATCATGGTCACGGCTGTCAACGCCTCATTGATGCCGTCCCGATGCTTCGGGGCAGCATGCGGCCACTTCATGCCAAGGTACTTCAATGCGAAGGCGTACCAGGTCAGTGCCGGGGGCGCTTCGACCTTTTCAACCATCGAGTCCGGCAAGCCGGATTCGGTGTCGAATTCCTCGCCGCCGCGAGCAGCGCGTACGAGCTGCGATCGGAAGGCGTCAGCCAGAGCTTTCGTCCTGCGCGTCCGCGAAAAGGGCTGACCGCTCACTTTCCAACGGACTTCGTACGAAGGTTTCGTAGCACTCTTGTTCTGCCGAATCGACCAGACGCGAACATCCGTAGACTTCACGCGGCAACCCCTTCTCGCTGTCGCAGCCACGCGGTGAAGTCACTCCGCCATACTCTCAGTTCGCCGTTCGGCAACTTGAAGGCCTGCGGAGCATCCTGCAATTCGCGCCACCGATAGAAGGTCCGACGTGAAATACCCTTGAGCTCAGTGCAGATCTCCGCGACGGTCACCAGTTCGTCTTTCACGCCAGTTCTCCCCCCGAGTCGCATTGGTCTTGTAGGGCTTCGCGTGCGGTTTCGCGGTTGAGTTGGATGTCGCGGCGGATGTTGGCAGCGAGCCAGGATTCGCCGGGGGTGTAGCCGTGGCCGGCGTAGGCCCAGTGGGCGAGGGTGAGCGTGGTTGCCTCCGGGTGGTCGTCGGGGTCGGGCAGGCCGAGGGCGGCACGTTGCTGGGCGGCGCGGTAGTCAGCGCGGACCTGGCGCAGGGCGCCGAGGGTGGTGGAGTAGCGGCGGGACTTGGTGGAGAAGTGGCCGCGGAAGCCGAGCATGTGGGCCCAGTCCCGTAACTTCCGGTCCGGGTACAGCGCGTGGAGGTCGAGGCACGCCTCGATCAGGCGGCGCGGATGGTCCGGCACGCCGAGCAGGGTGAGGGCTTCCTTGTTGCCGATCCGGCGATCCACGGTGCCGGTCGTCTCGGCGGCTTTGGTCGCGTACTTGGCCACGTAGGAGGCCACTGCCTGTTCGGTGATCTCTTCCCCATTGCCGAAAGCGCCGATGGGCTGGACGTCGAGCTGCGTCCCCCACCGCAGCCTGCGGGCCGGCTGGTCGCCAGCGGGGGGCACGTCGACCGCGGCGCGGGCGGCGGCGGCGTGGATGGCGTCGGTGAGCAGGTCGAGGGTGGCCCAGGCCGGGGGCGGGGTGTCCGGCCCCTCAGGTCCGTCGAAGCGGATCACGGCGTGGAAGTGGACGGCCCCGCGCTTTTGGTACTCGGCGACCTTCCCGAAGGAAACGCGCGACTGTTCCCAAGCGGCCTTCTGGGTGAGCCCGGCACGTCGCGCGATCTCACGACGCAGGTAGATCGTGAAGTAGCGCCACAGGTCGGATGCGTGGTTGTTCCACAACACGGCGCCCGCGTAGTCGTACGCCTCCGGGTCGAGCGGGGTGCCGAGTTCGGGTGCGTCCTCGGAGTGGTGGATACCGCAGGTGCAGGGCCGGTTGGCGGGGCGGTTGTGGACGGGGCCGAAGGAGGGGGCGGTGAGGGTGGCGAAGACCCGGGGGTGATCGCGCACGGTGTGCGGGGTGCCCTTGTCTGGGTCTCCGGTCAGGCCGGCGCGGATGAGGTGGTAGGTGTCGCCGGCGTAGGTCCAGGCGCAGGCCGGGCAGCGGGAGGCCCGGCGGTTGCCGCACGCGACGCGGAGCATGCCGCCCGGTTCGTGCTCGGTCGTGTAGTGGTGCAGGACGGTGCCGGTCGCGGGGTCGATCGTCTTGGTCGCACCCACCAGCCGGATGGGGTCGGCACAGCCGCCAGTACGGCGGATCTGTTCTTGCCAGCGGTCGAAGTCGCCGGAGCCGGCCACCCTGAGCACGTCGGCCAGGGTGGCCGTGTCCAGGCCCGCCGCGGTGGCGGTGTCGGTCACGCGAATACCTCCTGCCGGCTGGTCAGGAAGGCGCGGCCGATCCACCGGGTGTAGGCGGGCGGGATCGCTTCGGTCAGTTCCTCGTGGACGTCGGTCCAGGTGATGCCCATGGCGTGCTGCATCTCGGGCACGGTGGCCTTGCCGCCGCCCTTGCCGTAGGCGGCGACATAGGGGCCGTCACGGCGGACGCCGTGGCGGTGGCCGCGCACGTAGCCCCGGTGTCGAGGGTGGGCCGGGCGGGCGGTGGCCCAGCGGCCGAGTTCGAAGTTGCGGTGGCGCAGGACGCCGAGGCCGAACATCTCGCCGCACAGGGTGAGGTCTTTGCGGATCTCCGCGCGGCCGTTGGGTTGTTCGATCACGTAGGGCAGGCCGGACCGGTCCAGCAGGTCGCGGGTGGGTGCCACGAGGTCTTCGTGGGTGCCGCCCCAGCCTTGGGAGGCGTTGGTGCCCACGGTCAGCCCGCACTTGCCCTGGCAGGGCGGGGAGGCGTGGGCGAGGGTGTACCGCTCGATCTCCCCGGTGGCGATCAGGCGGGCGAGGTATTCGAGCGCGTCACCGCGGTGGTAGGGGAAGGGGTAGCGGGGGCGGTCGGCGATGTCGCAGCCGTCCACGGCGAAGCCGGCCCGGTGGTAGCCCATGGCGGCCCCGCCGGCGCAGGATCACTGCCCCCGACGTGGAGTGGCTGGCTGCGTTCGCGAAGTCTCTGGTCGAAGACCGGCTCTGTGCGGGCAGCCACATCATTCCGGCGATTCGGTCTGTCTACCGGTGGCGCGACGAGGTGCACGACATCGGCGAGGCGCACGTCACGCTGCACACGCGGGCGGAGCTTGTCCCGCAGATCATCGCCCGTACCGAGCGGGAACACCCGTACGAAGTGCCTTGCGTGGTTTCCACACTGATCGATGACGCGGCCCCGGCATACCGTGCCTGGATCGTCGAACAGACGACCATGAAGTGATGCTGTTACAGGTTTCTCTACCTCATCAAGCACCCGTCGTCGCTTCGCTCCTCCGGGCGGGCGCGGGCGGCCGGCGGCGCCCGCGCTCATGTCTCCGCCCCGCTCGGCACCGCCGGCCGCCCGCTCCCGCCCAGGAGGCAGGCACACGGAGCATGAGGTCAGAACACGTCGTGGCTGGGGCGGTCGGCTCCACGACTTTAGCCAGCCACTTTGGCGCGAGCCTCGAAGATCATGGCCCCAACGTCGTGCTTTACCGGGCAGGTCCACAGACTGCCCGACGCGCCGGAAGCTTACGGGGCCATGATCACTCGCGCCAAAGCAGCTCCCGGCCAAAGTCGCTCCGCCGACCTCGAGTGCGATTAGCGGGCGCGGGGGCGCTGGACGCTTCGTACATTGGAAACGTAGGCACTCCCCGAGGGAGTGGCAGGATGACGGCACCGAAGATCGATTACGCGGCGCTGTTCGCCGCTATTCCGAGCCCGTGCCTGGTGCTGGGCACGGACCTGGTGATCGTCGATGCCAACCCGTCCTACCTTCGCATGACGATGCGAACGAAGCAGGAGCTGGTCGGGCAGCACATCTTCGACGCCTTCCCGGACAACCCTGCCGACCCCGATGCCGATGGGATGCAGAATCTGAGCACGTCACTGCACCGAGTCTTATCCGCCGGGCACGAGGACACCATGGCGTTGCAGAGGTACGACATCCCTATCACCGGCCACACAGGCATGTTCGAAGAGCGGTGGTGGTCCCCGGTCAACACCCCCGTTCTCGGGCCGAACGGGGAGGTGATGTGGATCATCCACCGGGTGCAGGACATGACGGCGTACGTTCACGCTCGCCAGGCCGCCCACCGCCCGCCAGGCACTGGCGAGTGGGAAGAAGACATGGAGGCAGAGCTGTACGTACGGGCGCGGGAGCTGCAGCGGCTGAACGAGGAACTGCGACAAGCCCATGCCCGTGAGCGGCGGACCGCCGTCGCCTTGCAGGAGGCCATGCTCCAGTCACCGGACCTCGCCCGGCACCAGGACGTCGCCGTGCGCTATCTGCCAGCGACACGATCACTGAACGTGTGCGGCGACTGGTACGACGTGGTCGACCTGGGCGGGGACCGCTTCACTGTCGCGGTCGGGGACGTGGTCGGCCACGGGCTGATGGCTGCGACCGTTATGGGCATGCTGCGCAGCGCGTTGAGCGCCACGACCCGGGCCGTCCACGGGCCGGCGCAGGCGCTGGAGGTGCTGGGGCTCTATGCCCGCTCGGTCGAGGGGGCGCTCGCCGCCACTGCCGTCCAGGTGCTCATCGACACCCACGGTCTTCTGGCGATCTACAGCAGTGCCGGGCATCTGCCGCCCGTCCTGCTGCACGCCGACGGCACCTGCGATCTGCTGGACCAGGCCACCGACCCGCCCCTGGCCGCCCGGCCCGAGCACATCCCCCGCCCGCAGGCCGTTATGGCCTACGTCCACGGCGACACGCTCGTCCTGTATACCGACGGTTTGATCGAGCGCCGTGACGAAGACATTGATACTGGCCTGGCCCGTTTGACCGCCGTGCTCGCCGCGTGCAGCGGGCTCAGTGCAGAGCACCTCGCCGACGCTGTGCTGACCCGCCTCGGCCTCACCGGCGGTGGGCGCGACGACATTGCCTTGATCGTCGTCCGTTTGTGACCGGGGCTATGAGGCTGGCGCGAATCGCTGGCCACTAAGCACCCTGGGGGAGGTTCTGGTGGGCGTGCCCGTTCCGTGCCCGGTCCGGCGGGCTCTTCCGGAGACTCACGGGGAACAGCGGCGACAGTCGCGCTCCGGACCAGGTCAGGGACTTGGCAGGTCAGCCACGATCCGCATACGGCGTCTTCCAAACTGGTGCACCAGGATCCGAGCGCGGCGGCGCTTGACTGGGTCATTGAAACTCCAGCCCAAAGCCGTTCCGCCAACCTCATGATCGAGCTCTGGCAGAGCTGCTAGCCCTGGATAAAGCTCTCCCAGCTCTGCGAGGACCACGAAAGCGACGGTAGGGGAGGCACAGGCGGGACCGGCGGTTCGGCAGGGACAGGCTGAACCGGCCCTCCCACGGCACCAGACACCCAGCTCGCCGCCGTTGCAAGCGTCCCTGGCACCTGGGCGATCAGTCCCGGATCACTCGTATGTCCGTCCAGGCGCGACGGCGGGCACTGATCCGCTGATGCTGGGACCTGACAGAGCTGCGGTGTGCTTCCCGCCGAGGGACTGGACCGCCCAGCCGGACATCGGGCCCTCCTTTTCGGCGGAGTTCGTTTACGGGGACGTTGGGTGGGTGGACAGCGGCGCCGCACTCCCGGTCCAGCACTGGGGCACCCCCCAGGGTGAGGAGACTGTTCTCTTGGTGACACGACACCTGCGGCCCGGCCGCATACTCCCCAGGCGCATACCGATACGGACGCGGACGGCATTGCTGGCGGGCGGAGCGGCGCTGATGGCCACCACGCTGGTGACGGCGCTCCCTGCCGCAGGTCCCACACCGCCCGACCCGAACCGCTACCCCTTCGGCCGGCCCACCGGCACCGGCGATTTCCGGGTCCCTCCGCCACCCGAGGCGCCCACCCTGGTGCCCACCATCGGCACCAAGACCACCCAGCGGCTCTACGGCTCCGACCCCTTCCAGGAGGCGGTGTCCGTCACGCAGCACATCTGGCCGGCCGCGCTCCCGGAAAACGCCCCGGGGGAGAACGACAACGTCCCCGACCGGCCCTGGGCCGTCACCCTGATCACCACCGACGATCCGCTGACGGGCATCACCGCCGTCCCTCTCATCCACTTCCCCGACGACGCGCCCATCCTCTACGTCACCAAGACCGGCATCCCCCAGGTCACTCTGAACGAGCTCAAGCGCCTGGGCGACACGGGCATCAGCCGCCACCACAACATCGACGCCTTCCTGGTGGGCGCGGCGGCCAACCCGGCTGTCCAGGCGCAGCTCAAGGCCATCGGCATGACCTTCCAGAGCATCACCGCGCCCACCATCCCCGCGCTCGCCGACGCCGTCGACCGTGTCTACGGCAGCATCCAGAACCCGGACACCGGCGTACCGCAGATGGGTAACAGCGGCAGCCAAGGGGGCGCAATCATGGACGTGATGATCGCGTCCATGGACTCCTGGGAGTACGCCCTGCCCGCCACCCACTGGTCCTCCCACATGCCCACCGCAATCCTGTGGGTCACCCGGGACGGCATCCCGCCGGAGACCGTCACCGCGCTCAAGCGGCGCATGGGCCGGGCCAAGATCTACCTGTGGGGCGGACCGGACCAGATATCCTCCGCCGTCGCCAAGAAGCTCAATGCCTACGGTTCCGTGCAACGCATCACCAACGACGACCCCGTCGACTTCAACGCGACCCCGAAGAACACACCGGAGACCACCGCCATCGCGTTCGCCAAGATGTGGGACCCCGCGGGCATGGTGGGCTGGAACATCACCGGGCCGGGCCACGGCTTCACCCTCGTCAGGCGGGACGACTGGCAGGGCGCGGTCGCCTCGGCGCCCCTGTCCCACCTCGGCTTCCACTCCCCGCTGCTGCTCACCGACAGTGCCGACAAACTCCCCGAGGCCGTCGAGGCCTACTACAAGCAGGTGGCGCCCACATACCTGACCACCCCGGCCGAAGGCCCCTACAACATGACGTACGTCATCGGCGACTGGAAGCGGATCTCCTGGCCGCTGCAGGCACACGTCGACTACATCTCCGAGATGAGCAACCGACGCGTCTGGAACCAGTCCACCGGAGGACGCTACAGCGACTCCGGACAACCCTGATCAACGGTCCACGCCTGGCTACCACAGCCCAAGCCTGCCGCGGCGCATGCCGATAGCCCTGCGCCACGCAACCGCGGCAAGCAACCGGATCATGCCCCGGCTCAATCCGTCTCCGAGTGCCTGATCAGCAGTCGTGATCGTCCGGACGGACCTGCTCGAGACGGGACACGCCCCCACGCACGCCCGACCCGCGAGGAACGCGCCACCATGGACATTGGAATCGGGCTACCAGCCCTGCACCCCGACCCGGACCTGTCGATCATGGACTGGGCAAGACGCGCCTTCGCCCTTGTCAAGACCACGTGCGACGGCTGACACCAGCGACTGACACCAACAAGCACGAACAACAGCGGTCGGCCCCGGACCTCAGTGGACGATCGAGCAAGGCGCAGGGGCCGTTGGTCGACATTGGCAGACCCCCGTGATCGACCTGATAGGGATGAGGCTGGATCTCAAAGCCTGTGCTGGCGTGGGGGCGTCGTCATCGACCGATTGATGGCGCCCCGCCGGCTTGATGCAGTCACGTGCGTCGGATGACCAGCACGGCCACGTCGTCGAGGTGGTCTACCGCGACCGCGGCGTCGAGGATGCGGTCGGCGGTCTCCTCGGCGTTCAGTCCGTCGTGGAGGGCTGCGCCGGCCAGTGTTCCGGCCCGTTCCAGTCCGGCTTCCAACGGGAGGCCCGGTCCTTCGACCACGCCGTCGGTGACCATGACCAGCGCGCTGTCCTTGTCCAGGGTGAAGGTCTCCTCGCGGTAGTCGGTGTCGGGCACGACTCCCAGGACCGGTCCGCCCGGCAGCTCGCGGATGCTGTGGCTGCCGTCCCTGCACGCGTACAGCACCGGCACATGGCCGGCGCTGGCGCCGGTGACCCGTCCGTCGCGCGGGTCGACATGCAGCATGGTGCAGCTGGCGAAGCGTGCCGCGCCCATCGTGACGAGCAGCTCGTTGGTGCGCGTCAGCACGGTTGCGGGATCCGGTTCGTGGGCGGCGATCCCGCGCATGAACGAGCGCACCTGTCCCATGGATGCGGCGGCGTCCACGTCGTGCCCCTGGGCGTCGCCGATCTCCAGGGCGACCGTGCCGTCGGGCATGACGAAGGCGTCGTACCAGTCTCCGCCGATGTCCAGCCCGTCGCGGCTCGGTCGGTAGCGGGCGGCGACCTCCAGGCCCGCGAGGTGCTCGGGCAGCGTGGGGAGCATGGTCTGCTGCAGCGCCGTGGCCAGCTCGACTCGTGCCTGCTGCGACCTGATGCGCCTCAGTGCCTGGCCTGCCAGGTCGGCCAGCGTACCCATGAGGGTCCGCTCGTCCAAGGACGGCCGGTGTCCGCTGCCGTAGGTCACCAGCCATCCCCCGAGCGGTTGATTGCCAGGCTCGATGAGGGGCATGACCGAGACGGCGTAGTCGGAGCCGAGTCGGCCGAGCCGCGGAAATTCAGCCCCGTGCGGCCAACGGCGGATGTACTCTTCCCGGTCGAGGATGAAGTGCGGCTTGCCGGTGCGGATCGCCTCGGGCAGCGGGCACGGAGCGTCCAACGACATGCCGTGCAGGGCGCCGACCTCGCGCATGCCTATCCCGGCGTCGGTGGAGACGTGCAGGCGGCCTTCGTCGACGAGTGCGAGCAGGGCACCGCTGGCGCCGAAGGTCACGGCGAGCCGGGTCAGGACGACCTGCTGCAGTTCCTGCTCCGTGGCTGCACTGATCAAGGCGGAGGAGAAGTCGGCGGTGTCTTTGGCGCGCTGTCGCTCGGCAGCCAGCGCGGCCTGCGCCTCCTTCCTGCGCTTCTCCTGCTTGGTGTCGTCGCGGACCACCCCGAAGATCCGCTCGGGGCCGCCATACCCCAACTGGATCCGACGGGTCTGCACGGTCAGTTGGTGCCAGCCGTCGTGCGGGGTGAGGTACCGCAACCTGATCCAGGGGGACTGGGCGGTGGGCGGGCGCAGGAGCTGCCGCAGGGCCGCCTGGTCGTCAGGGTGCACTGCCGAGATCACTTTAGAAAGGTAAGTATTGGGATCCGGGAAGGTCGCGGCTAGGGCGGGTGCGCCACCGAGCCACTCCAATCGGTTGCCATGGGCTGAATACATCCACAGGCCGACGACGTCGGCGGCCTCGGTGGCCATCCGGAACGGGATCAGCAGGCTCGTCAGGTCGTTCCGCGCATCCAGTGCGTGCACCCAGACCAGCTGCTCGTCACCGGCGGGATCCTTCACCGGGCGCGCCTCGATCAAGCAGGCCACGGGTGCTCCGCCTCGCCCGGGGAACTCCAGCACCCGCATCGGGACCGTCTTCGTCCTGGCGGCGTGGGCCACGAGATTCTCGGCCGACATCCGCTGGCTTGCGGGCAACAGATCACCGAAGTCATGTCCCAGGCACTGCTCTGCCGGCCTGCCCAGCACTGTGGCCATCGCAGCATTGAGGCTGCGGATGGCACCGTTCAGCGCCAGCAGAGCCGACGGGTCAGGCCTTCGAAGGAGTTCGTCCGAGGCATCCATCTGTGGCTCCCTGGCACATACCAAAACAGCCTCTTCAGCCATAGTCGCGCATTTTGCCCTCGCATGGGCGCAGAGAGACCCATACGGGCCCGCTCACAGCGTCCCAACGCTTTCCCGCCTCCACGGCCGCCCGGCCGTCCGTGTTCATGCGCCCCTGTAGCTCCGCCACGGCGCGGCTCACGAGGCAGTCCCAGCCATAGGGGAGCCAGGCACGAGTGCGCCGGAGAGAGTCGCGCAGGGCCGCATGGCAGGCGTCTATGTCCGGCAGCGTGGCGAACGCCTGCCCCGTCCAATTGCTCCCCCATACCATGCCTACGGCCATGCTTCCCGGGTTCCACACCCGACCCTGCCGACACACACCAGGCTGGTCAAAGGCCATATGTGCCGCTAGCGGAGGCGCTAACGTTAGCGGTCCCTGCCGCTAGCGCTAGAGGCTCTTCGAGGCCTTGGGCCGGGCCGTCTGTGGGCCGTCCGAGGGTGGCCAACGACGACAGATGACGACAGTCGACGACAGCCCTCCCCCTGCTCAGAGACGGTACTTCGGGCACCGGCGCAGGTGCTCATCCATGAAGGTAAGTTGAGGAACATCAGAAGCTCCCCGTGCCACATCCGTGCCAGATTCAGCGGGGAGCCACGGCGAACGGCAGTGGCCAGCGGATGACTCACCCCTGGTCTCGCCCACATGGACAGTCCGCAGGTCAGAGCGGTACTCGCCTCACCTCGCCCCTAAAGCGGTGGTCGGCGGCAGCCCCGCGGCGTATCTGTGGGATGGCCGGGCAGCCCACAGCGGGCGAAGCCCTCTCAGCTGGGCAAACCTGGTGAACCGCGTCGGCCCACGGAGCCGTGTGCGCAGGTTCGAATCCTGCCGGGGGCACCCCTTATGAGGTGCCCAAAGACCCCGTCACCAGCGGAAACGCTGAGGCCGGGGTCTTCGCGTATGTGCAGGCGGATGCGGCTCGACGCAGCCCCATGACAGTGATCACGTAATGGCGACGTAATGATCTTGATGCGCTTCCTTGCAGGCCAGCGGCACCACGCGGGCACGGGAGGCCACCCCGACTCGCTAAGAAATCCTAACAGAATGCCGCAACTTACCTTGGAATGTATGTGTCTGATGGGGTGTTAGCCTGCACATGAGAAAGGGTGAGCAGCTGCCGTGGATCGTGTCCGATGAGCTGTGGGCGCGGATCGAGCCGTTGTTGCCGGTCGTGCCGCGTCGCACGGATCACCCGGGGCGCAAGCGTCTGGACGACCGGAAGGCGCTGTCGGGCATCCTGTTCGTGCTCTACACCGGCATTCCGTGGGAGTTCCTGCCCCAGGAACTGGGCTTCGGCTCCGGCATGACCTGCTGGCGGCGCCTGCGCGACTGGAACGACGCGGGTGTGTGGCAGCGTCTGCATGAATCGCTGCTGGCCGAGCTGCACGCCGCCGGCGCTCTGGACTGGTCCCGGGCGGTGATCGACGGCTCCCACGTGCGGGCCATGAAAGGCGGCCCAAAACCGGACCGAGCCCGGTCGACCGTGCCCGAACAGGCTCCAAGCACCATCTGATCACCGAAGCGCACGGCATCCCGCTGGCAGTATCGCTGACCGGCGGCAACCGCAACGACGTCACCCAACTCATCCCGCTGATCGAGGCCATTCCGCCAGTACGCGGCCGACGCGGACGGCCTCGCCGACGGCCGAAGGCGCTCTACGCCGACCGGGGCTACGACCACGACAAGTACCGCAAGCAGGTCCGGGCCGTCGGGATCACCCCCGTCATCGCCCGCCGCGGCACCGAACACGGCTCAGGGCTGGGCGTCCACCGGTGGGTCGTCGAGCAGAGCTTTGCACTCCTGCACTGGTTCCGCCGGTTACGCATCCGCTGGGAAATACGCGACGACATCCACGAAGCCTTCCTCAGCCTGGCCTGCAGCATCATCTGCTGGCGGCGACTAAGGAACCTCCCACTTTGTTAGGAGTTCTAAGGGCGTGCAGATCTTTAACTCGTCTTTTTGACCTTGGTCTGGGTGGAGTCGGGAGCGAGGAACGTCGCGACGTCGGCTGGTGTGCGGAGGCGGGCGGTAGAAGTGTTGATGTGGTGGCCGTGTGCTTCCAGGAGTGGCTGGACCTCCTGTTTCGCGCGGCTGATGGTCATCGCGGTGACGCCGAAGAGTTGGCCGAGGAGGTCCATGGTGGCGAGTTTGCGCAGGTGGAGCACGGTGGCCAGGACCCGGTCGGCTGGGGTGAGCTTGGCTTTGGCGCCTGTGCCGGGGGCTACCAGGCGCTCGTGGCCGCGACGTGTGCGGAGCACTTGCTCGCGTTGAACCTCCAGTGTTGGAGTCAGCGCGTCGATGAGCTCGCTGAGCTGCTGGCGGGTCATCCCGGTCAGTTCAGGGTCCTGCAGCGAATGCCGTGTGAGGCGAGGCGGTCTGTTCGCCGGTGCCTGGTCTGGCGTGCTGTTGATCGCCGTCGCGTCCAGCGGATGCTGGGGGTGGAGGGTGTAGTTCCAGTCCCCGTGGAAGCGGTGCCGGGTGATCGGCAGGGCGGCGATCTCGTCGTCGCTGACCTGGATGCCCGTGGGGTAGGGATTGGTGTCGAGTTCGGCGTGCACGGTCAGGCCGGTCTTGGTGGTGGTCGCGGCGATGCTCTGGACGATGACTTCGTGGCTGGTCAGGGGCCTGCCGCGCCAGTTCATGGTGATGTGGGAGAACAGCCGGTGCTCGATCCGGTTCCACTTCGAAGTGCCGGGACAATGCCGTTGCTTGAGTCAGTGAAGTACTGCCGGGTGCAAGGTGATGACCTTCGCCGTGGTCTTGCGGGTGGGCTGACGGACCTGGCCTTTTGC
>NZ_JBIAQV010000066.1:0-26749 GCF_042889305.1 Streptomyces sp. NPDC002619 | reverse complement strand
TCCCCGCAGGTAGGACACCATCCGACGCCGGGGCTCCACCCGGCCGAATCGGCCCGCGAACCTCGCCACGAAGTCATCAAAGGCACCTGACCAGCCGTCAGTTATCTCTTCCCCCACGCAGCAATCAACGACGCCGCACCCGCAACGTCACGGAGTGTCGTTGCAGTACTAGGCGGCGCTGGCGCACGTACGCCGCACGGTGTCCCAGGACTACCGTGCGGCGTCCTTTGTGCGCTTTACCCGATTCATCCCGCTGGGTCAAGTCACGACCTCTCGGAACGTGACCGTGCGGTGTCCGTGGGGCCTACTTGAAGTGCGGGCCTCACCGGAAAGGAAATCCGGAAAATAAATGAGGCAGGACGGTAGGACGGAAATCCTCACAGAGGGTTTTCTCTTTCACCGAAACCGCGAGTTGTCCCGGTGTGGCGGTCCGGTAAAAACGGTCCGCCAGCCGTCGCCCGAAATTTCCGGGGCAGACAGAAGAGCCCCCTGTATCGGTAGGAGAGAACCCATGACCCGTATTTTTCACACCAACAGCGACGTCCGTTCCAAGCGCCGGGGCTTCCGCCTCGCGACACTCGCCGCCTCGGCCGCGGTGATCACCGGGGGCATCGTCCTTCCGGCGTCCGCCGCGATGGCCGCCCCGATGCCCGCCGCGCATGTCGTGAGCTTCGTCCACGGCGGCGGCGCCGGCGGCGACGGAGGTGCCGGAGGCGGCGGCTTCATCGGCGGCGGCGGCGGCGCCGGCGGCTCCGGCGGCGGCAGCGTCCTGGGCACCGGCGGCAACGGAGGCAAGGGCGGCAACGGAGGCGACGGCATCCTGTCCGGCGGCGGTGGCGGCGGCGGTGGCGGCGGCGGCGACGGTGTCGTCGGCGGCAACGGCGGCACCGGCGGCAACGGCGGCACCGGCCTGTTCGGCGGCAGCGCCGGCACCGGCGGCACCGGCGGCGACGGCATCCTCAAGGGCGGCAACGGAGGCAAGGGCGGCAACGGAGGCTTCGGTGTCTTCCAGGGCGGCAACGGAGGCAAGGGCGGCGCGGGCGGGCTCGGCGTCCTCTTCGGCGGCCAGGGCGGCGGCGGCGGCGCCGGCGGCGGCGGCGGCGGCAGCATCTTCTGACCGTCTCGCCCCGGTGGGGGCGGCCCGCGCGGCCTCCGCCCCCACCCCCAACCCCCCCCACCCCCGCACCCCATTGACCAGTGCGCGGAGCAGGACGGCCGGCGCAGCGCCCGCAGAACCACAACCTCGATCAAGGAAAACGGAGAACCCCCATGTCCAGAACTCGCTGGCAGCGTCCGCTCGTCCTGGCGGTGGCCTCGGTGGCCCTCGCCACCGGCACCGCGTGCGCCGCCCAGGCGGCGCCGGGTGTCACCACAGGCACCAGCCAGATGACCCCGGCCGCCCCGTCCCACTGCGGCCAGGGCGGGGAAGGCGGGAAGGGCGGGGAAGGCGGCAAGGGCGGTGCCCCCGGTCAGCCGGGAGAGCCCGGCAAGCCCGGCCAGCTCGGCTGCTTCAAGTTCGCCGACCTGCCCGACAAGCCCAAGTCGGATCTCACGGACGTGGACAAGATACGGATCGTGCTGACCGTGGAGTCCGGGCAGGCGAAGAAGGCCGACGTCGTCAAGAAGTACAAGATCTCCGAGAAGGAGTTCGACACCTGGGACAAGCAGTTCCGCGACGGGGACTGGGCCGCGCTGATGGGCCTGAATTCCCTCTTCGACTCCTGAGGAACTCCCCCCGACGCCCCGGCCCGGTGCGGGCCGGGGCGTTCCTGTCAAGCCCCGAATTCCCGGGCCGTGACGGCGAGGCCCATGACCGGGTTTATTCGATACAGCGGAAACCGCGCTACGGAAAATAATTCTTTGGAAAGAGGAATGCCATGCGTATGCGCTCTTGGAAGGTCCGTCTCGGTCTCACGGTCTCGACCGCCCTGACCGCCGGTGTGGCGGCCGGCGCGCTGGCGCCGGCCGCGATGGCGGCGCCGGTGCCGCAGAGCCATACGGCCATGGTGGCCGCCCGGCAGCTTCCCGCCGACAACGCCCGGCCGGGCGGCGGCAGCCAGTTCGGCAGCGGCCAGTTCGGCAACATCTTCGGCAGCGGCCAGTTCGGCAACATCAAGGCGAGCGACGGCAGTGTGCGGATCGGCGACCGGGTGTGTGCGGGCAACTGCAACGCAACCGTCAACGGGAGCAACGGCAGCCCGGGCGGGATCTGCGCCGGACTGTGCAACGGCAGCGCCAACGGCGGCACCGGCACGACCGGCGCGCCCGGCCGCGAGGGCGGCACCGGCGGCAAGGGCGGGATCTGCGCCGGGATCTGCGGCGGCAGCGCCAACGGCGGCACCGGCGGCACGGGCGGAGCCGCGGTGGGCACCGGCGACGGCGGCCGCGGCGGCACGGGCGGCAACGGCGGGATCTGCCTGGGGCTCGGCTGTGAGAGCGGCGGCATGGGCGGCACCGGCGGCACGGGCGGCACCGGCTGATGGACCATGCCGTCAACTTGACCCGGCCCTAAGGGACCGGGCTTGGAGGTAGCGCCCAACTGGCTGCTGGGTGGGCTCCTCCGTCCAGACACCCCTATGGGGTGGCAGGGACGCGTGACTCACGCCCCGCAGTCCACACAGCCTCGCCCTTGCGGGCGATGTTGCGGGAAGCGTTCCGGTCTGCGTGGGCAACGACCCCGCAGTTCCGGCAGGTGAAGCGGGCCTGGCTTGCCCTGTTCATCTTGTCGATGTGGCCGCACCCGCAGCACTGCTGCGAGGTGTAGGCGGGATCGACGAAGACCACGGGCACGCCGGCCCTGCGGGCCTGGTAGACGATGAAGTCTGCGAGCTGGGCGAAGGCCCAGGAGTGCAGCGCGACCCGTTGGGGCTTGCGGAGCCGTACCCTCTGCCGGATTCCCTTGAGTTCTTCCAGGGAGAGTCCGGCCGAGGTGCGTTCAGCCTCGGTCACGATCGTCTTGGCGATGATGTGGTTGGTGTTGGCGGCGTGCCGCTGTTCGCGCCGGTTGCGCTTCTTCAACAGCCGCTTCGCGGACTTGGTGCCCTTGGCCTGCAGCTTGCGGCGCAGGTCGAGTTGCCGCTTGCGGTGGCGGTTCAGGCCACGCCCGGCTGCCTGGTAGCCGGTGGACGTGGTGGCGATGTTGACGATTCCAAGGTCTACGCCGATGAAGTGGTCGGGCTCGTACTGCTCGGCCTCGGGAACGTCGCAGGTCGCGATCAGGTAGAACACGCCGTCACGCTCGATCAGATCAGACTCGCCCTGCCGGTGCTCCCGGAGCATCTTGAGTGCATCCGGGGAACAGGCGAAGCGGACGTTCTTGACACGCCCGGCGGTCGTCCAGATCGAAACGGTCTGCGCGTCGTACTGCCAGCTCAAGCACCGGTCGTCATACGGTTGCGCGGCCTCGCGCCGGAAGGTGATGGGCTTCGTCTCGGCCTTGACGCGACGCTTCGATCCAGGCTTACCGAGGTTCCCGGCGCGGATGTTGGCCTTGAGCGTGGTGTAGGCGTCGCGGGTCTTCTTGATGATGTGCTGGGCGGCCTGCGCTCCCAGTCCCCGCGCCCGAAGTTCGGCGTAGGTGTGCCTGCGCAGCTCGTATTCACGCGGAACACCGCGTTCGCACGCGACTGCCGACACCCAGTTCGCGGCCTCGTTGGCCGTGTGCAGGGTCGCGAGAAGCGCGGTGGCCTGGTCGGCCTCCGGTATCAGCTTCACTTGCACGACGATCTTCACGACCGTGTTCATATCATTGCTCTATGTCACCACGCTGGGAGCCAAACCCCCATATCCGCAGGGGCCGTACGGTCGTCCACACCCTCCACGCACACTTGGTCTTCACACCCAAGTACCGGCGCGGCCCGTTCACGGACGAGATCCTTCGACGTTGCGAGGAAGTCATGCGCGCCGTCTGCGCCGACTTCGAAACGGAGCTGGTCGAGTTCAACGGCAAGACCGACCACGTGCATCTCCTGGTGCACTACCCGCCGAAGGTCTCCCCGTCCCGGCTGGTCGGCTCCCTCAAAGGTGTCTCCGCCCGCAGGCTCCGGCTGGGGGTACCTCCCGGTCGAAGACTGAGGGAGAGTTTCCCGGGCACATCCACACGTACCTGTGGGGCCATCACTTCTGGCCCCCGTCCTACTTCGCGGCCTCCTGCGACGGCGCCCCGCTGTCGATCATCAAGGAGTACATCGAGAACCAGAAGCGTCCCGGCTAAGGTCAACAGTGCGGACCCGTGGAAACCTGCAGGTCAGCGATCCAGCGCACCTTCGGTGCGCGCCGGGGGCGTGGTAAATCCTGTGGCGCGCGCTGGGGTGCTTCCGTCTGCCTCTGACGTGGGCTGATACCGCTACGGGACGCTGGTGGGGTTCGTTCCGGCCGAAACCGATTGCTCTGTGATGCCGGTGAGCTCGCAGGTCAGCGTGGTGCTGGGGGCCGTCCACGGGAACCGTGGAGTGTTGCTGCGAGCACGTGCGTCAGAATTCCTGATTCACCTTGGTCCTCCCGGAACGGCGTACCGCTCGGCCGTTGAGGGAGGGAGTGGAACAGACACGGCTGGAGCTGTTCAGGTGGCTGTCGTACCACAACCGGCGCCGCCGCCACTCCGCCCTCGGCCACCTCGCGCCAGCCGAGTACGAACAGCAATTGATCACGTCACGTACGCTGTCACTCGTCGCGTGAAACCCGGTGTCCACCCCCGGGGATCAACCTCAGTCCTGCGATGTGCCAGTGCAGGTGGGCGTTTCCCTGCTGGCTTCCCAGCGAGAGCAGATATGTCCGCTCCGGCGCGAAGACCGCCTCGACGGCCAACGCGACCTTGCGCACCACGAGCATCAGCCCGTTGAACGCGGCCTCGTCCATGTCCCGGACCACGTGCTCGATGTGCGCCTTCGGCGCCACCAGCACCTGGCCCGGCACGGTGGGCCACCGGTCCAAGAAGGCCACATGGGCCTCGTCCTCGTAGACCGCGTCGCGCCGGTAGTCCGGGTCTCCAGCCAGATACGCGCCGACGAAGCACGGCCCGATCCGGACCCGGGTTGCATACGCGTCGAGGTCCACGGTTCCCGCGCCACCACGTCACTCTGGGGTGCTCCGGTCAGGGGATGGGACCGTAGTCATGAGGCTCCTCGTTTTCGGCATCCGAGAGTTGATCGCCGTGTCGAGTTCCACCATTGTGCGGCGGAAGGCCGACCTCCAGACCGACGTCGTAGCGGTGGCGAGGATGAGCACCGGCCAGAGGCAGCTCCAGGCGCCGTCTCCTGATCAGGCCGCGAAGCCGATGTTGGTGACGTACTCGTACTGGCCCCACTCGGAGCCGAGGTCCACCACCGCGCCGCTGATCCAGGCGTCGTCCAGGGCCTCTTCGTCGTCGTTGGCCCACGCCTCGACGATGCGGTCCCAGTGGCGGACGTTGAGCGTGCGGTAGGAGACCACACGCTGGCGGGGCCGATCGACCTGGGACTGGTTGAGCGGGTGGAACTCGACGCGGGTGCCGCGGCCTTCACGGTTGAGGCGCGCGAGCAGGTAGCGGACGACGTTGTGGCGGCGCACGGTTCGGTAGGCCGTCTCGATGCGTTCGAGGTTCTTCTTCGAGGGGCTGCGCTTGCCGTCCAGCCACGCCTTGAGCGTGCGGTCGGTGACGGTCAGGCCGGCCTCGCGCGCCGCCTGGCGGGCGTGGTCGGTGCGGGTGAGGTAGTGAAGACGGGCGAGCAGGCCACGCCGCGCCGTGATCGGCGTGGCGATGAAGCTGGCGAGCCCATCGAGCTGGCGGGCGACGGCCTCATGTCCCTTGATACCGCGAGCCCCGAATTTGCCGAACTCGATATTCCTCTCCGGCATCCTCGACTCCTCAGCCTGCGCGTAATTGACGACACCGCAAGCGCATGTACTTCTAGGTGAGCCAAGAATAGCGGCTTCCGAGGCTCGAAGTGCAGCGTCAGGGGCTTTGAAGACCGGTGAGTGCAGCGGAATTTCACTGCTCGCTGTCACCATGACGCCTCACTCTGAAGCCGGCGCAAGCACACGATCAACTTGCGAGACCCCGCCGTACCTTTGGAGCGGTCAGGGACCGCCTGGCCTCCGTCATGCCGTCGGAAGGCGGGGTTCACGTCGTCGAGCGCTCGGCACGGGTTCGCGCCGTCTCAGCAGCTTGTCGTGCTTGCCGTGCATGTGTGGTGCAGGTCGTTCGTTCCCGCGCCGCAGCTCCACCGTCGCGTGGAGTTGCTGGGCCAGCACGGTCGCGGTCACGGACGGGCCGCCAGCTCTCGGCCTCGGCAAGGGCGCACTGTCGTACGGCGGGCGCCGGCCGCATCCGGCTGGGCGGCACTCGCGGAGATCGGTACCGACTCGCTGATCAGGTAGAGGTCGAACGTATCGCGGCGGCCGACGCCGTCGTGGCCCTCCACCGTGGCGCGGACCGGTCCTTCCGGCTGACGCGGCACGTCCAGATCCCGTCACTGGGTCTTCGACATGTACGTGTTGGCCGGTACCTCGTCCCAGTAGGCGAAGTGGCGGATACCTGCGCGCCGTCGCTCATCTCAGCCGCCTCGCCGGAGATGGCTCAGCTCTTCGGTCCAGTCCGCTGGTCCGTCGTGTCGGGGGTGCCGACGGTGTAGACGTCCTTGATCTTCACCTCGGTGACGCCGCGTCCCTCGGGGAACACCGCGCGCCAGTCGCCGATGACATGCAGTTCGTCGGTGCCCATCGCGCGGACGACCATCAGGCCCTCGTCGTAGGCGCGGTGGGCCTTCCACCACAGGTTCGCGAAGGCCTGCGAGCGGATGAGGTGCATCCAGTCGGTGCGGTACAGCTCCCGGTTGTAGTTCGACTCCCCCAGCGTGGAGACGAACTTCGAGTACATCGCCTTGACATACTCCAGCGTCACCTCGTCGTCCTCGGCGATCGCCCGGTCCCGGGCGTCCTTCAGGGTGATGCGGAACTTCTCCAGCAGGCCCTCGGTGGCCCCCGAGGTCCACGACTCGTGGACCTCCGGCGGGTCGCACAGGCCGTACTTCGGACCTGAAATCCGCAGCAGCAGGCGCAGGGTCGGCTCGGTCACCCACAGCGGTCCCGGTTCGTCCCGGCTGCCGATCGGGTTGGGCAGGTAGGCGTCGTGGTCCCAGTCGGGCGGGGTGATCAGGTGGACACCGGCGCGGCGTCGGTCGTGGTGGTTGCCGGTGGAGTGTTCCAGTTGGCCGAGCGGCAGATGGGTCTTGAGCGCGCTCAAATACGCGCCGTTGATGTCGAGCGCGGTCACCTCGTGCTCCCTGGGCGGCAGTTCGGGTCTCGCCCACTTGGGACGGGCCTCCCAGATCTGGTCGGCGCCCCGGGAGGACTGCTTGCGCAGCACGTCGGGCAGCCACGGGTGCGCGACCACCTCGTAGCGGCCGCCTTTACGGCTGTGGTCCAGCAGCGCCATCGCGTCCGGGATCGCCCGCTTCACCAGCGCCTTGGTCGCCGCCTCCGCGTCCCCGCAGTGCTCGGCGAGCGCGGCCTCGACGGCGGAGCCGATCAGGTCCGGCGCGTCGGCGGTCTGCATGCGGCGGCCGACGGGCACGACCCTGACCCCGCGTCCCGACTGCCCCTGCCCGCCGGAAGGTTCTGGACGCCGGGGCTCCTTGCGCGGAGTCGGCTTCTCAGGCGCCGCAGGCTCGGAGGTGCCGCATTCGGCGGGGTCCAGGTGCTGAGGGAATCCCGCGACCTGGTGGCGGGCAGGCTGCCCGCACAGCACGCAGGGCTGGGGCACGGCGAGCACGTCAACGTCGTCGTCCCGGCCAATGCTCTGCTCAGCACCCTCGAGAACATCGTCCTCGGGCTCTTCGGGCGGCGCATCCTCAGCCGCCTCGACGGCCAGCTTGGTCTTCGCCCCCTTGAGGAAGTACGCATACTTCTCCCGCACTTCGCCGCTCGGGTCCCGCCCGGACTCCCAGCCCCCGACCGTAGAGGGACTGACGCCCAAGGCCTGCGCGAGCTGGGCGCGCGAGAGGTTCAGCTCTTCACGCAAGGTGCGCCGCTCCTCGGCGGACGGCAGCGCCACCTCCTTCCTGGCCCCGGCAAGCAATGCATCGATCGCGCCGAAATCCGTCATCACACTCCCCCCTCGACGGCCGCAGGACGTGCGGTGTTGGCCTGACGGCCAGGAACACGGCGGCGCCCGGCGGGCAGCGCCTCCATGGCCCGGGTGGGTCCCGCCAGCAGTTCGAGGACGTTGATGCCGTAGTGCGCGGCGACTGCTTCGCAGTCGGTCAGGCTCCAGGCCGCGGTGCCGGACTGACGGCGGCTCACCTGCGCCTGACTCACCCCCAAGGCGGCGGCGAGATCGGTCTGCGACTCGCCGGCCGCATGCAGGAGCGCCGCGACCGCGGACCGCACCCGCTCTTCGAGACTCATGCTCATGATGCCGAATCTATCGCTTATAACTCATGCATGATGCGTATATCGCATTGCTGTCCCGTCACGAAGACTGACTTGCTCGGGGGAATCGGGCACACGCGCAGAACCTCGCTGCAGCCGGGCGCGCGTACAGACGGATGTGGAACCGATCCAAGAAGCGCACGTGGCCAAACCCGGGCTACTCGTCATCGATGTCGCGGGCGCAGACGACGCGGCCGTATTCGCCTTCCAGAACGCCGTCGCCCAGATGTAGGGGGACCGCGCGAGCCGACCGTACGACCCGGGACAGCCGGGCGTGCGGATCCGCCTGTACGCCGGCCTCCGGCAGGTGCTCCCCCGGCCCGAAGCGGTGCTGGAGCACGCCGCCATTCATGAGGCATGGTCCGCCGCCACAGGGGGAAGTGAGCGGGAACTCGTTAGCCACACCGGCGCAGCGTTCAAGAACACGGTCATCCCTTTGACTCCTCCCCCTCCTGAAGGAGGGGGATTCCTAGCTCACTTTGCCTGACCCCTAGCAGGGGGCAGGGCTTACAAGATCAGCACTAGCCGGGTTGAGACCAGCCCGGACGAGCATCACGCGGGCGGAGTTCTTGTCTCTGGGCGAGACGGATCCGCACGCGGTGCACGCGTAGGTCCTTTCGGAGAGGGGGAGTGCGTGCTTGGTTCTCGCTCCGCACTGTGCGCAGTCCATGGTGGTGTGCGCGGGGTGGACAAGGTGCACGGTCCGGCCGTGCTTGCGGCCCATCTCGACCAGTGCCGCCTTCGTGGCACCGATCGCGGCGTCTGCGGCTTTGCAGGCCATGGTGGTCTTCGCGAGGAACTTCGGCCGGAAGTCCTCCACTGCGAGTTGGTCGAAGTCGCGGACGACGGTCTTGGCCCACTTGCGGCCAGCATCCTGCCGCTGCCGGGCGATCTTCTTCGACACCTTCGCTGCAGCCTTGCGGGCCTTGCGGTACCCGGCGGTGTCGGGTCGGTTCTTCGGGGTACGCCTGCGTGCCATCATCCGCTGGTAGCGGGCCAGTTTCCGCGCGGCCGTCTTCCCGTGCTGGGCGTGCGGCAGGTCGTGGGCGTCGGACGTGGTGGTCGCGGTCTCCTTCACGCCCCAGTCCACGCCTATGACGCGGCCGGTGGCGGGAAGGTTCACGGTGGACGCCTGGACGAGTCGGGTAGCCGGGACACGTCGCCGTGTCCCGGCCCCCTCAGAACCGTGCGTGCGACTCACACCGCACACGGCTCAAGCAGAACCCACTGGACGCCTGCTCTTCCGTTCGGTCATCCTGTCGTCGGCCTCATGGTGCTGCCGATGACAGTCTGCGTGTACGAGGCGGAGGTTCTTCCAGTCGTCCCCGCCCCCGTCTCGCCGGTAGACGAAGTGGTGCTTGTGCAGCTTCTTCGCCACAGCCGCGAACCATTCGACCCACTCCCGCGGATTGTCCGGTTCGTATTCGGCCCCGGTAATCAGGGCCCCGTTGCAGAGCGGACACAGTCCTTGCTGGCGGTAAGCCAGGTTCAGGCTGGTCTTGTCCATCACGGGGGGCGCCTTCTTTCTGCGCCGGTTAGCCCAGTAGTCCTGGAGGGACGGATCGTCTATCGACGCCGTGCCCTTCACCCGGACGTGCCGGACGATCGGGGTCCAGGCGAACTTGTAGAGGTAGGCGCCGGAGACTCGGTCACCGAACACCCACTTGTCTGCCCGGGACTTGTTGAAGGTGCCGAAGTACCGGGCGCGCACCCAGTCCTTCGACTTGTTGGGATGGCTGCGTCTGGACCACTTGAAGGTAAGTTTCCAGACGTAGGTGTCCAGCGATCCGAAGATCTTCGAGGACATCACCCCCCGGTAGTACGTCGCCCACCCACGCACGATCGGTGTGAGTGTTCTCAGTACCGCTGCGGCGTTGGCACCGTTCAGCGCCTTCACCTCTGTTCGCAGCCGTTCCCGGATTCTTTTCACCGCGTCCTTGCTCGGCCGGATGACGACCTTGCGTTCGCTGGATCTCCGGATATTGAATCCGAGGAAGTCGAAGCCCTTTCCCAGATGGGTGATTCGGGTCTTCTCCTCGTTGAAGCGGAGCCCTCTGGGCTCCAGCCACAACGCCAGTTCCCGTTTGGCCCGCTCAGCCTCCTCCTTCGAGTGCGTGAGCACCACGAAGTCATCGGCGTACCGAACAAGGACCGGGGTCCCGGGCTTCGCACCGGGCTCCATGCCCTTGCGAATCCGGTATCCGACCCCTACGGCTTCCTCCATTCCGTGCAGAGCAATGTTCAGCAGCAGTGGGCTGATCACTCCCCCTTGAGGCGTCCCTTCCTCTGTCGGGGCCCATTGGCCGTTCTCCATCACTCCCGCCTTGAGCCACCCATGGATTGCTTCCCTGCCGGGGAACGAGCCGATGGACTGCATCAGACGGTCGTGATGGATACGGTCGAATGCCGCCGACAGGTCCGCGTCCAGGACCCACTCCCGTACCTGGGATTTGCGGCACGTCATCGAGAAAATGCTCTCGATCGCATCATGACAGCTCCTCCCCGGACGAAAGCCGTACGACCTGGGCTCGAACCGGGCCTCCCACTCCGGCTCCAGGGCATTTTTCACCCGTGCCTGCGAGACACGGTCTCTGATCACCGGGATACCGAGTGGACGTTGCTTCCCGTTGCTCTTTGGGATGTACACCCGCTTCACCGCATCGGGCCGTCGGAGAGGTGCCTCCTGGATCTCCGTGGCGAGCTGTGCCCGCCCTTTCGGAGTCAGGACCACTTCTCCGTCGACCCCGGCGGTCTTGCGGCCGGAACTCTGCTGCGTGACTCGCCGCACGCTGACCAGCGTGTTGCTCCTCGATCGCAGCATGAGCTTTTGCAGGTTGCGGACCTTAGCCAGGTCCCCTTCCTGCGACGCCTTGAAGATCCGCTGGCGAAGTCGCCGTACGCTCCCTTCCTCGCTGGCCCAGTCGATGCCGTGCCAGTCGAATCCCGGAACGTCCTCAGGTCCGTTCACCACACCAGCCGGCGCGGTGTCCAACTTGCCCATCGGTTCGGGTCCCTTCTCACCTTCTCTTCAAAGTTCCACCCGGTCCACGTCAGCGCCCTTTCGGGCCAGGCAACCGCCCGTATCCGACGGGTTATGCGCGCCGCCTCGGAGCAGGCAGCTGCGTTTTCCCCTGGCCTTTCGACCTGTCGGCATTCGCTTTTTGGACCATCCTGTTCCCGCTGCGGCATCGGCTCACCTTGCGGATTGCCTACTGCCAGTGGCAGACCGCAACAGGGTTTCCACGTTCCGCTCCATCAAGGTGCGGCTGGGGAGGGTGCCTCCTTTACCCCGAGCCCGGTGGTGTCCACGCCGCCCTGCATTCGTCCAGGGCGGCCACCTGGCGCTCCTCAACGCCGAGGGCCTGTCGGCCAGTTCTGCTTTCCGTCTTCTGGCCGTTACGCTGACGGGGCATCGCCAGAGGTTCGCGCGTGCTCACCCTTCCAACCTTCCCCTCGCCTGTGGTCCCCGGACGGTTCGGGACCCCTTGGGCTTTCGGTCCGGCTTCACACCCCGCCGTTGCCAGCGACGCATGCGGACCTGGGGACTGATCTTGGACACAAATCAGGGAGACAACCCGTACTCCTTCTCTCCGTGGGTTGTCCCCACTTGAATGGAGCGACCTCGTGTCGCACCGAAGCTGGCGTACCAGTGGCCGAGGCTGTCCCGGTACACGCGTACGCTCGTCGGATCGGATGGCAGGTCACGGGACCACACCACCCTCAGGGCAATTCCGCCGGCCAGATGCAGGTGTCCGTTGTTGAGCAAGAACCCGCGCCGCGTGTAGTTCAGCGACGGCGCGGCCTCCCGCTTGCGTTTGATCCTCGGCATCCCGGCCCGCTGCCGCATCGGCAGCTTCGCCTTGACGTCCTTGAGCGCCTTCGCGCGGGACTTCGCGAAGTCCCGGATGATCTGCTGCTGAGGCACCGAAGCTCCCTCCCGCAGCCATCCCATCGCTTGCCGGGCCTGGGTCAGCATCTTGTCCAGCTGCGCCGGACCACACGTGACCTTCTCCGCACTCGTCTTGTTCAGACGGTGGACCTTGCGGGACATCGCCACGCACTCATTCCACACCCAGCGACAGCGCGCCCACTCGGCCTCCAGCCGGGCAAGCGCAGTGGACGACACGCGCAGCCGGTACGTGTACCGGGCGTGTTCCACCTCACCCATCCCAACCCCCGCCATTCAGACCAGAATTGGGCTGATCATATCATGAAAGTGCAGGTCAGGGCATACGTGTAGAGAACTCCGCCGCTTCGCGGCTCCGGTCCGAGGATCCATTCCTCCCCGGCCTGAAGGCCGGGGCCTCCTGGAAGAAATCAGGTGAGCAGCAGCATCGCGGCATCACGCGATCCATCAGTTGTGGCGCGCCGTGAAAGAATGGGCGGTAAACGCCAGTTCAACAGGTGCCTCACAGCCGACGAAACCAACGAGTACGATCCGCCCCCAGCACTACGAGCGCCTACGAGAGGTTGCAGCCATGTCCGAAGTCCAGCCGCACACAGTCGGAATCAAGGCCCAATACGCCGAACAGGTAACTGCCGACCTCGAGCGCAACGCCAAGGAACAGGAACGTCTCCGCACCGAAGTCACCGCGCTCCAGGAGCAGTTGACGGCGCTGCAGGAAGACCAAGCCGTGCTGCTCGGTGTGCAGAAGGCGCTGGCAGGCGACAATCCGGTTCCCACCGCGGTCGAGACAGCAGCCGTCCCCGGGCCCCGCGAAACTCCAACTGCCTCCCGCCGCAAGAAGGGCAAGCACAAAGACACGGCACAGCAGGCCGCAGCCAAGACACCCAATACCCGCGCCGAGGCAGCCCAGCCCACGCTCGTCAAACTCGTCAACCGGCATCTGGCGCAGGAGTCCGAACCGCGATCGGCCGCAGAAATCACCTCGGCACTCTCACAAGCCCACCCTGAACGCAACGTCAAGACCACGGTCGTACGCACCACCGTGGAAAACCTGGTCGCCAAGGGACTGGTCGAGCGGTCCAAGCAAGGCAAGTCGGTCTTCTACGCGGCAGCACCCGGCGAACAGACACCCGAATCGCATGAGCGGCAGGCAGCGAACGCCGAGAAGTAAGCAACAGCCCGCGCGGGCAGCCCCACCAGGCCGATCGACTCTGAAGCTTCCCCTTGATCGTGGACACCTGGAGATTGGGATCTGAGGTTCCAGAGGAGGCAGTGTCAGGTGGGAAGCAAGTTCACGAATCGGTACTCGGACGAGTACAAGCGGGACGCGATCGAGCTCGTGCGGTCGTCGGGCCGAACGGTGACCGAAGTCGCCCGGGAGCTCGGGATCAGTTCGGAGTCCCTGCGGGGCTGGGTGAAGAAGGCCCGTGCCACCCAAGAGGCCGAAGCCGGGGCCGGGCTGTCGGGGCCGGGCCTTCATGGTCGATGGTCAGGTCGGGGTTGGCGGGTTGTCTCGGACCCGACAAGAACCTGTCCTGACCTGGGAATTGGGAATTTGGAATGTCCCCTACCCAACAGAGCCGTTCGTCGACGATCAGGACGGTCACCACAGTGACCGCCGCCGTGATTGCGGGCCTGGCAGGAGCATGTGCAATACGGACCCGACGCGTTCTTGCATGACGTAGTGCAGGCTTCCTCACGGTTGAATTCGCGCGCCAGTGCCACACGCGGATAGCGTCGCAGCAGTCCCTCGGCCAGTGCGGTGAAGTGCCCGCGTGAGACCATCCAGCACCCGAGCTCGTCGTCCCAGTCCGGGCGAGCGGGTCAGCGCACGGCTTCCCAGAGGAGTTCGAGGATGTTTTGGTACTCGTGACCGGTGGCGCGGGTCATGCCGATCTCACAGGTGCGGTTGCACGACGCGTAGGCGGCGTAGGTGCGCCCTGCCAGCTCGGCGGACTCGGCCCTTGTCGCCGAGGCGGTGAGCTCGGGATGCAGCAGGCCCCGGTCGCCGGCGAATGCGCAGCACCCCCAGGCCTGCGGCACGACCACCTCATCCGCTACCGCGCCGGCCAGGGAGCGGAGCGCACCGTCGAGATCGAGTCTGGTGGAGGAGCACGTGGGGTGGAGGGCGAGGGAAGGCAGCCGTCGTTTGACCTCGATCCGCTCGAGCACGTGCTGCGACACGAACTCGACCGCGTCGATGACGCGCAATCCGTCGTAGGGGCCGCCCTCCGCGGCTGCCGCGAGGCTGGACCTGAGTCCTTCGGTGCACGACGAGGCGTCGCACACGACGGGAAGCTCGCCATGTCGGCTGGCCTCCCACAGCGCGGGAAGTACCCGCTGCCTCATCGTGTCGTGGCCTGAGCGAAGTCCCTTGGACGACCATGGTGTGCCGCAGCACAGGCTGTCCAGCCCGGGGGGCAGGGCGAGGCGCACACCGGCGAGCCGGCTGAGCTCCACGAAGGCCCGGCTCGCGCCGGCCTCGCGTGTGGTGGTGGCGAACATGGAGCCGACGCAGGCGCTGAAGAAAACGGCGTCCGCCTCGCGGTGGCCGCCGCGTTCGCTCTCCTGGTCGGTGAGGCGTCGCCGGGCCGGGCCGCCGCGGGGCAGGTCAGGGGTCCACAGCGGGACAGTGTCCTCGTCACCGACGCGCCGCGCGGCCTTCGTGGCGCCGGTGACCACCGGCGCGGGGAGCGAGGCGGCGACGTCCAACGCGAGCGCGGCAGCCCTGGTCGTGGCGCCCCAGTGTTTGGCAGCGACCCGCCACCCTGCCTCGGACAACTTGCCCTGGTTTTGGGCACGGAGCCGTTTGACGAGGTCGCCGGTGTTGATGAGGACGGGACACGCGGTTTGGCACATGCCGTCCACGGCGCAGGTCTGTACCGCGTCGTAAGCGTAGTCCTCCTCGAGTTCGCGCAGCAGTTGGAGGTCGCCTCGCGCCTCGGCTGCGGCCATGGCTCTGCGCAGCACGATGCGCTGGCGCGGGGTGGTGGTGAGGTCGCGGCTGGGACAGACCGGCTCGCAGTACCCGCATTCGACGCAGCGGTCGACCTCGGGCTCCACTGTCGGGTTCGACTTCAGGTGCTGAACGTGGGCGTTGGGATCGTCGTTGATGATCACGCCGGGGTTGAGGAGGCCGGCGGGGTCGCACAGGCGCTTGATCTCGCGCATGACGTCGTGGAGTTCGTCGCCGTACTGCCGTCGTACGTAGGGCGCCATCATCCGGCCGGTTCCGTGCTCGGCCTTCAACGAGCCGCCGTGGCCCAGGACGAGGTCGACCATGTCCTCGCTGAAGCGGTGGTAGCGCGTGAGGTTGTCCGGGTCCTCGAAGCGCTCGTTGAGCATGAAGTGGACGTTGCCGTCCTTGGCGTGGCCGAAGATGACGCTGTCGTGGTACCCGTGCCGGTCGAAGAGCCGGGTCAGTGCCTCGCAGGTGGCCAGCAGCGCGGGTACCGGGACGACGATGTCTTCCAGCAGTGCCGTCGTCCCGGAGGGGCGGGCGCCGGCGACGGCGGCGTAGAGCCCCTTGCGGACGTGCCAGAGGCGGTTGCGTGATCGCGGGTCGCCGGTCAGGTGTGCCGGTGCTGACAGCGGCAGCTGCTGGAACACCTCTTTGTGGTCGGCGGTGCGGTCGGCGAGCGCGTCGGCGGATTGCTCCTGGTATTCCACGAGCAGGGCCGCGTGGTTCGCGACGGCGATCTCGCGCAGGACGCGGTCGGCTTGCGGGTCGAGCTGCCCGACCCGTAGCGATGCCGCGTCGAGGAGTTCGATCGTTGCTGGGGCTGTCTCGACCAGGGCCGGCAGCGCCCCGGTCGCGGCGCTCAGTGTGTCGAAGACCAGCAGCCCGGTGGCGGCGTGCGGCATGACCGGGACGGTCCGGAAGGTTGCCTCGGCGACGAACGCGAGCGTTCCTTCGCTGCCCACTACCAGGTGGGCGAGGACGTCGGCCGGCCGGCTGTGGTCCAGGAACGAGTTCAGCCCGTAGCCCATGGTGTTCTTCATGGCGAACTGCCGGCGGATGGTGCGCACCGACTCGGGGTTCGCCAGGATCCGCCGGCGCAGCCGGTCGAGGCCCTCGTAAAGCTCCGGCTCCCGCGCCCGCAGGCGCTCGTCGGCGTCGGGTTCGCCGGTGTCGATCACGGTGCCGCTGGGCAGCACCAGTGTGAGCGAGTCCAGGGTCGCGTACGTGTTGTGGCGGGTGCCGCACGCCATGCCGCTGGAGTTGTTGGCGATGACACCGCCGACGGTGCAGGCGCTCTCGCTGGCGGGGTCCGGTCCCAGCTTGCGGCCGAACGGTGCGAGTCGGGCGTTGACCTGCCGCACCACGGCGCCGGGCTGCACGCGGACCCTGGCGCCGCCGTCGAGTACCTCGATGGCGCGGAAGTGGCGGCGTGTGTCCACCAGCACTCCGTCGGTGACGCCCTGGCCGCTCAGGCTCGTGCCGCCGGAACGGAAGGTCAGGGGAACGCCGAGGGCCGCGGTGGCGCGCAGGAGCCGGCCGACTTCCTCGGCGCTGTCCGGCGCGACCACCGCTTGTGGCGTCAGCAGGTAGTGGGAGGCGTCGTGCGCCCGAGCCAGTCGGTCCGACGCTCGGTGCAGCACGCGGTCGGATCCGGACAGCGCTGTGCGCAGGTCGGTCAGCAGGCCCTTTGAGGGGGCCGGCAGCCCGCCGTCTGGGGCGCGGTCTTCGTCGGCGTTCGGCCGGTGCCAACTGCGCGGCATCGACGGTCCTTTCGGGTTGTTCTGGCGTTGCTCCAGCTCATCAGCCGGTCGGGCGTCGCACGGCTGCGTGCAGTCGGCGATCGATCGTTCGGCCGTTCAGGGCGCGGCGGCCACGGCTTGCCGCTGCGTGCCGAGGTGGTCGATGCCCAGCTCCATGACGTCGCCGGGCTGCAACCAGATCGGCGGGGTGAATCCCATCCCGACGCCGGGAGGGGTTCCGGTGTTGATGAGGTCGCCGGGCTCCAGGACCATGAACTGGCTGAGGTAGTGCACCAAGTGCGTCACACCGAACAGCATCGTGGCAGTGGAGCCGGTCTGTCGGCGGACGCCGTTGACGTCCAGCCACATGCCCAGGTTGTCGACGTTGCCGGCCTCGTCAGGGGTGACGAGGTACGGTCCGCACGGGTTGAAGGTCTCCGCCGACTTGCCCTTCACCCACTGACCGCCGCGTTCGAGCTGAAACGCTCGCTCGCTGACGTCGTTGACGAGCACGTAGCCGGCGATGGCGTCGGCAGCCTCATCCTCGTCGGCGAGATACCGGCACTGTTTGCCGATGACGACGCCGAGCTCGACCTCCCAGTCCGGCTTGGTCGAGTAGCGGGGGATGTACACCGTGTCGTTCGGGCCGACGAGCGTGTTCGGTGCCTTGTTGAACACGATGGGTTCGTCCGGGATGGCCTGGCCGGTCTCGGCGGCGTGGTCGCTGTAGTTCAGGCCGATGCAGATGATCTGGTGCGGCCTGGCGATCGGCGCCCCGACTCGCTGCCCGTTCAGCGTGGCCGTAGCGCCCGAGGCCATCCGTTCGGCCACGGCGTCGGTGAGCAGCGACGGCCCGCCGCGGGCAAAGAAGCATTCGTCGAAGTCATCGACGAGGTCGGAGACGTCGACGTAGGTGGTCGCGTCGATGCGTACTGCGGGCTTCTCCTCGCCGATGGGACCGAGGCGGATGAGTTGCATGAGTCCTCCAATGACTCGTAGGGGCGTGGGGTGCGGCCGATGAGGGTCAAAACCGTGCCGTGAGGCCTCCGTCGACCGTGAGTACTTGGCCGGTGACGTAGAGGTTGTCCTCGCTGGCGAGCCACGCAACGGCCTCGGCGATCTCGTGAGGCTGGGCTGCGCGGCGCATCGGCAGCCGGTCGTTGTCGATGTAGACGGTGTGGAACGAGTCGCTGTCGAGCTCGTCCACGCCGTCCACCACCGACATGCGGGTGGCGACGAATCCGGGCGCAACTGCGTTGACCAGCACGCCGGTCGTAGCCAGCTCGATCGCCGCAGTCCGGGAGGCTGCCTCCAAGCCGGCCTTTGACACGTCGTAGGCCAGCGAGCCCGGCTCGGTGAAGCGTGCGTGGATGCTGCTGACATTGACCACCCGGCCGTAGCCGGCCCTGCTCATCGGGCCGCACAATTGGCGCATGAGCAGGACCGGAGCATGCAGGTTCACAGCGAGGGTGCGCTGGTAGGCGTCGATGTCCAGTTCGGTGGCGCGGCTGGGCAGTGAGATGCCGGCGCAGTTGACGAGGATGTCCACTCCCCCGAGCCGCTCACTCGCCTGATCCGCGGCCCGCAGCACCGCGTCGGCGTCGGAGAGGTCGACAGTGACTGTGTCCGCCGGGCGGTCGCCGGACTCGATGTCGAGGACGACGACGCTGGCGCCGTCCCGCTGCAGCCGTGCCGCTGTTGCCGCACCGATGCCGTTGGCTCCGCCGGTCACGACGGCACGGCGTCCGATGAAATCCACGATGATCTCCCTGTGTGTCCTACGGGTGGTTCACTCGCCCTTGACGGCGCCGGCGGTCAGGCCCTGGATGAAATAGCGCTGCCCGAACAGGTAGGCGAGGACGAGCGGCAGGACGGCGAGCGACATGCCTGCCATCACGGTGGGGATGTCGAGGCTGTACCGGCTCTGGAAGCCGGTGAGGCCGACCATGAGCGTCTTTTTGGAGTCGCTCTGGAGGAAGACCAGTGCCAGAAGCAGCTCGTTCCACACCCACAGGAGGTTGACGACGACCAGCGTGGCGACGGGCGGCCCGGACAGCGGAAGCACGATGCGCCAGAAGGTGCGCCACGCTGAGGCGCCGTCGATCGCGGCGGCTTCGAAGATGCTCGCTGGGATCGCCCGGAAGAAGTTGGCCAGCAGGTAGATGGAGAAGGGCAGCATCAGGCCGACGTAGATGATGATCACGATTCGGTACGTCGAGATCCATCCGAGTTTGGCACCGAGCTGGAACAGCGGGAGCAGCAGCACGACGGGAGGGACGACCATGAGGGACACGGTGAGCGCCAGGACCGTGTCCCTGCCGCGGAACGGCCAGTGCACCAGCCCCCACGCGGCCATGGCTGCGATCGTCACCGTGATGAGCACGGCAGCGACGGTGAGCACGACCGAGTTCAGGAACCACTGCATAAGCTGGTCGCCCAGGGCCGCGCGGAAGGCCCCCAGGCGCGGGGAGGTGGGCAGCGACCACGGGCTTTGCAGGAATTCGTCTTGAGACTTCAGCGCTCCGGTGACCATCAGGTACGCGGGCGCGAGCGCGGCCGCGGTGAGGATGAGAAGGATGAGGTGCCTGAGGGGGGCGCCGAGACGGTTGGTGGACATTGATGTTTCCCCTTCAGTCGCCGAACGCGCCTTCGCCCGAGCGCTGCAGGCGGAAGAAGCTGACGATGAGCCCGAGCGTCGCGATGAAGAGCAGCACTGCTGCCGCTGCGGCGAGTTCCGGGGTCTGGTCCGCGAAGGCGGCGCGGTAGATGTAGAGCTCGGATACGACAGTGGAGCTTCCCGGGCCGCCCTGGCCGTTCGTCATGACATAGACGTAGTTGAAGACCCACGACACCATGACGATGGCCTCGTTGACGATGTAGAAGAGAACGATGCCGCGCAGTTGCGGGATCGTCACGTGCCAGTGCATCCGGAAGAAGCCGGCGCCGTCGAGCCGCGCGGCCTCGAACACATCGGCCGGCAGGGACAGCATGCGGGCGAGGAAGAGGATGATGCCGAAGCCGACTTCCTTCCAGACGATGATGGCCGCCATGGTCCACAGCGCATGGGACGGATCGCCCAGCCAGTCGCTGGCCAGTCCTGCGAGGCCGACGCTGCGGAGCGCTTGGTTGAGCCCGCCGTTGAGTTGGAGGAGCTGGCCGAACACCACTCCGACCACGGGGATGGGAAGGATGTACGGGAAGAACAAGGCGGCGCGGTAGCCGCGCAGCCCTCGCTTCGTCTCCAGGAGCAGAATTGCGACGCCCAGCGACAGGGCCAGCAGCACGGGAACGACGAGCAGCAGCAGGGCGTTGTGCCAGATCGCGGTAAGGAACAGCGGATCGGTCAGCACCAGTTTGAAGTTCTCGATCCCGGCCCATGTGCCCTGGTACTGCAGGGACTGGGAGAACAGCTCGAACAGCGAGTATCCGAAGACGGCGAGGATGATCAGCACCGCGGGTGCTACCCACGGCAGGATGCCCAAGTTGAGGGCGCGGCGGCGCTGCGGCTGTGGTACGGCCACCGCGGCGGGGGCAGCTTGAGTAGTGGCTACGGGCATTGATCGGTCACCGCTTCCATGCCTTGAAGTCGTTCACCAGGGACCTGTCGGTCAGGCGGAGCCGCTCGACCTGGCTCTGCATGTCCGCCGCGGCCTGGTCCGCGGTCCGCTTGCCTTGCAGGACGAGTTGCACGTTGGTGAAGACGGCGTTGGAGTCCAGTGCGGCGGGGATGTAGTTCTCCAGGTACGGAGCCCCGTTCAGGGCCATCTGGAAGAGCTGGCGCTTGACAGGGTCGGTCACCTTCGACATGTCGAAGCGGTCGTCCGCCGGCATGGAGCCGGTCTTGTCGTACCAGGCCTGCAGCCGCTGCGGCGTATGCATGAACTCGATGAAATCGGCGTCGACCTTTGGGTACTTGGTCCAGGGGGTGATGCCGACGGTCTGCGAGGTCGTACCCATCTTCCCTGCGTAGGGGCCATTGCCGATCTTCGGCATGGTCGTGATCTCGACCTTGTCGGCTCCGACCTTCTTCACGAAGTTCGGTGCGTCCGTTCCGGCCGTGATGGTCATTGCCGCTTTACCGGACACCCACTGCTGCTGGGCTTGGTAGAGCTGCTGGGAGTTGATGTCGGCGTTCCAGCAGTGGTGGTCGACGGTTTCCTGCAGCCGCTGCCACCAGGCCGCGTGCATGGGGTCGGTGAACTTCTGCTGGCCGGTGACGGCTGCCGTCACATCGGACGGGGACGACACCGACTGGCCGTCGATCATGGAGTACAGCCAGCCTCCGAACCAACCGTCCTTGACGCCGCCGGCGAGCGTGGTGATACCGGCCGCGTTGAGCTTGTCGCAGGTGGAGAGGAGGTCGGACCAGGTCGTGGGGGTCTTCAGCCCGTGGGCCGCCAGAACGTCCTTTCGGACCAGCACCGGGAACTGCGGGTTGACGTACCAGGGCGCCGTGAGGATCTTCCCCTTGTAGGAGTCCTCGGTCGACGCGTTCAGGTAGTGCTTGAGCTCGCTGGCGGGTATGTAGTCCGAAACCGGAAGGACGTGCCCCGCCCACGCGGGCTCCTGAGCGTTGATGCCGCCCCAGAAGTATTGGATGTCCGGGCCCTGGTTGGCCGCCGCGGCTGCCTGAAACGCCGGGACGAGACTGTCGGTTGTCTGCAGTACTGTTTCGATCTTGACGTTGGGATGCAGCTTCTCGTAGGCAGCGACCGTGTCGGCGAGCCAGCCCTTGGCACCGGCTGCCTCCTGCTCGCCCCACCACCAGATCACGAGCTTCACGGGGCCGGTCGGGTAGGTGCCTGCGGGCTTGCTGGCCAGCGTGCCACCGGAGGTGCGCGCCTGGTACGCCGCCGAAGCACATCCGGAGAGGGTGAGGAGGGCGGCACAGGTGACGGCGATGATGCCTTGGATTCGTTTCATCCGCGTACTCCGGTGGTCGGCCCGGCGCTGTGGCCGGGACGTAGAGCCAAGTTCAGGTGGTCAGGTCGGGCGTGCTGTAGAGGGTCTTGCCGCCCACGGTGATGTCGACGTCGAGCAGATAGGGCCGCACGGCGTCGAGGTCGAGGGTCATGCCCAGCCCGGGCGCTTCCGGGGCGGCCACGCATCCGGACTCGTCGAGCGTGAGGTGGTTGCGGGTCAGATCCCGGGCGAGCGGCTTGGCCTCCACGGGGTACTCGCAGATCCAGTCGCCTTCGCTGCCCGCGAACGGCTGCAGTGAGGCACTAAGTGCCAGGTGTGAGGTGAACGTGTGGTTGACGAACTGCACGCCGCGGGCCTGGGCGTACTGGGCGACCCGGTTGGCGTCACCGATGCCGCCGATGCGCCCGGTGTCGATCTGGACGAAGCCGATACCGCCGAAGTCGATGAGGTGCTCGGCGAGCAGCGGGTTGTGTGCCCCCTCGCCGCCGGCAAGCCGCAGCCGGCCGCACCGGTCGGCGAGAGCGCGGTAGGCCCCCAGTGCCCCCGAGTTGAACGGCTCCTCCAGCCAGACGACCCCTGCCTCCTCCAGCACCGGCAGGCGCAGCGCGGCCGCTTCGACGTCCTCACCCCACACGGTGCCGGCGTCCACGAGGAGTACCCCTTCGGATCCCAGGCCCTCTCGCGCCGCCTGGACCTGGTCGGCGTCGGCGGCCACGGTCGTGCGGCCGAACGGGCCCCAGCCGAACTTCGCCGCCCGGTAGCCCATCGACCGGACCGCGCGCGCCTTGTGCAGCGTCTCCTCGGGCGTGTCGCCGAACAAGGACGACGCATAGGGCGTCTTGGGCTGAGAGCGGTCGTATCCGAGCAGCTCGTAGACGGGTTGCTCGAGCGCCTTGCCCATCAGGTCCCACAGCGCGATCTCGATGCCGGAGAGGGTGTGCTCGGCCTGCAACAGGTCGAGGCTGTTCGCACGCACCGCACGCACGATCCGGCCGATGTCCTGGGGGCCGTCGAGCCGCGCTCCCAGCACCGAGTCGAGCACCGGGTGGCAGGCGCTGTGCGACATCGGGCATACCAGGCTGGCGATCGAGGGCAGCGGCGAGGCTTCGCATTCCCCCCATCCGGTGTGGTCGCCGGCTCGTACCCGGACAAGGAGCATGTCCTGGCTGCCGTCGCCGATGTCATGGACCTCGGGCATCGCCAGGTAGAACATGTCGACGGATTCGACCTTCACAGGGACTGTCCTTCCACGCCGCCGTCGGGTGCGATGCCCGAGACCTCGGCGATCTGCTCGTAGACAACTGCGGTGAGGGCCGTCTCCACGGTCTGCCCGGGTGCCAGCACCTGGTGCGTACCGGCTTCGAGGCCCTCAGCGACGGAGGCGGGATAGCCGGTGCAGGGCTCGAGAACGAGGACCTCGTGGCCGCGCCACCCGCCGTAGGACGCGAACAGCCAGCACGACCGGAACACCCCGGGGTCGAACGCCAGCCCGATGCCCGTGCCGTCCTCGTACGTCACCGAGCACCAGCCGCCGTCGAGTTCGGTCGCGTACTGGAACTCGCTCACGCGTGAGTCGGGCGGGAGCGTTGTGCTCATGTCGGTCGAGCTGCCCTCGGGGCCGACCAGGAGGGGCCATGTGTAGGTCTCGCCCGGGCCGCCGGCGCGTGGGGCTCCGAAGTCCTCGACGTACATCGTCCGGGCGCCAAGCCCGATCTTCGCCCGCTCACTCACAGGGACCGCAACGTGCTGCTTCCACAGGAAGGGCAGTGCCGTGTGGCCCTCGTTCGTGATCCGAGAGCGCACGCGCAGGTGTGACTCGCCCGAGCGCAGTGTCAGCGTCTTTTCGATGTCGCAACCGGAAATCGGCGCTCGGAGGGTGAGGACGAGGCGCACCTCTCCGGGTTCGCGCTCGACGGTCCAGTCCCAGGCTGAGGCCCACAGCTCGCCGTGATCGGGGTACGGCTCGCCGGCGAGCTCCTCTGGCACGTCGTTGGGGAACAGTTCGTCCCATCCGCCGAGGAAGACGTCGTCGTAGGTCGCTCCGAAGGGGATCGACCGTGCCGTGAGGCGCGGGTTGTGCCACAGGAGATCCCGACCGCTGCGCACGGCGGTGAGCTGCCATATCTTGCCGCCGAGCTCGGGCAGCACGACGACGCGGAGGAACTCGTTGTCCATCACGAGCGCCTGCAGGTTCCGGTAGCTCCATTCACTGCTCACACGAACGCTCACGGACTCAGGCCCTCTTGTCCGCGTCGGCGTCCTGGCCGTGTCCGGGCTGCAACAGCACCTTGGCTGCGCCATCCCCGCCGACCAGCCGGGCGTACCACTGCGGTCCGTCCGACAGCGGCGCCACGACGACGCCCTCCTGCAGGCCGATCCGACCGGCCTCGAGCCACCGCAGTGCGGTGCGGAAGTTGGCCGCCGAGTACGCGAAGACCCCGCTGAGCGTGACCTGGGACCGAATGATCGAGTTGACCGGGAAGGACGTCTCGTCCGTGTGCAGCCCGACGAGGACAAGCTCGCCGCCGGGCACCGTGCTCGACAGGCAGTCCCTGCGCGTCTGCGGTGAGCCCACCGCGTCGAAGGAGACGTCGACTCCGCGACCACCGGTGGCCTCGAGGACGGCGGCGGCCACGCCGTCCGGCCCGGGCCGGACCGCGGTGGCGCCCATCGCGGTGGCCATCGCCAGCCGGGCCGGGTTGAGGTCGGCGACGAAACGCCGGACCACGCCGTACTGCTCCAGGATCTGCAGGATGAACAGACCGATCGGTCCGGCGCCCAGGACGAGCGCGCTGGAGGTGGGACCGATGCCGCTGGTTTCGACGGCGCGCACGGCGCAGGCGGCGGGCTCGGCCATCGCGGCGTCGCGCAGGCTCATGCCGTCCGGCAGGGGGAGGACGGACGCGGCGGGTACGGCGACGAGGTCGGCGTTGCAGCCGGGAAGGTGCGCGCCGAGCAGCTGCCGCTGTGGGCACAGCGGCTGGCGCCCGGACACGCAGTAATCGCACCGCCCGCAGGTGACCAGCGGGTTCACCGTCACCGGTGTCCCGGTGGCCAGCCCAGCTACGTCCTCACCGACCGACTCGATCCAACCGGAGAGCTCGTGCCCGAAGACCAGCGGCGGCTTGCGGAGACTGTTGTGGCCGAGGAAGCCGCTGAGCTCAGAGCCGCAGATGCCGGAATAGGCCACCCGGATGATCGCCTCATCAGGCCGCGGCGAAGGCGCTTCCACCTCCCGAAGGATCATGGTCTCCGGGGCCTCGTATACCAGGGCTCTCAATTCAACGGTCCTTTGTGTCGCATCTGTGGTGGTGGGGATGGTCGGCGCGGTCACAGACAGCGCGTGGTACCCGGGCTGATCCGGCCGGGATAGGACGACGCGCCGAGGCGCGTCGACAGCTCTCGTGCACCGGCCTGCAGCTGGACCAGTAGTTCGTCGCGTCGCTCTTGGGGAAAGCGAGCGGTCGGCACCGACATGCTCATGGCCGCCACGAGGGCGCTGGAGTCGTAGAGGGGCACAGCGATGCAGCCAAGCCCCACGCTCGACTCCTCGGTCTCGACGGCGTAGCCCCGCCGCCGCGTCTCTGCCAACTCCGCAATCAGTCGAGCCGGGTCGTCGACGGTGTTCGGTGTCAGCCTTGGCATCTGCTCCGCAGTGGGAAACAGATCCCGGACGGCCGAGTCGTCGAGCCCGGCGAGCAGGACCTTGCCGACGCCGGTGCCGTAGGCGGGGAAGCGCCGGCCGAGGGCCGACACCATCCGCATGGGCTGGCGCCCCTCCTCCTTGGCCAGGTACACCACTTGCCCGCCGTCCAGAGCAGCGACGTGCATCGTCTCCAGGCAGGTGTCAACCAGCCTGCGGACGATATCGCGACTATCACGGATAAGATCGACATTACTGGCATATGCCTGGCCGATTTCGAAGATGTGGTGCCCGAGCTTGAAGACGGACCCACGAGCCGTGGGAGTCGCTGCGACGACGTTTTTGCGGGCGAGCGTTGCGAGCAGGGCGTGCGCGCTGCTCTTCGGGCAGCCCAGCGCGCCCGCGATCTCCAACAGCGTCAGCCCGTCCGCATGCGACGCCAGCAGGTCAAGGACCTCGATCGTCCGCGACGCCGACTTAACGTCGTTGTCCATGTATGTGGACTCCTTCTCAGAAATGTGGACCGGCTCCGGGGATATTGACCCTCTGCGGCTGCTCGCGTCAAGGCATGACGGACTCCGATTCGTTGAGCGCCGGCAAGATCGCGGTAAAGGCGAGCAGTCAGGGCATCGACCAGTCCCGGCCTCGTACCCGAACCGCCGCGGGTCGCCGGCGACTCCAGAATGCGGCTCTGCCGCGTAAGTAAGTCCAGGTCAGGGAGTTTTTGGGCAGGCTGGATGCCCGTGGGCGGTGACCCGCCGGATGCCTGGTCTGTGGATGGCCAGGCTGCGCCTTCGATCGGGTTGAGAGTGACGGTGCAGCCGAGCTGGCTGAGCACGTCCGGTCGAGTCGTCCAGCGGGGTCGACTGCTCCTGCCGGACTCGGTGAGACGGGGTCGAGGAACGAAAGCTTCTTCGTGCTGCCAGGGCTGGTCGTTCGACTCTGCAAGGTGTGGTGGTGCCGCGGCGGCATCACCCTTATGAGGCCCGTAGCCCCCTTATCAGGCCAGTACCGAGTCGACGGCAGGCGTCAACCTGCCCGCACGCTCCACAGGCGGCCGGATGCGTACCATTGACTTCCTCCCCCTCGTGAGCGAGGGGGATTCCCTTATGAGGGGGTTCGGCCGGTCGCCCGGCTTACGGGTTCCTGTTTCACGGACCGGCTGA
>NZ_JBIAQV010000065.1:0-26805 GCF_042889305.1 Streptomyces sp. NPDC002619 | reverse complement strand
TCAGCCTGCGGAGACCTCGGCATCAGCCGGTCCGTGAAACAGGAACCCGTAAGCCGGGCGACCGGCCGAACCCCCTCATAAGGGAATCCCCCTCGCTCACGAGGGGGAGGAAGTCAAATGCCGTTGCGCGCGATCCGGCTCGCGCTGCCATCGGTGAGCGTTGTGAAGGTCGCCCCATTCAGAGAACTTGCTGCTGAATGCGTTCGCTTTCTTCTATTGGACCCCTGGCTGCTGCTCAACGACGCTGGGTTGTGCCGACGTCGCCGCAGGCCCGTACCGCAGGTGTTGGCCGGCATCAGTTCCGCCTGAAAGTCGAAAGAGGTCTCGAGCACATGCACACTCGCCGCATCGGTGACGTCGAGGTCAGCGCGATCGGCCTGGGCGGCATGCCCATGTCGATCGAGGGCCGCCCGGAGGAGGCACGTTCCCTCGCCACGGTTCACGCCGCGCTCGACGCCGGTGTGACGCTGATCGACACCGCCGATGCCTATCACCGGGACGCCGGTGAAGTCGGTCACAACGAAACCCTGATCGCCAAGGCTCTCGCCCGCCACGCGCTGGGTGCGGAGGTCCTCGTCGCCACGAAGGGCGGCCACCTGCGCCCCGGAGACGGCAGCTGGACGCTGGACGGCTCCCCCAAGCACATCAAGGAGGCCTGTGAGGCCTCCTTGCGCCGCCTTGGCGTGGAGGCCATCGGGCTCTACCAGTTCCACCGTCCCGACCCCAGGATTCCCTACGCGGAGTCGGTCGGTGCGGTGCGGGAGCTCCTCGACGAGGGCAAGATCCGCATGGCCGGTATCTCCAACGCCAACCCGGACCAGATCCGGCAGGCCAACGAGATCCTCGGCGGCCGCCTGGTCTCCGTCCAGAACCAGTTCTCGCCTGCCTTCCGCTCCAGCGAGCCGGAGCTTCGGCTGTGTGACGAGCTCGGCATCGCGTTCTTGCCGTGGAGTCCTCTGGGCGGCATTTCCCGTGCGCGCGAACTGGGTTCGGCTTACGCACCGTTCGCGCGGGTCGCCGAGGCTCACCGGGTCAGCCCACAGCAGGTCTGTCTGGCCTGGATGCTCGCCAAGTCGCCGGTCGTCGTTCCGATCCCCGGCGCGAGCCGACCGGAAACCATCCGCGACTCGGCAGCGTCTGTGGACCTGAAGCTGACGGACGAGGAAATCGCCGAGCTGGACAGCGCGTGACACGGTGCAGCCTGCGCTTGACGCCGGCTCGGCCACCGAGTCGGCGTCGCACGAGGGCTCCAAGGAATGCGCACGTACCCGTCGGGATGACGACGTGGAGTGGGCCATGGCGGCCCGCAGGGCCACTGCCTCGGCCGCATGGTCGATGCCGCGCGCGATCTCATCGACAACATGGCGCCCCTGGCGCAAGCGGAGCTGATCGCCGAGTTCCACGGGGCGGCGGAGCCGACAGCGGCGATCATCTCACGTCGGCGCGCAGATGGACTCCCCGGCCCAGTACATGAAGGAGCGGACACGTGAGCGCAGCACCCGTACGTTTCGGCATCGTGGGCAGTGGCTGGCGCGCTGCGTTCCTCGCACGGCTGGCGCGGGCGCTGCCGGAACGGCTGACAGTGGCCGGCGTGGTAACGCGCTCGGCCGCACGGGCCGCGCAGGTTGAGGCCGCGTGGGGGGTACCCGCCTTCCGGACTGTCGGCGAACTGTGCGCCAGCGGGCCGGAGTTCGTGGTCGCGTCGGTGCCGTGGGACGTCACGCCCGAGGTCGTACGAGAACTCGTCGAGCGCGAGGTACCGGTCCTCGCCGAAACGCCGCCGGCACCCGACGTTGTCGGGCTGCGGGAGTTGTGGGGCGCTGTTGGGGGCGCGACGCGCGTCGGCGGCGGTGCACTCGTCCAAGTTGCTGAGCAGTACCCGCTCATGCCGGGCCACGCCGCTCGTATCGCGCTCGTGAGGGAGGGCCTGATCGGCGAGGTCACGTCGGTCCAGGTGTCCTCGACACACATGTACCACGCGATCTCGCTGATCCGGCACACGCTGGACGTCGGTTCCGGGCCCGCGACGGTGACGGCCCGGGCCTTCACCGCCCCGCTCGCCGACCCGCTGTCCCCCCGCGGCTGGTCGGACGACCTGACGCCCAAGGACGCCGTCACCACCCTCGCTTTCCTCGACTTCGGCGCGGCCCGCACGGGCCTGTACGACTTCACGGACAATCAGTGGTGGAATCCGCTGCGGGCCCGCCGCGTCGTGGTGCGCGGCTCACTCGGCGAGATCGTGGACGACACCGTGGTGCGGATGGCCGATCCCCGTACGCCCGTGGAGTCCCCTCTGATGCGGCGCCGCACCGGCACGGATCTCAACCTGGAAGGCGCCGAGGTGCACCACATCTCCTTCGACGGACGGGTGGTGTGGCGCAACGACTATCTGGGCGCGAGCCTGTCCGAGGACGATCTCGCGGTAGTGGATCTGCTGTGCCGTACGGGCGCATGGGTGCGGGACGCGGGCCCGGAACCGTATCCGCTGGCCGAGGGCTGCCAGGACCATCTGCTGGCGATGGCGATCGAGGAGTCGGCTCGGACGGGGGCGCCGGTGACGACAGCGGTGGAGGCGTGGGCGGCCCGCTGACACCGCCGGCCCGTTGATCGCGCCCGACGCTGAGCGGCCGGCAAGCTGATCTCTGCTACGGCCCGCAGGGCGCCGCAGGGCCCGCCCCGGCCCTCGCCGCGGCCCTCCCTCGACGGCCTCGGCACACACCGTCGAACTCACCAGCTTCCGCCCGCAGTACGCATGCGCGCCACCACCGGCTCAACCTGCTCCTCAACGAGCCGCCATCCCCCGATGTCACAAGTCCCACCGGCGTTCAGACATACCTCCTCGTGCCCCGTCACCCGCAAAGACGGCATGAGAGAGGTCACCGACATGTGCTGATCGATCTTGGAATGCGAGGCCTCCTCCCGCTGCTGCCCTTAGGGGGCTTGCCTCGTTCTGGGGTTACGCAGGGCTGGCCACGGGGCCGGAGAGGCCCCAGGCGCGCCCTCCTCCATCCGTCCCCGGACCGCTGTCTCGAAAGGTTCCCCTACGCCATGCCACTGGCTCTGCTGGCCCTGGCTGTCGTCGCGTTCGGCGTCGGCACGACCGAGTTCGCCACGATGGGGCTGCTGCCCCAGATCGCTGACGGGATCGGCGTGTCCGTGCCGCACGCCGGCAACCTCGTCTCGGCCTACGCGCTCGGCGTCGTCGTCGGCGCCCCCGTGCTGACGGGCATCGGTGCGCGCGTACCCCACAAGCGGCTGCTGCTGCTCCTGTCCGGGCTGTTCGTGGTCGGTAACACCGCGTCCGCGCTCGCTCCCAACTTCGGCCTGCTCTTTGCCGCGCGCTTCCTGGCAGGTCTGCCGCACGGCGCACTGTTCGGCGTAGGCGCCGTCGTCGCCTCCCGGCTGGTCGCCCCCGAACGGGCGGCACGTGCCGTCTCGAGGATGTTCCTCGGACTCACCATTGCGAACATCGTCGGTGTACCGGCCGGCACGGCCCTCGGCCAGCAGCTGGGCTGGCAGTCCGCCTACTACGCGGTCGCCGTCATCGGCCTCGTCGCCCTTGCCTCGCTGGCCTTCTTCGTTCCTCACCAACCACGCGGCCAGCAGTCTGGCATCCGGCACGAGCTGCGGGCGATGGGCAACAAGCAGGTGGCGATCGGCCTGGCCACGGCCGTTGTCGGGTTCGGTGGCTTCTTCGCCGTCTACAGCTACCTCGTGCCCATGCTGACGCACCTGACGGGCATCTCCGACTCCTCGACCACCCTGGTCCTCGCGCTCTACGGCGTCGGCATGACCCTCGGCACGCTGATTGCGGGCCCACTCACGGACCGCGCTCTGCGGCCGACGCTGTATGCGGGTCTTGCTCTGCTCGCCGCAGCGCTGGTGACGTTCTACTTCACCGTCCACAGCACCGTGCCCGCGCTGGTGACGATCACCTTCATTGGCGCGCTGGGTTCCCTCATCACCACGCCCGTCCAGATGCTGCTCATGGCCAAGGCGAAGAACGCTCCGACGATGGCGGCGGCTTCCAACCACTCCGCCTTCAATCTTGCCAACGCGGGCGGCGCCTGGCTTGGCGGCCTGGTCATCTCGGCGGGCTGGGGCTGGGCCTCGCCCAACCTGGTCGGCGCGGCTCTCGCCATGGCCGGTCTCGGCCTCGCCTTCACGGGCGGCCTCATGGACCGGGGCAGTCGTCGCTCCGAAGCGGTCGCTTCGTCCGGCGCGGAAGCCGGACAAGGCACGGCAGCCCAACGCATGGGCGGACCTCCCTCCCCCCAGCCTCCGGCAGCCCTCGCCGGGGCTCCGCTCTCCGCGTCCGGCACTCCGCCACACCAAGGCCGCCGTCCCTTGCCACCAACCTAGACAAGCCGTTCACACAACCGGAGGCTCCGCTGTCGGGTCAGTGTGTCATCACGCGTGAAATCATCGCAGCCGTAACTTCACGGCCTTGCGCTAAAGCGACGGGTCGTTGACCTCGGTGAGGCGCTCGGTGAGGGTGTCGTAGCTGGCGTTGCGGGCGGACAGGCCGGCCGTGGCGGTGCTGTGCTGCTGGGTCATGGCCGTGTGCTCGCGGTCGAGCGCGAGGAGTTCCTCTTGGACGGCGCCTTGGTCAGCGGCGCGTTGCAGGGCGTCGGCCAGCCGGGTGGTGAAGGTCTCATGCTGGGTTTGGAGGTCGGCCAGTGGAGTGTCGCCAGCTTCGCCGGTGGCGGCGGCAGCCTGTTCACCACGCGTACGTGGGCGCCGTACCTGCGGGCGGGCAAGCCCGGCCATGCATCCGGTGTTCACCGTGCGGGGGTATGCGGGCGCGCCCCCGCACGGGGTTCTTGTCCTGCGGGGTCAGTTACCGATGAAGAGTGCTTCGAGGTCAGCCCACCGGTCGGCGGTCGCATACACGGGGATGATGTCCAGGGGGGTGGCCCGCTGAATGGCCTGCCCGCCGGTGTGCCGGTGACCGGTCCAGACGTCGACCCACTCGCCGTGGGGCAGATACACCTCCCTGCTGGCGGCGCCCGGTTGGGTGACCGGCGCGATGAGCAGTGCCGAGCCGAGCCGGAACTGATCGGGGAAGTCCCAGATGCGTTCGTCCTGCAGGTCGTCGAAGAACAGTCCGCGCATCAGCGGTTTGCCCTGTGCCAGGCCGGTGCGGGTCTCCTGTGCCAGGTAGGGCACCAGGCGCTCGCGCAGGTGGGCGTATCTGCGGGAGATCTCCAGGACGCGGGCGTCGCCGGAGCGGTCCGCGATGTTCCACGGGGTGCGGTCGCGTAGCGGCAGCCGGTGGTGGTTGTACTCCGAGTGGTATTGCATGATCGGCATGAAGCAGGATGCCGCCATGGCCCGCAGATACAGTTCGGCGTCCGGGACGTCGCCGGAGAAGCCCGCGATGTCCCAGCCCCAGTAGATGATGCCGCAGGCCGAGGCGGTGATGCCGGCGTTGAGGGAGTGGCGGTAGGCGTGCCAGGTGGAGTCTTCGTCGCCGGCCCAGAAGGCGCCCGCGTTCTGCGAGCCGGTGAACCCGGCGCGGCTGAAGGTGACCGGTGCCTTGCCGCCCTGGCGCAGCAACTCTCGGTAGGCGGAAGGGTATTCGACGGTGAAGAGGTTGTTGGTCTGTGCGCCGGTGGTGCCGTCGGCGTAGCGCAGGTCCTCGCCCCAGGCGTGTTCGCCGCCGTCCGTTTTAAAGCCGTCGATGCCGACCTCGTCGACCAGGTAGCGGCGCTTGGACAGCCACCACTGGCGTGCCGTGGGGTTGGTGAGGTCGGGCATGAGGGCTTGGGGGAACCACCAGCCGCGGTTGCGGTAGGGCCGCTTGCCGCCTTCCTCCATGACGGTGTACCCGTGGTCGATCATTGCGCGGGCGTCCGCGGCGGCCTGGCCGCGGGGTGCGGGGCGCATCTTCATCAGCGGGATCTGCCAGAGCAGCACCTTGATGTCGCGCTGGTGCAGTTCGTCGACCAGGCCCTTGGGGTCGGGCCAGGCGCCGTCGGCGGGGAAGGTGAAGTCGGCCAGACGGTGGGGGGCGCCGTCCTCGTTGACCGTGTACTGGGCGTCGCGGAAGACGGTGAAGGTCGCCTCGTCGCTCCATGCTTCGATGACCAGCGCGCCGAGGGGGATGTCCTCGTCGCGGTGGCGGTCCATCTCGGTCAGCACGCGCTGCTGTGTGTTCCACTCGTTGCCGCTGGCCCACAGGCGGAAGACCCAGTCGGGTAGTTCCTCGGGGCGTCCGGCTTCGTCGAGGAAGGCGGACAGCAGTTCATGGGGGGCGCCGTTGAAACAGACGGTCTCGAGTGAGCCGTCCGGCGGGGTCTGTGCCTCGACCCACAGCAGGCCGGGGTCGCTTGCGCCGATGTCGTACCAGGTGCGGCGAGATGTGCGCAGGTGGAAGGCCCAGCTGTCGCCGCCCAGCACCATCGCGAAGGGCATGGGCAGGTAGGTGCGGGGGGTGAAGCCCTGGCCCTTGTACTGCTCGAAGACCTGGGCGTCCAGGGTGCGTCCGCGCTGGTCGACGGCGTTGTAGCGTTCGCCGAAGCCGACCACGTGCTCGCCTGGGGCCAGCCGCAGTGCGAAGCGGACCCGCAGGATGGTGCCGTCGGCGGCCACCAGGCTGGAGGTGGAGTCCTCGACCAGGCGGCCGGTGTCGTGGGTGACCTGCAGCTGTGCGGCTCCCCTGTGCCATACGGCCGGGGCGATGGTGTGCCAGGAGGTGCGGCGGATGCGGCCGTCTTGGTGGTGGGCCACGAAGCGGTAGCGGGCGCTTGTGCCTTCGGCGAGCGGGGCGGGGCGGACCACCCAGCGGTGGCGGGTGCCGCGGCCGCCCGCGGCCGCGGCGGCGAGGTGGCTGTCGGTGTCGCCGCCGCTGTCGCCGGTGGGCTCGCCGGCCCCTTCGATGGCGGCGGTCAGTTCGGTGACGCCGTCGCCGGTGTCCCACTCGCACACCACGGCCTGGACGCCGTATCCGGTCGAGGCGCGGATCTCGAATGGCTCGTCTGCCAGGGGGATCACGGGCACGCGCTGGTCGTCGGTGAGCTGGTAGGCGTGGCCCGAGCCGTGCGGGCGGTGGCGGATCATGCGGAGACTTCCAGTTCGTGGGCGAGGATCAGGTACATCGCGTGGGACCACAGCAGCGGGGTGGCGTTCGGTCCCCAGCGCTCCTGCCACCTGGGCAGGTGTTCGGGTGCCAGGAGGGTTGCGCCGGGGGCCTGTTCGGGCAGCAGGTCGTCGGCGGTGGCGTGGGAGGCGATCCAGTCCAGTTCGCGGCGGGCGTCGTCGGTGCGGCCGATGCGTGCGTAGTGCCAGCCGAGGAGGCCGGCGAGGACGGGCCACTGCCCGCCGCCGTAGAAGACGTCTCCCAGGTAGCGGTGCACGCCGCCTTCGGGCTCGAGCAGGTCTCGTTCGATCGCGGCGAGGGTTGCCTGGGCGATGGGTCCGGCCGGGTCCACGGAGGCGAACGGTGTCAGGCAGGCCAGCAGGCTCGCGTCCACCGCCTTGCTGCCCAGCCACTTCGCCAGGTGGCCCTCGTGCAGGCCGTTTTCGCGTACGAGGGTGTCGATCTGGGTGACGGTGTGTGCGCACAGCCCGGTGTCGTCGAGGCCGGCCGCCTCGATGGCCGCGAGGCCGCCGCGGATGGCGCCGAGGGTTGCTCCGTGCCGGTGTTCCTTGGACTCCTCCCACCAGTCGTAGCAGGGCAGGTCCCAGGTCGCGGCGAGGTAGCCGATGGTGAGGCGGATCGCCTCGCGGTAGGGGGCGGGGTCGCCGGCGTGTCGGCGCAGATGCTCGCTCAGCGCCCACAGCCAGGTGCCGTAGCCGTCGGTCTGGAAGTCCCACCAGCCGACGTCGCCGGTGTCCTGGCCGTCCAGGGTGTAGCGGGTGGGCAGCAGGTCGGTCTCGGCGGGCTGTCGGCCCTCGGCTTTCGCCGCGATGATCCGCTCGATGCGGTCGGCTCGGTCGGTGACGACCTTGGCGCACCACCGGTGGAAGGCGTCGGCGGAGTCGGCGGCGCCTGCGCGGGAGGCGGCCTCCGCGATGAACGAACCGTCGCGGAACCACGAGTAGCGGTAGACCGGGTAGCTCGGGCAGGCCGGGTAGGCCCCGGAGGGCGCCTGGTGGGCGGTGATCACCTCCAGGCTGCGGCGGGCCAGGCGCGCATGACCGGGCGACTGCGTCGTGGGGGTGGACAAGGCGTGTCTCCTGTGTGGGTGGTGCGGGGTGCGGAGGAGTGGAGGTACCCGGTGCGCCCGAGGCTTCACTTCAGCAGTGCGGTGACCTGCCGGGCGGCCTGGGACAGTGCCCCTGCGACATCCGTGCGGCCGGCGGCGGCGTCGGTGAGGGCGTTGTTGACGATGTCCTGCATCTGCTGCTGCTTGGCGATGACGGGCGCTGTGGCCTGCTGCTTGAGGGAGTCGAAGACGGCCTGGCGGTTGGCGGGCTTGCCCGCGTTGAGGTAGTCGGCGACCTTGCTGGTGTCGGCCAGCGGCGGGAGTTCCCAGGAGGAGTCGACGCGGGTTTTGGCGGTGGTGTCGGAGGCGGTCAGGTAGGCCAGCCACTTGAAGGCGGCGTCGGCGTGCTGGGTGGTCTTGGAGATGCTGACGGAGTTTTGGAAGACCGCGCTGGCCTTGTGGGTGTCACCGGGTTCGACGGCCACGTCCCAGTCGAAGGGCACGTTCTGCAGGGCGCTGAACTGCCAGTTGCCGTTGTGCCACATGGCGAGCTTGCCGGCCTTGAACAGGTTGGTGTCGTAGTCGGGGGTGTTCGCGCTCTTCGCCGCATCGGGCATGGTCGTTTTGTTCTTGCTGATCAGCCATTTCGCGGCGGCGATGCCCTGGGGGCTGTCGAACGTCGCCTTGGTGCCGTCGGCGGACAGGAAGGAGCCGCCCGCCTGGTCGAGGGCCTTGGAGAACTCGTTGAAGGTGATGGGCTGGAAATCGCCCCACACGCCCTTGCCCGCGTCGGTGAGCTTGCGTGCGGCGGCCTGCTCGTCCTTCCAGGTCCAGCCGGCGGTGGGAGTAGGGACGCCGGCCTTGGCGAAGAGCGTCTTGTTGTAGATGAGGACCACGGTGGAGAAGGACTCCGGCAGCGCGTACTGCGTGCCCTTGTACTGTGCGGCCTTCAGGTTGGCCGGGGCGTAGGCCGAGGAGTGGTAGGCCGGGTCCTTGGCGGCGGGCTGGGCCAGGTCCAAGAGGGCGCCGGAGGAGGCGTAGGTGGCCAGGCTCTGCTGGTCGAGTTCGAAGGTGTCCGGCGCGGTGCCGCCGGAGATCGCGGTCTGCAAGGTGGTGGCGTAGTTCGCGTAGGGCACGGACTGCACCTGGACCTTGATGGTGGGGTTGTTCTTCTCGAACGCCGCGACGATGGCGTCGAGGTCTTTGGCGTGGTCGGCGCCGGCGGAGAAGGTCATGTAGCGGACGGTGGTCACGCCGTCGGCGGAGGCCGATCTGGTCGCGGAGCCTTGGGCGCAGGCGGTGGTCAGGGCCAGTGCCGCGACGCCGGCGGCGAGGGCGATCCGGGGGGTGTGCATGGCGGTCTCCTGGGGTGGCAGGGGATGCGAGGAAAGGGAGGGGATGCAGGGGGTGGCCGGGGCTACTTCAGGCCCGACTGGGCGACGCTCTGCACCACGTACTTTTGGGCGAAGAGGTAGAGGATCATGATCGGGAGGGTGCCGAGGACGGAGCCCGCCATGGTCACGTTCCACTGGGTGCTGAATTGGCCTTGGAGGTTGGCCAGTGCCAGCGGGAGGGTCATGAACTCGGGCGATCGGATGATGACCAGCGGCCACAGGAAGCTGTTCCAGCTGGCCATGAAGGCGAAGACGGAGAACGTCGCCAGTGCGGGGCGCACCAGCGGCAGCATCACCGAGGTGAAGATCCGCAGGTGGCCGGCGCCGTCGAGGCGGGCCGCCTCGTCCAGTTCCCGGGGCACTGCGTCCATCGCCTGCCTCAGCAGGAACACTCCGAAGCCCGAGGCGAGGGTCGGGGCGAGGACGGCGACGTAGGTGTCGACCAGGTTCAGTGTCTTCATCTCCGCGAAGAGCGGGACGATGAGGACCTGCAGCGGGATCATCATGGTGGCCAGGTAGCAGCCGAACACCAGGCCCCGGCCGCGAAAGCGCAGCCGGGAGAAGGCGTAGGCGGCCATGGAGCTGGTGATCAGCTGGATGGCGGTCGAGGTCAAAGCCAGCCACAGGCTGTTGACGGCGACCCGGGTGAAGGGCACCGCGTGAAAAAGTCTGTGGTAGCCGTCCCCGCTCACGGCGGTGGGCAGCAGGGAGGGGGCGGTGATGCCGCTGCCATCGGGCTGCAGCGAGGTGATCAGCATCCACAGGAACGGGAAGAGCATCCCGGCCGCTCCCAAGGCCACCAGGGTGGTCAGGGATGCCGCCCGCAGGCGCCGGCGGGCGGCCGCGGGATGGTGGCGGCGTGCCCCGCGCGGCTGGACAACGGCGGAGGACTCGGGCTTGGCCGCAGGGGGCCAGGCGGGTGTCCGGGTCAGTTCAGGCATGGGTCACCCACCGCCGCTGGATGCGGGTCATGACGACGGTGACCACCATGATCACCGCGAACAGCAGCCAGGACAGGGCCGAGCCGGTACCGACCTGCCCGTATCGGAAGGACAGGTCGTAGACCTCCTCGACGACGGGCCGCGAGGACCCGGCGGGGCCGCCGCCGGTCATCACGAAGACCTGGTCGAATACCTGGAAGCCGTTGATGAGCGAGATGAGGACGACGAAGTAGGTGGACGGCGACAGCAGCGGGAGTGTGATGCGCCAAAACCGCTGCCAGGCGCCTGCTCCGTCGATCGTGGCCGCCTCGTACACCTCCCGCGGGATCGCCTGCAGCCCGGCCAGCAGGATGACCATGACGAACCCGAGGTCCTTCCACGCCGAGGCGAGGATCACCGACGGCAGCGCCCATGTCGGGGACGCCCACCAGTCAGGAGTCGGCAGACCCACGGCCGCCAGGGCCCGGTTGAGCAGTCCCCCGTCGGGACTGAGGATCCACTTCCACGTCAAAGAGACCATCACCCAGCTGGTGACGACCGGCAGGAAGTAGATCGACCGCAGGATGCTGCGCCCCCGCATGCGGCGGTTGAGGGCGAGCGCCAGCGCCAGGCCGCCCACGTACACCAGCGGCAGATAGCCTGCGATGAAGTACACGGTGTGCCAGAACGCGGCACGGGTGTCACCATCGCCCAGCAAGTGTGTGTAGTTGGCCAGCCCCACCCAGCGCATCGGGGAGATCAGGTCCCAGGAATGCAGGCTGATCCACAGCGAAGAGAGCATCGGGCCGGCGGTGAACAGCAGGAGCGGAACCGCGCTCGGCGCCAGGAAGAACGCCACCGCAGCGCGGTTGCGCCACTTGCGCCGCCGTATCGCGGCCAAGGCCGGGGTGTGACCGGCACGTGCAAACAGGGGGTTGATCGTCATGTCACACTCCGGCTGCCCGCCCCATCGCCGAGCCCGTGGACGCGGCGACGGGGATCGACGCTGCCGACGCCTCCGTCCAACGACGCGGCGAGTACCAGGGCAGCAGCTCCCTGCGCCCAGATCGTGTCCGTATACGGCTCGACAGTGATCGCCAGCTCCTGATCCCGGCGACGCCCATGGCGTTGCAGGGCTGCCCTGACCCCCGGCTCCCACCAGCGCCAGGAGCGGGTCCCCTCCCCCATGACCACGATCTCCTCCGGGTCCAGCACGGTGGTCAGCCCGGCCAGCTGGCGGCCCAGGACCTCCCCCGCTTCCCGCAGGATGTCGCGTGCCTGCTCGGCCCGGTCATCGGCTCCGTTCGCAAAGTCGGCGAGATCATCCGGCGTGGAGTCCTCGCCGACCAGGCCGGCCGAACGCGCGGTGCGCACCAGGGCGGCATCACCGATCAGGGCTTCCAGACACCCGTGATTCCCGCACGTGCACAGCGGACCGTCCGAGGAGACCGGAACATGACCGAACTCCCCGGCGCCTCCGTGGGCGCCGCGGTAAACATGGCCACCCGCGACGATGGCCAAGCCGACGCCACGGCCGATGGTGACTACCAAAAAGTCGTTCAGGGTGCGGCCCCGCCCGTACAGGCGCTCACCGCTGCCCAACGCGTTGACGTCGTTCTCCACCAAAACGGCAAGCCCCAAAGCCGCGCCGAGCATGGTACCCAGCGGCACGTGCTGCCAGTTCAGCATCGCGGCGTCCACGACCCCGCTGTCCGGACGGTCGACGGAGCCGGGCACCCCCACCCCGATCCCCAGCAGGGGCGGCAGGTCCTCGCGGGGTGTGGTGAACGGGCGCAGCAACTCCACGATCGCGGGCACCGCCTCAAGCGCCGTGGCGTCGAAGGGGACCGTCACGGTGTCAGTGACCTGTCCGTCCAGGCGCATGTCGACCAGCACGACGTGGTCGGCGGCCACCTTGACACCCAGGGCCCGGCCGGCGTCGCCGACGAGGCCGACCAGCCGAGCACGCCGGCCCCCGCGGGAAGGCTCCTGGCGGTCGAGTTCCTCGATCACCCCCTGCGCCAGCAGACGCCGGGTCACCTGGGTCAGCGTCGCCGCGCTCATCCCCAGCTCCCGGGCCAGCGCGGCCCGCGACATCGGCCCAGCCCTGCCCAGCAGGGCCAGCACAGCCGTACTGGAGAGGTCCTCACCCGCCAACCGGTTCATTCGCGCTCTTTCTTTAGTTTCTTAAGAAACTCGCCGAACGAAAGCTAGAACGGACCCACCCCCACGTCAACCCCCGATTTCCACGAGGTTTCCAGCAGCGATCCGGACACAGCCCCCGGGAAGCCCTCGGGCATGGCACGCCTCCGACTGCGCAACGACCCCAGGGCACGCAGAGGCTCTCCCGCACGGCGCCAGACACGCCGCGGCGGCGACAAAGCCCGGACTACGGCTGCCCAATACCGTCAGGCCCACCGGCACCGCGGCACCGTCCGGGCGACCAGGACGACGGCGGACCCGCCGCCTTGAGATGTGCGGGCCCGCTGCCGCAACTCCGCTCGGTGGCGGGTCCCAACCCACCAGGCGATCAATCCCACGACGCGGGTCTGTACGCTCACCGGTCAGCCCTTTCCTGGACCGCCGACGGACTACGCGCCGACATGTGCTCACTTCTGCAACATGGTGTGCATGACGGAGACGACGTACTCGATCGTGGAAGCCCGAGCCCGCCTGGGCGCCATCGCGCGTGAGGTCAGTGCCACCCGTGAACCGGTCGCGATCACCGACCACGGGCAGACCGTCGCGATACTGGTCAGTCCCGCCGACGCCCTCGAACTGCAGGAACTGCGGGCCCTGGCCGCCTACCGCGCCCGCCAGGCCCGCGACGAGAACGCCGGCGTCCCGCACGACGAGGCCTACCGCCGCGTGTTCGGCGGAGCTGAGGCGTGAGCCACGAGGTCATCTAGGAGCCCGAAGCCCTCGCCCAAGCCGAGCGGTTCGCCAAAGACGACCCCGACGGAGTCCGGCAGGTATTCACCGCCGTCGACCACCTCGCCGACGCCCCCCGGCCTGACGGCGCGTTCGGCAGCGCCGACCTGCTGCGCATCCACGTCGGCCGCTACCGCGTGATGTACGAGATCAGTGACCAGCAGATCCGCGTCAGCGTGATCCACCTCGGACGTGTGCGATAGAACGAGCAGCGACGGCGCCATCAGCAGCCGGACCAACCCACCGGTGGCCGCCTCGCCACCACCCACGCACGAGCCGAAGCGCCGTCCACGGCCAACTGACCCCGCTCCTGGCCGACTGGGCGAAGTGCCTCGATGGCGGTGCAGCCGCCGGCCCGTCTCCGTCGGACGCCACGGAGACTTCCGCCATGCCTGCCCTTGTGGACCGGGCGCGTCAGGCTTCGCGGACGAGGAGGTTCTTCGCGGATTCACCGGGTTCCTCCGAGGATGCCCCGGCCTTCAGGCCGGGGCATCCTCGGAGGAACCCGGTGAAGGCCGAATTCGGCACGGTCGACGCCCTGTTCGCCAACGCCGGCGTCAACGGCTTCGCACCGTTCGAGGCGACCAGCGAAGAACTCTTCGACCAGTTGCTGGCCATTAACGCCAAGGGCCCCTACTTCACCGTGCAGAAGCTCGCTCCGCTGCTGGCGGAAGGCAGCGGCGTCGTGTTCACCACGTCCGTGGCGAACGTGCTGGGACTTCCGATGCTCAGCGCGTACGCGGCCGGCAAGGCGGCGCTGCGCTCGATGACCCGCAGCCTGGCCCGTGAACTGCTCCCACGCAAGATCCGCGTCAACGCGGTCAGCCCCGGCCCGATCGACTCCGGGATCCTGGAGAAGTCGATGCCCAAGGAGGCGGCCGAACAGGCCAAGACGCAGATGGCCGCCGACAACCCCTCGGGCGCGGTGGGACCCCGAACGGGACCCGCGCCAACGACCCGTTACTGAGAGCCTCAGCGACTCTCAGCATTCCGGGCATTCCGGCCCGGAAGGTCCGTCACGTCACCAAAGCGTGAGAGCTTCGGCGTGAGTACGGTCTCTCGCTTCTGTCCGCCGCTGACGCGGCAGGGTTGCGCCACCTGCCCGCCCCGCCGCGGCCTTGCGGCTGCGGCGGGTGGCGCGGGTCTTCTGGTCGGCTCCACGAGGCTTCGACACCTTGAGGGCGTCCTGGTCTCCGGCCACTCCGGTACCAGTCGTGCAGGCCGCCGCGAGGGCGGCAAGGTTGCGGGCCGCGTTGTCGTCCCGGTCGAGGACGAGACCGCAGGCGTCGCATGCGTAGGTCCGGACGTGCAGCGGCAGCTTGGCTTTCACCGCGCCGCAGCCGGAACAGGTTTTCGAGGAGGGATACCAGCGGTCGGCGACCGTGATGCGGGTGGCATGGCGCTGGGTTTTGCAGGTGAGCCGGCGGCGGATCTCCCCGAATCCGGCGTCGGCTATCTTCCGGGCCAGACGCCGGTTCTTGAGCATCCCGGCGACGCCCAGGTCTTCGACCACGATGGTGCCGTACTCGGCCGTGACCTTGGTGGTCAGCTTATGCAAGGCGTCCTGGCGCAGGTTCGCGATCCGGTGGTGCACCTTGTTGCGCTGAGCGTTGGCTTTCTCCCACCGCTTGGACGGCTGCCGTCCAGTGCGCCGGTCGGGGCCCTGGCGGCGGGAGACGACGAGGGATGCCCGGCGCAGCCGCTTCAGCGCACCGTCGAGGTGCTTCGGGTTGGAGACGGTGCGGATCTCCCCGTGGCTGTCGGCCATCACCGCGAGGGTTTTCACTCCGAGATCAATGCCGACGGCGGTGTCCGGGCGGGCGACGCGGGTGATCTCCCGGGCAACTTCGACCTGGAAGGCGACGAACCACCGGCCGCGCTCATGCCGGACGGTCGCGGACAGGATGCGTGCCGTGCCTGCGGTGATGCGGTCGCGGAGGCTGTCGGCCCGCTCATGCACCCGCATGGTGCCGAGTCGGGGCAGGGTGACGTGACGGCCGTCCTGCTCGACGCGGATCGTGCCGGTGGTGAACCGGCAGGCAAGGCGCGCCTTCCGCTTCGACTTGAACCGAGGCGCGCCCACCCGCTTGCCGCGCCGCTTGCCCTGCTTCGACCTCGCGTAGTTGTCGAACGCGGCGGCGGCGTTCGACAGGCCGGTGTTGTACGCCTCTTTGGAGTTCTCCTCCCACCAGTTCGCGAACCGCGCATCGGTGGTCTTGATGGCGTTGAACGCCTTCCTGAGGGCGGGCAGCGACCACGGCCGCCACTGCGTCAGCATGGTCTCGGGGACGCCGTAGGTTTCCTCCGCCGTGCGCTGCCACCACGAGGCGGTCACCCAGCCGACCGCCCAGTTGTACGCGGCGCGCGCCGCACCGCAGTGCGAGCGCAACGCGGCTTCCTGGGTGGCATTCGGGTCGAGCGCGTACCGGTACGCCTGCACCACGAAACCCGGCTGCGGCTGGAACTTCTTCACTCGGCGGCCTCGCCCATCGCCACGGCCACCGCGCGGGCGGCGCGGTTCTTCGCCGCTCGGCGCCCGTACAGGCGCGCGCACATCGACGTCAGCACCTCGGTGATGTCGCGCACCAGGTCGTCGGCGGTCTCGGCGGGGTCCAGGACGACCAGACGCCGACCGGACGCCGACAGGACAGCTTCGAGATGCTCGACGCCGAACCGAGCCAGCCGGTCGCGGTGCTCGACCACGATCACAGCGGCGTTCGGGTCGGACAGGAGGCGGTGCAGCTTGCGGCGGCGCCCGTTCAACCCCGACCCGACCTCGGTCACCACCTCAGCGACCGGCAAACCGAGACCGGTAGCCCCCTGGACTACGCGGGCGACCTGCCGGTCAAGGTCCGGCTTCTGGTCGGCCGAGGAAACACGGCAGTACGCCACAACCCGCCCGGACGCCTCAGTGGCGGGCTCGTCGACCAGCCACGTCCCGGACGGCGTCTGGCGTACAGGAACCGGCATGCGGCCCTCTTTCGCCCACGTCCACGCGGTCTGGTAGTGCACGCCGTTGCGTGCAGCCCACTCGGAAAGCTTCATATGGTCAAGATAATAGACGAGAAAGGTTGAGATTCACTGATGGTTCACGGAACAGTTGTTACCCCCTTGGACTCGGCCTCTCCGACGAGGCCGGACGACGCTGCTCCGACGCCGACACACAGGCCGATACTCCGGGCATCCAACTAGATTTCGGGCAGCGACTGTTGCCCTTGCCGTCCGGCTGCGGGCCCGCCTGGGCGGTTCGGTCCCGCCTGGGCGGTGACACCGAGTGACCGTCCCCGCCCCGGTGACTGACTTCTCGTCAATCCGCTTGCCGCGCCCCTCCGTCCATGCGGCCGGGTTACTTCCCAGTCACCCCCCAGAAACGAACACATCGTTCGTGATCGCAACTTCTGCATTTGCTCCGGCGCTTTTGATCAAGGAATCGCAAAATTCGCTGGTTGAAGCGTAGATGACTCCGGCCCGGCGGCGACGTCGCGAATGCCAAGTCGTTTCATGTTCCATCAACATTCAACTCGCGATCCTCGTGAGCAACATGAGCAGTCCCTATGGTCCCTGGGGGTACGAGGGAAGGGACTTATGGACAGACCTATCGCAGTCCGGGCTCGCGGGATCACCAAGCGTTTCGGCGACGTCGTCGCGCTCGACGGCATCGACCTCGATGTGACGCAGGGGCATATCCATGGCCTGGTCGGACCGAACGGCGCCGGCAAGACGACCTTGCTCGGCCTTCTGCTGGGGCTCGCGGTTGCCGACAGCGGTCGCCTCGAGGTCCTGGGTACACCGGTCGGGCGGGCACTCGACGCTCCCGACGGTGTCGCCGGCTTCGTGGACGGTCCCGCTCTCTACCCCTCACTCACCCCACGGCAGAACCTCGCCGCGCTGGCCGCACTCCGCGGCCACGACGCGCGCACGGCGGGCATCGACGACGTACTCGCCGAGGTCGGCCTCACCGACGTCGCCGACGACCGCACCCGCGGCTTCTCCCTCGGCATGCGCCAGCGGCTCGGACTCGCCGCAGCCCTGCTGACCAAGCCCCGGCTGCTCGTGCTCGACGAACCCTCCAACGGCCTTGATCCGGCGGGCAAGAAGCACGTGCACGGTGTCCTCACCCGGCTCGCAACCGACGGGACCGCCGTCGTCCTGTCGAGCCACAACATGGACGACCTCGAGGCGCTGTGCTCCGAGGTGACCATCGTCGCCACCGGACGCGTCGTCTTCTCCGGCCCGCTGAACAAGCTGGCCGCCGACAACCGTGAACTCGACTACCGGCTGCTCACCTCCGACCCGCAGGCCGCCCGCCGGGTGGCCGACGACGCGCCCGGGGTCCGGGTCGTCGACGACGCCGGGGTACGGCAGGACGCCGAACTGCTCGTCGTACGCGCCCTGGTGCCCGCCCTCGACGACCTCGTGGTGCGGCTCGTGGAGGAGGGCGTCGCGCTGCGCGAGCTCACTCCCGTGGTGTCGCCGCTCGAAGCCGCGTTCCTCGCCCTCACCGAGCAGCAGGAGGCCGGCCGATGACCGCGACCCTCACCCCGAGCCCGGAACAGGAACACGAGCCGGTGACCCGGGGCCGTCGTATCCCCGTCACCCGCGCCTGTCGCTTCGAGCTCGTCAAGCTCGTCTCCCAGTGGCGGATCCGCCTGCTGGTCCTCGCCTGCTGGATCGCTCCTGCCCTCTTCGTCGCCGGCGTGAGCCAGCAGAGCACGCTCCCCGTGGACACCCTCTTCGGGCGCTGGATGCACGCCTCCGGGTGGGCCGGGCCGCTGGTGATGCTCGGTTTCGCGGGGACCTGGGCGCTCCCGCTGCTGACCTCGGTCGTGGCCGGTGACGTGTTCGCCTCCGAGGACCGGCTCGGCACCTGGCGCCAGTTGCTCGTGGCGGTCCGCTCACCCCGGCGGATCTTCGTGGCGAAGGTGGTCGCCAGCCTCAGCGTCCTGCTGCTGCTCGTGGCCGGGCTTGCGGTCTCCAGCACGGTCGGCGGCCTCCTGGCGGTCGGCAACCAGCCGCTGGTCGGCCTCGACGGCCACCTCCTGGCACCGTCGGACGCCGCCGTTCAGGTCCTGCTCTCCTGGATCTGCGTCCTCGCTCCGACCCTGGCGCTCGCCGCACTCGGCTTCCTCGGGTCGGTCACGCTGGGACGGTCCCCGATGGGGCTGCTGGTGCCCGTGCTCGTCGCGCTCGCGATGGCGGTCGCCCAGATGCTGCCGCTCCCCGTGGCCGTCCGGGTCGCCCTGCCCAGCTACGCCTTCATCTCCTGGAACGGGCTGTTCACCAGCCCGCAGCAGCTCGGCCCGCTGCTGATCGGCGTCGTCGTCAGCCTCGTGTGGGCCGTGGCCGCGACGGCGCTGGCCTATGTGCTCTTCGTACGGCGCGAATTCACCAACCTGAGCCACGACGGTTCGGGCCGCCGCGCCATCACGGTCGGAGTCCTGCCGCTCGTCGGGGTGGCCGCCGTGTCGTTCGCTGTCGTCGCCGCGACGACCTCGGCAACGGGCTCCGGGATCGAGCAGGACAAGGTGCAGCGTTCGGTCGCCACGGCGTTCGCGCACCTGTACCGCATGCAGACCGACGAACTCAACCGACCCGCCGTCACCGAGGCCCAGTTGAAGGCCACGGCGGCGTGCAGCAAGGGCCATGTCCAGGACCGCGCAGAGGGGCCGGGCAACGACTGGCGCTGCGTCGTCTCGTGGCATCTCCCCGGCGTCCAGACCACAGGTCAGGCCATCTACCAACTGGACGTCACCTCAGACGGGCGGTTCGTCGCCGATGGCGACGGACCGAAGGAAGTGAACGGCTACTTCCTGGTGCGGACCCCCATTGGGGACGCGCCGAACCCGATGTGGCAGTTCGACGGGAACGTCGAACTGCTTGACACCTCGAAGGGATAAGTCTCCATGCAGGTAATTCGGCAGCGCCAGGTCAGCCAGAAGGGCCAGTTCCACGTCCTCGGCAGACAAGTCGGGCGCCGGTCGCTCATGGTGACGGCGGGCATCGCGGTCGCCCTCGGCGTCACGGGCACGGCCGTAGCCTCCACGGCTCAGTTCGGCACCCAGCAGGTCGGCCAGGTCACCGACCACGGCCAGGTCGTCTCCGACGACCAGTACATCCAGCCCTACGGTGACCGCACGGTCATCAACGACGGCAAGATCATGTCGTCCACCGTCAGCCCGGACGGCAAGCACCTGGCCGCCTCGGTCACCGACGGCGACGCCGCCCTGGTGATCATGGACCTGTCCACCGGCAAGGTGGCGCAGAAGATCGGCACCAACGCGGCCGACAACCTGCGCATCAGCAGCAGTGCCGTGGGCCAGGAAGGCCCGACCTACTCGCCCGACGGCACGTCGCTGTGGCTGGGCCAGGCCACCGGTTACACCAAGTTCACCGTCAACGCCGACGGCACCCTGGCCAACCCGGTCGCCGTGAGCATCCCGACCGTCAGCGGCCACCAGGCCCTGGTCGGCGCCGCGGTGTTCTCCGCCGACGGCTCCACCGTGTACGGCGCGGTCAACGGCCAGAACAAGGTCGTCGCCATCGACGCCGCCACCGGCACCGTCAAGACCACCTGGACCACCGGCACCGCCCCGCGCGGCCTGGCCCTGGTCGGCGGCAAGCTGTATGTCACCAACGAGGGCGGTCGCCCGGCCAAGGCCGGCGAGACCACCATCAACTCCTACGGCACCCAGGTCCCGGCCAACGGTGACACCGGCGCCTCCACCACCGGCACCGTCAGCGTCATCAACACCGCCGACGCGTCCGCCGCCGTGGGCACCATCGACGTCGGTCTGCACCCGACCGCCGTGTACGCGAAGAACGGCGTGCTGTTCGTCACCAACACCTCCGACAACAGCGTCTCCGTCATCGACTCCAAGAGCGACAAGGTCGTCCAGACCATCTCCACCCGGCCGTGGGCCGAGGCCTCGGTCGGCTACGAGCCCAACGCCGTCACCCTCACCGACGACGGCCGTCTGCTGGTGACCCTGGGCCGCGCCAACGCCGTCGCGGTCTACCGCTACTCGGGCGCGGCGATGCCCGCCCGCTACGTCGGCCTGCTCCCGACGGACTACTTCCCGTCGGAGATCGCCTCCGTCGGTGGGAAGATCGTCGTCTCCAACACCCGTGGCATAGACGCCCGTCGCTCGACCACGGCCAAGCACGGCACCCACGACACCACGTCCAGCCTGACCACGTTCACCCTGCCGAGCGACGACGAGATCAAGTCGTACACGCCCAAGGTGTTCCAGATGAACGGCTGGCGCGGCGACTCGCTCAAGCTGTCCGAGAACAACGGCAACGTGCCCGCGGTTCCGGTCCCGGCGCGGCTCGGCGACCCCTCGACGATCAAGCACGTCTTCTACCTCGTCAAGGAGAACCGCACCTACGACCAGGTCTACGGCGACATCCCGCAGGGCAACGGCGACCCCTCGCTCACCACGTTCGGCGAGAACGTCACGCCCAACCAGCACGCGCTGGCCAAGCAGTTCGGCCTGTACGACAACTTCTACGACATGGGCACGAACTCCGCCGAGGGCCACAACTGGCTCACGCAGGCGGACAACCCGGAGTACACCGAGTCGTCCGCCGGTGAGTACACGCGCTCCTACGACACCGAGGACGACGTCCTCGGCCACCAGAAGTCCGGCTTCATCTGGACCGGTGCGAAGGCGGCCGGGAAGTCCGTCAAGAACTACGGCGAGTTCCAGACGCTGGAGCAGAAGCCGGCGGGTTCGAGCTGGCAGAACCTGTACTGCGACAGCAAGGACATGGCCGCGACCGGGTCGCCGTCCAAGTACCCGATCCAGACGGGCTCGGCGATCCCCTCGCTGAACGACGTGACGGTGCAGGGCTTCCCGAAGTTCGACACCAGCGTGCCGGACGTCTACAAGGAGCAGGTCTGGGAGCAGGACTTCAAGAAGAACGGTCCCGCGAACCTGAACATGTTCTGGTACTCCAACGACCACACCGGTGGCCCGGCGAACTCCGCCGCCCAGGTCGCGGACAACGACCTCGCGGTCGGCCGCACGGTCGACGCGATCACGCACAGCAAGTACTGGAAGGACTCGGCGATCTTCATCGTCGAGGACGACTCCCAGGCGGGCTCGGACCACGTCGACGGCCACCGCGCGCCGGTCCAGATCATCAGCCCGTACGCCAACCACGGCACGGTCGACAGCCACTACTACTCGCAGGTCACAGCGGTCCGCACCATCGAGCAGATCCTCGGCATCCACCCGATGAACCAGATGGACACCGCGGCCACCCCGATGTTCGGCGCGTTCACGAACAAGCCGGACTACACGCCGTTCAACGCCGTGGCCAACCGGACCTCGCTGACCCTCGGCGTGAACCCGGCGCCCTCCTGCGGCACGGACACCCCCGCCCCGCAGAACCCGGCGGCGGCCGCCGCGCCCACCTCGGTGGCGGTCCCGGCGTCGCAGCAGCCGCTGGCGAACGAGTGGAAGAGCTGGCTCTCCAAGCAGCGTCTGACCGGCGAGAACGCCGTGCCTGACTACGCCAACAACGAGCAGATGGACCGCTACACCTGGTACGACACCCACAACTTCAACAAGCCCTACCCGGGTGACAAGAAGGTCTACGCGCCGCAGGACGTCCCCGGCGCCAACCTCCCGTCCGCCGAGAACGACGGCTGACGCAGTAGGCCGGTCGGCATAGCCTGACCGTCGTCAGATGGCCCCTGGCCGGCATCCGCCGGTCAGGGGCCACCTGCGTTTTCCACAAGGGTGCGGGCGGGTCACGGGTGTCGGCTAGCGTGGGGGGCCGGGATTCAGGTTCCGCCGACGCGGGCGGCAGTGAACGAGGGATGGGACCGGGATGGGACCGTACGAGACACAGCCGGAGGCGCTTCAGCTCGCCCCGGTGCCGGGCGCCTCGTCCACGGCCCCGCGCCACACGCTCAACAGCCTCAAGTGGGCCCTGCTCGTCCCGGTGGTGGGCGTGGCCGGCGGCGCCCTCGGCCAGTACCCCTACGGCATGTGGGCAGGGGTCCCCGTCATCCTGGCCGCGGCGGCAGCCGCCGCCGTCGTGGCCGGAGGCGCATGGCACCGGGCGGGGGCAGCGACGATCGCGTCCTTCGCCGCGCTCGCGCTGCCGTTCTTCGCGGGGCCGGCGTACTACGAGACGTACGTCAAGGAATTCGGCGACCGGGTGCACGCCGTGGTGACGGACACCGGGGAGCGGCAGGGGGTGAAGCGGACCACGAAACTGGCCGAGTGCCGGGTCGTCGACGAGTCGGGGACCGTGCAGGATCTGTCCCAACAGCAGAACTGCGACGGCCAGTTCACGAGGGGCGAGCATGTCGTCCTGTACAAGGATCCGCTCGGAGCTCTCGACCCGTGGATGGACAACGTGTCCGGTGACCGCAGCCCGGACGCCGTCACCCTCGGCACCACCGCGGGGCTGTTCCTGGTGACCGGTGGGGCCCTCTTCTACGCCGGGCAGCGGCGCCGGACCGGACGCTGACACCACCGGCCGTGCGGGTGCCGAAAACCCCATCCATGGTCTGTGACCTGCAGATTGTCGCGAAAGGCCAGTGATGGCCGGATGGGCGTGTCAAGTTGGTGGATCGTGCTGTTGCGACTGCCCTACCTGGCCGTGTCGAGCGTGTTCGCCTTCATCCGGCTGCTGCCGATGAGCGCTGTGGACAAGGACATCGAAATCTTGACGCTGCGCCACCAGTTGGCTGTCTGGCAGCGGCAGATCGACAGGCCGCGCGTAACGCGGGCGGACCGCGCTTTCCTGGCCGGGCTCCTCCACCGGCTCTGCCCTTGCCGAGAGCGCAGGTCGTCGTCCCCCTACCCGCAGCCCGGATCGAACGCCGACAAGCCGTTGCCGGACTCATCAACGAGTACCACCGAGCCAGCTGACCATCAGCCGAAAGCCCAGCTCACAGCCGGTGAAGCCATTTCGAAGCACTACGCCCTCCTGTGCACAAATACATTCCGGCGGGTGCACTGTGCCTGCTGGCGCTTGCCGGAACCATCAGCACCCCTCCGTCCGCAACCTGTCGGCGACGGGTGATTCAGCCGCCGCCGACAGTCGCCGACACGGACACCGAAACGACCAACGGTGGCGCTGCGACCGGCTAGAACCCGGCCCTGGGCAAAACCCTCGCGCAGGGCCGGACGACAGGCCGAGGTTCTCTTCGCAGCGAGCCTGGATGAAGGATGCCTTCTCGCACAGCGGCCGCACGGGAGACGACGTGCGCCTGCGGGGCGGTCCTCCAGCGGCGCGGGATGGCCGGGCGCTGGGGCGCGCGGGCCGGCCCACCAGGCGACTGGGCGGTACCGAACAGGTCAGCGGCACAGGCACGACCGACGGCCTTGGCGCTGTCGGGCCGGGATGCAGGATGTTCCCACGGTGTACGTGCCGCCACGGACACGCGTGCCGCAACCGTGGCCTTGTCTGACAGGCAATCACGACGACATCACACGCCGAAGCCGCACTCTTCCCCGGCCGCACTGCGGTCAGCACCAAGACACCCGCAACGCACTCAACCAGAAGAGCCGGCCGCGGTGGCCTTTTGCCGACACAGGTGCGCAGTCACGGCTGAATGACAGGAGTTGTTGAGCCGGCGGTCCCTCTCGTGGACGCTTGGGGGGTGAACGAGGACGGCGGATACATGCTGAGACAACTCCAGTCGCTGGATCCCGCGGTGCGCGCGGACGTCCTGCGCGTGCTGGACTGCGTCGTCCAGGGCCTCCCCGCTCACTGGCAGCGCCGCAGGGGGGTACCGCAGCTCATAGTGTTCCTCGACGGCCCAGAGAACGTGCGGATGAAGAAGATCACCCTGCGGGAGCTGTCCGAGCACGGGTATCTCGACGAGTTCAGCCGCTGGGCCGGCGGCGTCCCGGCATCCAAAGCCAGGGAGCACGGCTGCGCCGCTCTGGTCCACGGGAACCGTATTCACGCGAGGATCAACCGGATCGGCCCCATAGGATCGGGCTGGCACCTTCCGGACACCGTCGTCTGCGTCCGCACCGTGCACCGGGAATTGCGCATGCGCCCATCTTTTTCGCTCAGGTTCGACGTCGAAGGCCGATTCTTCCCGCGGCTTGTGTTTCATGAGTGGGTGCTCGACACCATCGCCCGCGCCCGGCAGAGTTGACGCCGCATCGAGTACTCCTGCCGTGCCGGGGAAGCCCCCTAGGAGCGTGTCTCAGTAACGAGCAAGTGCCTGCTGGCCGTGATCGATGGGATCGGTCAGGGTCGTCCCGTGGGCATCTGTGAGGCCGTGGTTGGGAGCTGCTCGGCAGGTGTTCGGCTGATAGGGCTCGCGGCGGGGGCCGGGGTGGCTTGGCTGGTCAGCCAGCCAGGGCGGCGAGACCGGTGGTCCCGGCGTGTCGGAAGATCTTGCGGAGGTTGTGGCAGGCGGCCAGCAGCCGCCACTCGCCGCGGGCTCCCTCCTCGCCGTGCAGGAGGAGCTGGCGGCCGTTCTGGCAGGTCATGACCTGTCCGAAGACGGGTTCGACGATGGTCTTGCGGCGGCTGTAGGCGGCTTTGCCGGGCTTGGTCCGCAGCTTGCGGGCCATGCGCTCCTTGAGGGTGGCGCTGGCGGGGATGTGTCCGCGTGGTGCGTGCGGGACCTGCTCGTCGTGGGTGAGTCAGCCGGTGGCCATGAACGTGTCGGTTCCGTAGGCCAGTTGGCGCTCTCGCGCGGCCTCAAGGTTGGTCTCGGAGCAGTACCCGGCGTCGACCAAGGCCTGCTTGGGGTGGGTTCCGGTGTTGGCGGCAGACTGATCGAGCATTGTGGTGTAGTTCAGCGCGTCAAAGGCGTTGCAGGTCACGTCGGCGGCGGCTCGGCGGGAGGGTCCTCCCCCGCCACAGGTGCGGCATGCGGGGACCGGCCTCGTGCCGGACTCGCCCCCGCGCCCCTTGCCGAACCCTTTACGTCGCCTTGACTGTTGATCTTTGAACAAGTTACCCAACGGGCCGCGTACTCGTGGATGTTCACGCATCTCGCGTAACAAAACGCGAAAGGTCCGTCCATGTCACTGAGTGTGCGCCGGTTCCGCGCAGTCGCCGCCCTGGTGGCGGCCGCGAGCAGTGCGGCTCTTGCCGTACCAGCCGTCGCCGTTGCGGAACCCGGTCCCGGGCATCACGACCCCGCAGCAGTCTTCTCCTTCAACCAGATCAACATGGTCTCCGACGTTCCCGGAATGGCGCCGCTGACCGACCCCGACGCAGTCAACCCCTGGGGCCTGGCCCTCAGCCCGACCTCTCCCCTGTGGGTCTCGAACGCAGGGACCAGCACCAGCACCGTCTACGGCTCCCCCGCCGGCGCGACCACCGCGACGAAGTCGAGCGTCCGCGTGACGGTGCCCGGAACGCCGCCCGCGTCCCTTCCCTCCGGCCAGGTGGCCAACACCGGGCAGGGCTTCGTGCTCAGCAACGGAACGAAGAGCGGCACGGCCCGCTTCATCTTCTCCACCCTCGGTGGAGACATCGACGCCTGGAGCCCGCAGGTCGACTCCGCCCAGGGTCCCGTGGAGGTCAAGGCCTCCGTTCCGGGCGCCTCGTACACCGGTCTCGCGCTGGCCACCGCGACGAACGGCGACCAGCTGTACGCGGCCGACTTCGCGCACGGCCGCATCGACGTCTTCGACTCCGCCTTCAACCAGGTGGCGCTCAAGGACTGGCAGTTCAAGGACGCGGACCTGCCCGAGGGGTACGTGCCGTTCAACGCGCAGTCCATCGACAACAAGGTCTTCGTGACCTACGACAAGCCGGACCCCACCACCGGCCGCGAAGGGGTGGGCCGGGGCATCGGCATCGTCGACGAGTTCACGCCGGACGGAAGCCTTGTCTCCCGGATCGCCACGAAGGGTGCCCTGAACGCTCCCTGGGGCGTGGCCGTGGCGCCCGCCGGCTGGGGCTCCCTCGCCGGTTCGCTGCTCGTCGGCAACTTCGGCGACGGCAGGATCAACGTGTTCCGCAGCACCGGGCACGGCCGGTTCGAGCACCACGCGAGCGGCCAACTCCATGACACCGCCACCGACAAGCCGGTATCCATCCCGGGTCTGTGGGCCCTGACGCCCGGCACCGCGGCGACCGGCGGCACCGACTCGCTGTGGTTCAGCGCAGGCATCGACAACGAGGCACACGGCCTGATCGGCGTGTTCCGCCCGTAGTCACAGCAGTGCCAGTGCGCCGGCCGGTCCGCGTGGCCCGGCCGGCGCACCCATCCCTGTTCTCGGCAGGGGACGCCCGGCTTCAGCCGGGTGGGGAATGCCGTCCTTGGACCTGCGTTGCGGAGCGGCGCAGCGTCGCTCCGCGACGCTGCGCTCCCACTCAGGTGCCCGCAGGTGGGAGCGGGTTGTCAGACCCGCGGGCTAGGTTCGTGACCACCGCAGTGCTACCGGGGAGAAGGGGGGTGGGCCGGGTGAT
>NZ_JBIAQV010000064.1:24197-27799 GCF_042889305.1 Streptomyces sp. NPDC002619 | reverse complement strand
TGGAGACGGTGTAAGACCTCAACGGAACACTCCGGGCGGGCAGTCGTCGGTGAAGCAGGAAACCCCAGCCCGCAAAGGCTAGGAATCCCCCTCGTCTACGAGGGGGAGGACGTCAAGTCAGGCCCTCAGCTCCGGCACGATGACGTAGTCGCCGATGTCCTCGCTGTTGTGCTCGACGCGGCCCAGGGCGGCCTGGATCGCGGGCTCCAGCCGGTCGTGCTTGGCCTCGTCCACGGCGTCGCGGTGCGGCGCGAACTCCGGCAGCACCTCGGCGGCGAACAGCTCCAGCGACTCCATGATGTGCTCGTGCTGGTTCTTGCCGATCTGCACCGAGAAGATGATCTGGTCGACACCGGCCGCCTCGTAGCGGCGGACCATGTCGGCGATCTGCTCGGGCGTGCCGATGCCCCGGCGCAGCGCGGTGATCTGCTCCAGCATCTTCCTGACGTCCTCGGACTGCTCCGCCTCGCTGCCGGCGGCCGGGGCGACCGGCTCGCGGACCAGGCCCACGTTCGCCCGGTTCTTCTGGAACTCGTCCCAGACGCTGGTGACGGCCGGCTTGTGGTCGCCGGAGATGTAGTAGTGCATCAGCGCGTAGCTGAAGAAGTGGGCGCCGTCCAGGCCGCGGTCGAGGGCAACCTCCTCGTCCTGGTGGCACATGAAGGGCACCACGACGGAGAAGTTGGGGTTGACGTTCAGGCCGATCGGCTTGCACTCGTCGGACTGGATGATGCCGTAGTAGGCGTCCACCCAGTCCTTGGCCTCCTCGGGGGAGACGAAGGAGAAGGACAGCGCGCCCATGCCGTTGCGCGCCGCGTCCTCGATGGTGGTGCGAGCGCTGCACGCCAGCCAGAGCGGCGGGTGCGGCGTCTGCTTCGGCTTGGGCAGCAGGTTGCGCGGCGGTACGTCGGTGAAGCGGCCCTGGTAGCCGGTGAACGGTTCCTCGGACAGCAGCCGCGTGACGACCTTGAGCGACTCGGCCCACTGCTCCTTCTTGGAGTCGCGGTCCACGCCGAAGGCGGCCAGCTCCAGCTGGGAGCTGCCCGCGCCGGAGCCGAACTCGACGCGGCCGCCGGAGATCAGGTCCAGGGTGGCGATGCGCTCGGCAACGCGGATCGGGTGGTTCACGGTCGACGGGAGCTGCACAATGCCGTGCGCCAGGCGGATGTTGCGGGTGCGGGCGGCCGCGGCGCCGAGGAACACCTCGGGGGCGCCGGAGTGCGAGTACTCCTCCAGGAAGTGGTGCTCGGTAGCCCAGGCGTAGTCCAGGCCGAGCCGGTCGGCCAGCTCGATCTGTTCGAGGGACTCGTTGAACAGCTTCTCCTCGCTGTCCTGCTGCCAGGGGCGGGGGAGCTGGTGGTGGTAGATGAGACCGAATCGCATGGTGTGTCTGCTCCTTGGGATGGGCGCGGTCGGGTGGTGCCGCGGACTTAGGCCGCCGCGGGACGGCGGAAGGCGGCTCGGTAGAACAACAGTGGATCGGCCTCTTGGTCGGCCGCCCGAAGGTGCAGGACCCGGCCGACCACCAGCCAGTGGTCGCCTCCGGGGTGCACCGTGTCGACGGCGCAGTCGATCCAGGCCAGGGAGCCGGGCAGTACGGGCGATCCGGTGGCCGGTGCCGGGAGCCAGTCCTGTCCCGCGAACTTGTCGGACCCGCTCACGGCGAACGACCGGCACAGCGCCTGCTGTGCGGCGCTGAGCACGTTGACGCAGAACGCGCCCGACGGGGCGATCTGCGGCCAGGTGCTGGAGGTCCTGGCGACCGAGAAGGCCACTAGTGGGGGGTCGAGGGAGAGGGAGAAGAAGGACTGGCAGGTCAGGCCGGCCGGCACGGTTCGCCCGCCGTCCTCGGCGAGACCGGTGATGATGGTGACGCCGCTGCAGAACTGGGAGAGCACCTGCCGGAAGGCGTCGGAGTCGACGCGGTGCTCGAGGGTGGTGGTGCTGGCTGAGGTGGCCATGAGGCCCACGTCCTTCCTGAAGGTCCGCGTGGTCCGCGTCGTCCGGGTCAGGCCGCCGCGGCGGGCGCGGCGGCTTCGGCGTCCGCGGGGGGCGGCGCCTGCTCGAGGATCACGTGTGCGTTGGTGCCGCTGATGCCGAAGGAGGACACGGCCGCCCGGCGGGGGCGGCCGGTCCGGGGCCAGGGCTGCTGTTCGGTGAGCAGCCGTACGTTCCCGGCATTCCAGTCGACGTGCGGGGTCGGCTCGTCGACGTGCAGGGTCCTGGGCAGGACGCCCTCGCGCATGGCGAGGATCATCTTGATCAGCGAGGCCGCGCCGGCCGCGCCCTGGGTGTGCCCGAGGTTCGACTTGACCGAGCCCAGCCACAGGGGCCGGTCCTCGGGGCGGTCCTTGCCGTACGTCGCCAGCAGCGCCTGTGCCTCGATCGGGTCGCCGAGCCGGGTGGCGGTGCCGTGCGCGTCGACCGCGTCGACGTCCTGGTAGCCGAGCCCGGCCTGGGCGAGGGCCTGCTTGATCACCCGCTGCTGGGCGGGCCCGTTGGGGGCGGTGATGCCGCTGGAGGCGCCGTCCTGGTTGAGGGCGGTGGCACGGATGACGGCGTGGATACGGCGCCCGTTGCGGCGGGCGTCCGACAGCCGCTCCAGGAGCAGCATCCCGGTGCCCTCGCCCCAGCCGGTGCCGTCGGCGGCCGCCGCGAAGGAGCGGCACCGGCCGTCCTTGGACAGGCCCTTCTGCTTGGTGAAGTACTGGAACGTCTCGGGCGCGACCATCACGGTGACCCCGCCGGCCAGGGCCAGCGAGCACTCGCCCTGCCGCAGCGACCGGGCCGCCAGGTGGACGGCGACCAGGGAGGACGAGCAGGCCGTGTCGACGGTGACGGCGGGCCCCTCCAGGCCGAGGGTGAAGGCGATCCGGCCGCTGACCAGGCTGCCGCCGGTGCTGGCGCCCTCGTACTCGTGGTACATGAGCCCGGCGAACACGCCGGTGTCGCTGCCGTGCACGGACAGCGGGTCGATGCGGGCGTTCTCCAGCGTCTCCCACGCGGTTTCCAGCAGCAGCCGCTGCTGCGGGTCCATCTCCTCCGCCTCGCGCGGTGAGATGCCGAACAGGTCGGCGTCGAACTCGGCGGCGTCGTGCAGGAACACACCCTGGCGGGTGATGGTCTTGCCGGGGCCGCCGTCGGGGTCGTAGAGCGCCTCGACGTCCCAGCCGCGGTCGGTGGGGAACTCGGTGACCCCGTCGCGGCCGTCGACGAGCATCTGCCACAGGTCGTCCGGGGAGTTGACGCCGCCGCCGAAGCGGCAGGCCATGCCTATGACCGCGAGCGGTTCGGTGGCGGCCCGCTCCAGCTCCTCCTTCTGCCGGCGCAGCCGCTCGTTGTCGATCATGGAGCTGCGCAGCGCCTCGACTATCTGGTCGACTTCCATCGTGTCCGCCTTCAGCCTTCGTTTCCATCGGACTTGGCGGCTCCGAGAGCCGCCCGGACCAGGTCCTCCACGGCCATGTCCTTGAGGTCGCCGACGCCCGGCCGGTCGCCGCCCGCCGCGGCCACGCCCGCCGGCACGGCCGGGGCGACCTCGTCGGCGGTCGGTGGTGCCAGCTCTTCCAGCAGGAAGCGGGCCAGCGCCTCGGAGTTGGGGT
>NZ_JBIAQV010000064.1:0-24099 GCF_042889305.1 Streptomyces sp. NPDC002619 | reverse complement strand
GTAGTCGAACATCAGCGTCGCGGGCAGCCGGATCCCGCTGGCCTCGGCCAGGCCGTTGCGCAGCTCGATCGCCGCCAGCGAGTCGAGACCCAGCTCGGTGAAGCCGCGCTTGACGTCGATCGCATGGGGCTCGTCGTGGCGGACGAGGGCAACGTGGAAGCGCACGAGGTCGAGGACGACGCGCAGCTGCTCGGCCTCCTCGAGCCCGGCCAGCTCGTCGACCAGGGACTTCGGCTCCTCGACGACGGGCACGGCCGGGCGGCTCGGCGCGACGGCCGGCGGATTCAGTTCCTCCAGCAGGAAGCGGGCCAGCGCCTCGGAGTTGGGGTAGTCGAACATCAGCGTCGCGGGCAGCCGGATCCCGCTGGCCTCGGCCAGGCCGTTGCGCAGCTCGATCGCCGCCAGCGAGTCGAGACCCAGCTCCGTGAAGCCGCGCCGCACGTCGATCGTCGCGGGCTCGGCATGCCGGACGAGCGCGACGTGAAAGCGCACCAGGTCCAGGACGATGCGCAGCTGCTCGGCCTCCTCGAGCCCGGCCAGCTCGTCGACCAGGGACTTCGGCTCCTCGACGGCAGGTGCCTGGGCCGACCGCGCGGCGGTGCGGGCCGGGCCGCGCGGCGCCGCGGGTGCGGTGCGGGCGACGTCCCGCAGCAGGGCCGGCGGTTCCGCCGAGTCCCTGAGCGCTTCCCGGTCGAGTGCGAGGGGTGCGAGCAGTGCCGCGTCGACGGTCAGGGCCGCATCCAGCAGGACGAGTCCTTGGTCCGGGTCCATCGCCGGGATGCCGAGATGCCGCTGACGCTCGACGACCGCGTCGCTGAGGGCGGCTGCCATGCCGTCGCCCGCCCACAGGTGCCAGACCAGCGCGGTGGCCGCGAGGCCCTGGGCGCGGCGGTGCTGGGCGAGCGCGTTGAGGAACACGTTGCCCGCGGCGTAGGAGGCCTGGCCTCCGTTGTCGAAGAAGCCGGTGGTGGAGGAGAAGAGCACGAAGGCCTTCAGGTCCAGCTCGCGGGTGAGTTCGTGCAGGTACCAGGCCGCGTCGGTCTTGGGCCGCAGTACGGCGTCCACCCGGTCGGCGGTGAGCGCGGTGACGAGCCCGTCGTCGACGATGCCGGCGGCGTGCACGACGCCGCTCAGCGGGTGCTCGGCGGGGACGGCCGCGATCAGGTCCGCAACCGCCCGACGGTCCGACACGTCGGCGGCCGTGACGGTGACGTCGGCGCCCAACCCGGCGAGCTCGTCGCGGAGTTCGGCGGCACCGGGCGCGTCCGGGCCCCGGCGGCTGGTCAGCACCAGGTGCCGTACACCGTGCTCGGCCACCAGATGCCGGGCCACCAGCGCGCCCAGACCGCCGGTGCCGCCGGTGACCAGCACCGAGCCGGTGCCGTCCCACGGCAGTTCTGCGGTACCGCCCGCTTCGACGGCGGCCAGCCGCTGGACGTGCGCGCGGCCGTCCCGCAGTGCCAGTTCGCTCTCGCCGGAGGCGGCAGCGGCGGCGACGGCCCCCGCGGAGGCCTCGGTGCCGTCGACGTCCAGCAGGACGAACCGCCCCGGGTTCTCCGCCTGCGCCGAGCGCACCAGACCCCACACCGGGGCCTGCGTGACGTCCGGGTCCTCGTCGTCGGTGACCGCGACGGCGCCCCGGGTCTGCACCACGAGCGTGGAGGCGGCGAACCTGGCGTCGGTGAGCCAGAGTTGGGCCGCCGCCAGGACATCGAGGGTGACCGTCCGGGCCGCCTCGCCCAGGTCGCCGGTGCCGGAGGGCACCGGGAGCAGGACGTACGGCGGGACGGTCCCGTCCGTGTCGCGCACCGCGTCGAACAGGGGCAGGGTGCCGCCGTCCGGGGTGAGCGCTGGGCCCTGCGGCCAGGTGAAGCGGAACACCGAGTCGGCCCCGGCGGCGGGGCCCGCGGTGAGCTGCCGCGGCGAGGCGGGCCGGGAGACCAGCGCGTCGATGGTGGCCACCGGCTGTCCGGTCGCGTCGGCGAGGTGCAGCCGGGTGACGTCGTCGCCGCCGATCCGGCGCAGGTGGACGCGGAGTTCGGTGGCTCCGGCGGCGTGCAGGGTGATCCCGTTCCAGACGAACGGCAGCACGGTGCTGTCGGAGTCGTCGAGCAGGTCCACGTGGCTGGCGGCGTCGAGCAGGGCGGGGTGCAGCCCGAACCGGGCCGCCTCCGCATACGCCGACGACGGCAGAGCCACCTCGGCGAACACGTCCTCACCCCGCCGCCAGGCGGCCTTCAGCCCCTGGAACACCGGCCCGTACCCATAACCTCGGCCCGCCAACGCCTCGTACGCGCCCTCCACGGCCAACGGCTCGGCATCGGCGGGCGGCCACTGCACCAGATCGAACCCGGGTGTCTCGACATTCGGCGCCACCGAACCCGACGCGTGCCGCACCCACGCCCCGGAGGAACCCTCCTCCCGCGAGTGGACACTCACAGTGCGCACGCCCGCCGCGTCGGGGCCGCCGACGACGACCTGCAGGGCGACCGCGCCCTGCTCGGGCAGCACGAGCGGCGCCTGAAGCGTCAGCTCCTCCAGCCGGCCGCAACCGACCTCGTCACCGGCCCGCACCGCCAGCTCCACGAACGCCGTACCCGGCAGCAACACACTGCCCAGCACCACGTGATCCGCGACCCACGAACCGGCCACCGACAACCGCCCCGTCAGCACCACACCGCCATCGGGCAGCGACAGGACCGCGCCCAGCAGCGGGTGCCCGGCGTCGACGAGACCGAGCCCGGCGGCATCGGTCGCACCGACGGTCTCGGGCTCCTGCGGGGTGAGCCAGAAGTGCCGCTTCTCGAAGGCGTAGGGGGGCAGGTCGACCCGCCGGGCGCCCGGGTACACGGCGGCCCGGTCGGGCTTCGCGCCCAGGGCGTGCAACTGCCCCAGCATCGACGCCACTTCCCGGGTCTCGGGCCGGCCGCGGCGCAGCGCGGCCACGAACACCGCCTCCTCGGCGGACTGCCGGCCCATCGCGGTGAGTACGGCGTCCGGGCCCAGCTCCACGAAGGTGCCGACACCGGCCGACTCCAGCACCTTGACGGCGTCGTCGAAGCGGACGGCTTCGCGGACGTGGCGGACCCAGTACTCCGGGTCGGACAGCTCGCCGCTCACCGCAGTGCCGGTGAGGGTGGAGACGATCGGAATGGACGGGGTGCCGTACGACAACTCCTGGGCGATGGCACGGAATTCGTCGAGCATCGGCTCCATCAACGGCGAGTGGAAGGCATGGGAGACCTTCAGGCGGGTCGTCTTACGGCCCAGGCCCTCGAAATGCGCCTTGATGCGTAGGGCTTCCGCCTCGACGCCCGAGACGACCACGGACGTAGGCCCGTTGACGGCCGCGATACCGATGCCGTCGACCAGCAGCGGACGAACCTCGTCCTCCGTGGCCTGCACGGCGACCATCGCCCCGCCCTCCGGCAGAGCCTGCATCAAACGGCCACGCGCAGAAACCAGCCTGGCCGCGTCCGTCAGCGACAGGACACCCGAGACATGCGCGGCCGCGAACTCACCGATCGAGTGGCCGGCCAGGTAGTCGGGCTTGATACCCCACGACTCCACGAGCCGGTACAGCGCCACCTCGACCGCGAACAGCGCAGGCTGAGTGAACTCCGTACGACTCAGCCGCCCGGCGTCCTCACCCCAGATGACATCCCGCAGCGGCAGATCCAGCTCGGCGAGCACGGCATCGAAGGCCTCCGCGAACACCGGGAACGCGTCGTAGAGTTCGCGTCCCATACCGACGCGCTGCGCCCCCTGCCCCGTGAACAGGAACGCCGTCAGGCGGTCGCTACGGTCGCGGGCGGTGACGGCGCCGGGCCAGGGGCGGCCTTCCGCCAGGGCGGTGAGGGCGCGCGCGGCCTCGTCGCGGTCGGCGGCGGTCAGGGCGACGCGGTGGTCGAGGGCCGCGCGCGAGGTCGCCAGGGAGGAGGCGACGTCGAGCAGGCTCAGCTCGGGGTGCTCCTCCAGGTGGGCGCGGAGCCGGTCCGCCTGGGCGGGCAGGCTCTGGGCGTTCTTGGCGGTGAGCAGCAGGGGCAGTACGGGCCAGGCAGGGCCCGCCGGGGAGGTCTTCGTCGGGTCCGGTTCCGCCGGTTCCGGGGCCTGTTCGAGGATGACGTGGGCGTTGGTGCCGCTCAGGCCGAAGGAGGAGACGGCGGCCCGGCGCGGGCCGGTGTGCTCCGGCCACGGCATGGGCTCGGTCAACAGCCGCACCGCACCGGCCGACCAGTCCACGTTGGGCGAGGGCTCGTCGACGTGGAGGGTCTTCGGCAGATACGCGTGCCGCAGGGCCATGATCGCCTTGATCACGCCGCTGACACCGGCCGCGGCCTGGGCGTGCCCGATGTTCGACTTGATGGAGCCGAGCCAGACCGGCCGGTCCTCGGGGCGGTCCTGGCCGTAGGTGGCGAGCAGCGCCTGTGCCTCGATCGGGTCGCCGAGGCGGGTGCCGGTGCCGTGGCCCTCGATCAGGGCGACGTCGCCCGTGCCGAGGCCGGCCGCCTTCAGGGCCTGTTCGATGACCCGTTCCTGGGAGGGGCCGTTGGGCGCGGTCAGGCCGTTGCTGGCGCCGTCCTGGTTGATCGCCGAGCCCTTGATCACGGCGAGCACGGGGTGCCCGGCCGCGCGGGCGTCCGAAAGGCGCTCCACGGCGAGCAGGCCGATGCCCTCGGACCAGCCGGTGCCGTCGGCGGCGCCGGCGAAGGACTTGCAGTGGGCGTCGGGCGCAAGCCCGCGCTGCTGGCTGAAGTCCACGAAGATGTCCGGGGTCGGCATCACGGTGACACCGCCGGCCAGCGCCATGTCGACCTCGCCCTGGCGCAGCGCCTGGCAGGCCATGTGCAGGGCGACCAGGGAGGACGAGCAGGCCGTGTCGACGGTGACCGCGGGTCCCTCGAGGCCGAGCGTGTAGGAGACGCGCCCGGAGGCGATACTGCCCGCGCTGCCGTTGCCGAGGTAGGCGGCCAGGTCGTCGGAGACCTGCCCGGCCTGGGTGGCGTACTCGTGGTACATCGAGCCGACGTACACGCCGGTCCGGGTGCCGCGCATGGCCGTGGGGTCGGTGCCGGTGCGCTCGAGGGCCTCCCAGGCGGCCTCCAGCAGCAGGCGCTGCTGCGGGTCCATGGCCAGGGCCTCGCGCGGCATGATGTCGAAGAACTCGGGGTCGAACTCGCCCGCGTCGTGCAGGAAACCGCCCTCGACGGTGTAGGTGCGGCCCGGGGTGCCCGGCTCGGGGTCGAAGACGCCCTCCGGGTCCCAGCCGCGGTCGGTGGGGAACGGGGTGATCGCGGTGCGCTCGTCGAGGAGCATCTGCCACAGGTCGTCCGCGGAGCGTACGCCGCCGGGGAAGCGGCAGCTGATGCCGACGACCGCGATCGGGTCGTCCCCGCCGGTGGCCGCCTTGGGGGCGGTGCGGCCCGCGGCCGGGCGCGCGGAGCCCGCGGTGGCGCCGGACTTCTCTTTGATGAGGGCGGCGACGGCGCGGCAGTTCGGGTGGTCGAAGACGAGGGTGGCGGGCAGCTTCAGGCCGGTGGCCGCGCCCAGCGCGTTGCGCAGCTCGACGGCTGCGAGGGAGTCGAAGCCCAGTTCGCGGAACGCCTTCTCCGGGCTGACGGACTCCGCGCCGGTGTGTCCGAGGACGGCGGCGACCTGGGTGCGGACCAGTTCGAGTACGGTGCGGTCGCGGTCGGCGTCGCTCAGCCCGGCCAGCCGCTCGGCGAAGCCGCCCGCGCCGCCGGCCTGGGCCGCCTTGGCACTGCGGCGGCCGGTGCCGCGGACCAGGCCGCGCAGCAGCGCGGGCGGTTCGTCGGTCCGGGCGCCCAGTGCGGCGCGGTCGACGCGCACCGGGATGATCTGGTGGGCGCCGGTGGCGAGGGCCACGTCGAACAGGGCGAGGGCCTCGGTGGCGTCCAGGGCGGGCAGGCCGAGCCGGCGCATCCGCTCGAGGTCTGCGTCGGTGACGGCGCCCATGCCGGTGTCGACGCTCCACATGCCGAACGCGAGTGCGGTGGCGGCCAGTCCTGCTCCCCTGCGCCGGTGGGCGAGCGCGTCGAGGAAGACGTTGGCGGCCGCGTAGTTGGCCTGCCCGGCGGCGAGGACGGTGCCGCCCGCCGAGGAGAACAGTACGAAGGCCGTCAGGTCCAGTTCGCGGGTGAGTTCGTGCAGGTGCCAGGCGGCGTCGGCCTTCGGACGCAGCACGGTGTCGAACCGCTCGGGGGTGAGCTCGCCGACCAGCCCGCTGTCGGTCACGCCGGCCGCGTGGACGACGCCGGTCAGCGGGTGCTCGGCGGGGACGGCCGCGATCAGATCCGCCACCGCCTGACGATCCGACACATCGGCGGCGGCCACGGTGACTTCGGCGCCCAGACGTGCGAGCTCGTCGCGTAGTTCGGCGGCGCCCGGTGCGTCCGGGCCCCGGCGGCTGGTCAGGATCAGGTGCCGTACGCCGTGCTCGGCCACCAGATGCCGGGCGATCAGCGCGCCCAGGCCGCCGGTGCCGCCGGTGACCAGCACCGAGCCGGTGCCGTCCCACGGCAGCTGCGTACCCTCGCCCGGGTCTGCGGGGACCAGCCTCGGTACGGCGAAGTGGCCTCCGTGGACGGCGAGTTCCGGCTCTCCGGAGGTGGCCGCGGCGGCCAGGACGGCGAGGGATTCGTCCCGCCCGTCGGTGTCCAGCAGCGCGAACCGGCCCTGGTTCTCCGCCTCCGCGGCCCGCACCAGACCCCACACCGGCGCCTGGGCCAGGTCGAGGGTGTCAAAGAGGCGGGCGGCGACCGCGTACCGGGTGACGACGACGAGCCGGGAGCCGGAGAACCGCTCGTCAGCCAGCCACGCGCGCACCGTCTCCAGGACGGCGGCGGACTGGGCGCGGGTCGCCTCCAGGACGTCGTCCTCGGCGAGGGACAGCAGGGGCGCGAGCACCGTGCGGGGCACCTCACCGCCCTGGTCGACCCACGCGCCGAGCGCGGCGAGGTCGTCGAACTCGGGTATCTCATCGCCGAGTTCGGGCAGTCCGGGCAGTCGTACGACGGTTTCCGCGACCGCCTCCGGGAGCGGCAGCTCCTTCCAGGAGACCCGGAACAGGGACTCGTCGCGGCGGTTGCCGGCCGCGGCGAGCTGCTCGGGGGCGACTGCGCGCGAGACCAGTTCCTCTACGGTCGCGACCGGCTGCCCGGTGGCGTCGGCGACCCACATCGCGGACAGCTCGTCGCCGCGCACCCGACGGATGTGGACGCGGAGTTCGGTGGCTCCGGTGGCGTGCAGGGTGATCCCGTTCCAGGAGAACGGCAGCAGGGTGTCGCCGTCCGCTGCGCCGTCCTCACCGAGCAGGTCGGCGTGCATGGCGGCGTCGAGCAGGGCGGGGTGCAGCCCGAACCGGGCCGCCTCCGCATACGCCGACGACGGCAGAGCCACCTCGGCGAACACGTCCTCACCCCGCCGCCAGGCCGCCTTCAGCCCCTGGAACACCGGCCCGTACCCATAACCTCGGCCCGCCAGCGCCTCGTACGCGCCCTCCACGGCCAACGGCTCGGCATCGGCGGGCGGCCACTGCACCAGATCGAACCCGGGTGTCTCGACATTCGGCGCCACCGAACCCGACGCGTGCCGCACCCACGCCCCGGAGGAACCCTCCTCCCGCGAGTGGACACTCACAGTGCGCGCACCGGTGGCGTCCGGGCCGCCGACGACGACCTGGACCTGGACCGCACCGCGCTCGGGCACCGCCAGCGGCGCCTGAAGCGTCAGCTCCTCCAGCCGGCCGCAACCGACCTCGTCACCGGCCCGCACCGCCAGCTCCACGAACGCCGTACCCGGCAGCAGCACACTGCCCAGCACCACGTGATCCGCGACCCACGAGCCGCCCGCCGACAACCGCCCCGTCAGCACCACACCGCCATCGGGCTCGGGCGAGCTGACCAGGGCGCTGAGCACCGGGTGGTCGACCGGGGTCAGACCGGCGGAACCGACGTCGCCCGCACCGGAGCCGGTGGCGTCCAGCCAGTAGCGGTGGCGCTGGAAGGCGTAGGTCGGCAGGTCGGTGCGCGGCGGCACGTTCTCGGGGGCGCCGTAGTAGGCGGCCCAGTCGACGCGAACACCGAGGGCGTGCAGCCTGCCCAGCGCGGACACCGCCTCGCGGCTCTCGTCGCGGTCGCGGCGCAGCGCGGGGACGAAGGCGCCTTCGGCGGTCTGCTGACCCATCGCGGTCAGGACCGCGTCCGGACCGAGCTCGAGGAAGCGGGTGACACCCTTGTCCGCCAGCACCTTGACGGCGTCGGCGAAGCGGACGGCTTCGCGGACGTGGCGGACCCAGTACTCCGGGTCGGACAGATCGTCGCTCACCGCAGTGCCGGTGAGGGTGGAGACGATCGGGACGGACGGGGTGCCGTACGACAACTCCTGGGCGATGGCACGGAATTCGTCGAGCATCGGCTCCATCAACGGCGAGTGGAAAGCGTGCGACACCTTCAGGCGGGTCGTCTTACGGCCCTCGGCTTCGAAGTGCGCCTTGATGCGTAGGGCTTCCGATTCGACGCCCGAGACGACCACGGACGTAGGCCCGTTGACGGCCGCGATACCGATGCCGTCGGCCAGCAGCGGACGAACCTCGTCCTCCGTGGCCTGCACGGCGACCATCGCCCCGCCCTCCGGCAGGGCCTGCATCAACCGGCCACGCGCAGAAACCAGCCTGGCCGCGTCCCTCAGTGACAGGACACCCGAGACATGCGCGGCCGCGAACTCACCGATCGAGTGGCCGGCCAGATAGTCGGGCTTGACACCCCACGACTCCACCAGCCGGTACAGCGCCACCTCGATCGCGAACAGCGCAGGCTGCGTGAACTCCGTACGACCCAGCCGCCCGGCGTCCTCACCCCAGATGACATCCCGCAGCGGCAGATCCAGCTCGGCGAGCACGCCGTCGAAGGCCTCCGCGAACACCGGGAACGCGTCGTAGAGTTCGCGTCCCATACCGACGCGCTGCGCCCCCTGCCCCGTGAACAGGAAGGCGAGCTTTCCGGTGGTCGCCTCGGTGATGGACTGGCCCGTGGCGATGGACTCCAGGGCCTGGGCGAGTTCGGTCCGGTCGGTGCCGGTGGCGACCGCGGTGTGGTCGAGGGCAGCTCGGGAAGTGACCAGGGCGAGGCCCGCGGAGGCGAGGTCGTCGTCGGGGAGCGTGGCGAGGTAGGACCGCAGCCGCTCCGCCTGGGCGCGCACCGCCTGTGAGGTCTTGCCGGACACCGGCCAGGTCACCAGCGGCGCCCCGACCCGGGCGGGCTCGGGGGCCGGCTCCTCGGTGGCCTCCTCCACGATCACGTGGGCGTTGGTGCCGCTGATGCCGAAGGAGGAGACGCCGGCCCGGCGCGGACGGCCCGGCGTCGCGGGCCACTCCTGGGCCTCGGTCAGCAGCTGGACCGCGCCGTCGGACCAGTCGACCTTGGAGCTGGGCGCGTCGACGTGCAGGGTCTTGGGCAGGACGCCGTTGCGGAGCGCCTCGACCATCTTGATGATGCCGGCGACGCCCGCAGCGGCCTGTGTGTGACCGAAGTTGGACTTGATGGAGCCCAGCCGCAGCGGGGCGCCGTTCTCGGGGCGCTGCCTGCCGTAGGTGTTGAGGAGCGCCTGGGCCTCGATCGGGTCGCCGAGGGTGGTGCCCGTGCCGTGCGCCTCGACCGCGTCCACGTCGGCGGCGGTCAGATCGGCCGCGGCCAGGGCCTGTTCGATGACCCGTTCCTGGGAGGGGCCGTTGGGCGCGGTCAGGCCGTTGCTGGCGCCGTCCTGGTTGACGGCGGTGCCCTTGACCACGGCGAGGACTCGGTGGCCGTTGCGGCGGGCGTCGGACAGGCGCTCGAGCAGCAGCATGCCCGCGCCCTCGCCCCAGCCGGTGCCGTCGGCGGCGGCGGCGAACGACTTGCAGCGGCCGTCGGAGGCGAGGCCCCGCTGACGGCTCATGTCGACGAACGTGTCCGGCGTCGCCATCACGGTGACACCGCCCGCCAGGGCGAGGGAGCACTCGGAGCGTCGCAGCGCCTGAATCGCCCAGTGCAGGGCGACCAGGGAGGAGGAGCAGGCCGTGTCGACGGTGACCGCGGGGCCTTCGAGCCCGAAGACGTAGGAGAGGCGGCCGGAGACGACGCTGGCGAGGCTGCCGTTGCCGATGTAGCCCGCGACCTCCTCGGGCACCTCGTTCAGGCGGGTGGCCCAGTCGTGGTACATCACTCCGGCGAAGACGCCGGTGTCGCTGCCGTGCACGGAGCGCGGGTCGATCCCGGCGCGCTCGAACGCCTCCCAGGTGATCTCCAGCAGCAGCCGCTGCTGCGGGTCCATGCCGAGGGCCTCGCGCGGACTGACGCCGAACAGCTCCGGGTCGAAGTCGGCGGCGTCGTGCAGGAAGCCGCCCTCGTTGCTGGAGCTCTTGCCGGAGACGCCCGGCTCGGGGTCGTACAGGCTCTGGTCCCAGCCGCGGTCGGTGGGCCAGGCGGTGACGGCGTCGCGGCCCTCGGCGACCAGCCGCCACAGGTCCTCGGGGGTCTCGACCCCGCCCGGGTAGCGGCAGCTCATGGCGACGATCGCGATCGGCTCGTCGTCGTGTGCCGGTGCGGCTGTGGCGGCGGGCCTACGGGCCGGGGCGGTGCCGTCGCCGGTCAGGCGGGAGCTGAGGTGGGCGGCGAGTGCCTTCGGGTTGGGGTAGTCGAAGATCAGGGTGGCGGGCAGCCGCAGACCGGTGGCGGCCTTGAGCTGGTTGCGCAGTTCCACGGCGGCCAGGGAGTCGAAGCCGGTCTCGCTGAACGCGCGGCCCGGTTCGACGGCGGCGGCGCTGTCGTGGCCGAGTACGGCGGCGACCTGAGCGCGGACCAGGTCGAGGAGCGCCTCCGCGCGCTCGGCGTCGGGCAGTCCGGCGAGGCTGTGGGCGAGGCCCTCGGCGACGGGGACGCCGTGCTCGCCGGCCACGGCGGCGCGGCGCACCGGGGTGCGGGCCAGGCGGGACAGCAGCGGCGGTACGCCGTCGGTGCGGCTCTCGAGGGCGTGCCGGTCCACGCGGACCGGTATCTGCACGGCGCGGTCGACGGTCAGGGCGGCGTCGAGCAGGGCGAGGTTCTCGTCGGGCCCGAGCGGTTCCAGGCCGAGGCGGGCGATGCGCTGCAGGGCGGCCCGGTCGAGCTGGGCGCCCATGCCGCGGTCGCCGGTCCACAGACCCCAGGCGAGGGAGGTGGCCGCGAGGCCCCGCTCCCGGCGGTGCTGGGCGAGTGCGTCGAGGAAGACGTTGGCGGCCGCGTAGTTGCCCTGTCCGGCGCCGTCCAGGTAGCCGGCGGTGGAGGAGTACAGGACGAAGGCCTTCAGGCCCAGGTCCCTGGTGAGTTCGTGCAGGTGCCAGGCCGCGTCGGCCTTCGGCCGCAGTACGGTGTCGAGCCGGTCGGCGGTGAGCGCGGTGACGAGCCCGTCGTCGACGATGCCGGCGGTGTGCACGACGCCGGTCAGTGGGTGCTCGGCGGGGACGGCGGCGATCAGGTCCGCCAGCGCCCGACGGTCCGACACGTCGGCGGCGGTGATGGTGACGTCGGCGCCCAACTCGGTGAGCTCGTCGCGGAGTTCGGCGGCACTGGGGGCGTCCGGGCCACGGCGGCTGGTGAGGATCAGGTGCCGTACGCCGTGCTCGGCCACCAGATGCCGGGCGATCAGCGCGCCCAGGCCGCCGGTGCCGCCGGTGACCAGCACCGAGCCGGTGCCGTCCCACGGCAGCTGCGTACCCTCGCCCGGGTCCGCGGGGACCAGGCGCGGGGCGAGGAAACGGCCCTCGCGCAGGGCGAGTTCTGGCTCGTCGGACGCGGCGGCGAAGGCGATGTCCTGGATGGAGGCCTCGGCGGTGTCGATGTCCAGCAGGACGATCCGGCCCGGGTTCTCGGCCTGCGCCGAGCGCACCAGACCCCACACCGGGGCCTGAGTGACGTCGACGGTGTCAAAGAGGCCGGTGGAGACCGCGTCCCGCGTGACCACGACGAGCCGGGACTCGGCGTCCTCGTCCCACAGGCGCTCCGTCAGCCGGTCGAGGACCTCACCGGTGGTGGCGCGCATGGCGGCGGGCACGTCCCCGCCCGCCGGGGCGGTGACCGCGAGGACGGCGGGCTGCCGGTCGGCGGCGGCTCCGGACGCCGGGACCTCGTACCAGTCCAGACGCATCGGCAGTTCGGTGTGGGCGCGGGCGGCGCGCAGGGCGTCCTCGGCGACCGGCCGCACCAGGAAGCCGTCCACCCGGGCCACGGGGGCGCCCGCGGTGTCGTACAGCGTCAGGGCGGCCGCGTCGGGGCCGTCGGGCACGATTCGGACGCGCAGCACGGAGGCGCCCGTCGAGTACAGCGACACCCCGGTCCAGGCGAACGGCAGCCGCGTCTCGGTGGGCTCCGGCTCGTCGACGGCCAGGTCGGTGGACTGCAGGACGGCGTCGAGCAGCGCCGGGTGCAGGGCGAACGCGGCGGCATCCGCGGCCGCGTCGGCGGGCAGCGCCACCTCGGCGAACGCCTCGTCGCCAGCCCGCCACACGGCGCGCAGGCCCTGGAAGGAGGGGCCGTAGCCGTAGCCCTGCCCGGCCATCCGCTCGTACAGGCCGGTGAGGTCGACCGGCCGGGCGCCGGCCGGCGGCCACTGGCCCTGGCCCGGCAGGGGCGCCGGGGCGGGAGCCGGTTCGGGGCTGAGGACGGCGGCGGCGTGCTCGGTCCAGGGGGCGTCGTCCGGGGCGGACTCGGCGCGCGAGTGGAAGGTGAGGTCGCGGCGGCCGTCGGTGTCGGGGGCGGAGACCACGGCCTGGAGCACGACGCCGCCCTGCGGCAGGGCCAGCGGGGTCAGCAGGTTGAGCTCGTCGATGTGCGCGCAGCCGACCTGGTTGCCGGCCTGCACGGCGAGTTCCACGAACGCGGTGCCGGGCAGCAGGGCGACGCCGGAGATGCGGTGGTCGGCCAGCCACGGCTGAGTGTGCAGCGACAGCCGGCCGGTGAGCACGGTGCCGCCCGCGCCGGCCAGCGGTACGGCCGCGCCCAGCAGCGGGTGGTCGAGGGCGATCTGCCCGTGTGCGGTGGCATCGCCCGTGGCGGCCGGGGCCTGCAGCCAGTAACGGCGGCCCTGGAAGGGGTAGGTGGGCAACTCGACGCGGGGCAGGTCGGCCGGGTGCAGGGCGGCGAAGTCGACGGCGGCGCCGCGGGTATGCACTTCAGCGAGGGCGGTGAGCAGTTCGCGCCGGCCGTCGCGGCCACGGCGCTGGGCGGCGACGAAGGCGAGGTCCTCGCCGTCCGCCGCGTCGGCGACGGCGGTAGGGGCCATCGCGGACAGCACCGCGTCCGGGCCGACCTCGAGGAAGGTGGTGACGCCGGCCTCGCGCAGGGCGCGGGTGCCGTCGGCGAAGCGGACGGCCTCGCGGACGTGGCGGACCCAGTACTCGGGGGAGCACAGTTCGGCGGCGGTGGCGATCCGGCCGGTGACGTTGGAGACCACCGGGATCGCCGGGGCCTTGAAGTCGAGGACGCTCGCCACCCGGGCGAACTCGGTGAGCATCGGCTCCATCAGCGGCGAGTGGAAGGCGTGGCTGACCCGCAGCCGCTTGGTCTTGCGGCCCTCGGCCGTGAAGTGGGCCTGGATGCGCAGGACTTCGGTCTCGTCGCCGGAGACGACCACGGCGTCGGGGCCGTTGACGGCGGCGATGCTCACGCGCTCGCCGAGGTGGGCGCGCACCTCCTCCTCGGTGGCCTGTACGGCGGCCATGGCGCCGTCCGCCGGGAGCGCCTGCATCAGACGGCCGCGGGCGGCGACCAGGGTGGCGGCGTCGTCCAGGTTCAGCACGCCGGCGACGTGGGCGGCGCTCAGTTCGCCGAGGGAGTGCCCGGCGAGGTAGTCGGGCTTCAGACCCCACGACTCCAGCAGCCGGAACAGGGCGACCTCAAGGGCGAACAGGGCGCTCTGCGCGTACGCCGTCTGGTCGAGCAGCCCCGCGTCGGCGGAGCCCTCGGGGGCGAACAGCACGTCCCACAAGGAGCGTTCGAGCTGGAGGTCGAGGTGACCGATGGCGGCGTCCAGCGCCTTCGCGAACACCGGGTACGTCTCGTAGAGTGTGCGTCCCATCTCGGCGAACTGGCTGCCCTGACCGGTGAACAGGAACGCGAGCCGCCCGCCGTCGACCGACCTGAAGGTGAGCGCCCGGTCGGTGCCTCCGTCGGCGGCGGCGGCCGTCAGGGCACGTATCAGCTCCGCCCGGTTTTCGGCGACGACGACGGCGCGGTGCCGGTGCACGGCGCGGGTGGCGGCCAGGGAGTGGCCGAGCACGTGGGCGTCGACCTCGTCCCGCTCCCGCAGCAGTTCCAGCAGCTGCCCGGCCTGCGCGCGCAGGGCGCCCTCACCGCGCGCGGAGAAGGCGACGGGGACGGGGACCGTACGGGGCTGCTCCGACGGTTTCGTCTCGTCCTCGGCAGGCTCCGGCGGCGCTTCCTCGATGATCACGTGGGCGTTGGTTCCGCTGACGCCGAAGGAGGAGACGGCGGCGCGGCGGGGGGCCTCGGCACAATCCCAGGGCAGGGGCTCGGTCAGGAGTTCCACCGTGCCGGCGGACCAGTCCACGTTCGGGGACGGCGCGTCGACGTGCAAGGTGCGCGGCAGCACCGCCTCCCGCATCGCCATGATCACCTTGATCACGCCGGCGGCACCGGCGGCGGCCTGGGTGTGCCCGATGTTCGACTTGACCGAGCCGAGCCGCAGCGGCCGTTCGGCGTCGCGGCCCCGGCCGTACGTCGCGATGAGGGCGTGCGCCTCGATCGGGTCGCCCAGCGTGGTGCCCGTGCCGTGCGCCTCGACCAGGTCGACGTCGGCGCCGGTGAGGCCCGCGTCGGCGAGGGCGGCACGCACCACCCGCTGCTGGGCGGGGCCGCTCGGCGCGGTGATGCCGTTGCTGGCGCCATCCTGGTTGACGGCGGAGCCCTTCACCAGGGCGAGGACACGGTGGCCGTTGCGGCGGGCGTCCGAGAGTCGCTCCAGGACGAGGACGCCGACGCCCTCGGCGAACCCGGTGCCGTCGGCGGCGGCCGCGAAGGGCTTGCAGACACCGTCGGGAGCGAGGCCCCGCTGACGGCTGAAGGAGGTGAAGACACCGGGGCTGCCCATGACGGCGACACCGCCGGCCAGGGCGAGCGTGGACTCCCCCGCGCGCAGCGACTGCACGGCCAGGTGCAGCGCGACCAGCGAGGAGGAGCAGGCGGTGTCGACGGTGAGGGTCGGTCCGTCCAGGTCCAGGGTGTAGGCGACCCGCCCGGAGATGACGCTGGGCGCGTTGCCGGTCAGCAGGTATCCGTCGAGCCCGTCGGGCGCCTCGTGCAGCCGGACGCCGTACTCCTGCGGCTCGGCGCCGATGAACACGGACGTACGAGTGCCACGCAGCCGGTCCGGGTCGGTGCCGGTGCGCTCCAGGGCCTCCCAGACGGTCTCCAGGACGAGGCGCTGCTGCGGGTCCATGGTGAGGGCCTCGCGCGGGGAGATCCCGAAGAACTCCGCGTCGAACTCGCCCGCGTCGGGGAGGAATCCGCCGTGCCGGACGTACGTCGTTCCGGGCGTCTCGGGGTCCGGGTGGTACAGCCCCTCCAGGTCCCAGCCGCGGTCGGCGGGGAAGGGCTCGATGACGTGCCGGCCCTCGGCGACGAGCTGCCACAGCTGCTCGGGGGAGCGCACGCCGCCCGGGTAGCGGCAGCCGATGCCGACGACGGCGATCGGCTCGTCGGCGTCCCCGCGCCGCGCGGCCGGTGCGGGGACGGTCTCCGGCGCCGCCGGCAGCCCGAGCACCTCGGTGCGCAGGTGCTCGGCGAGCGCGGCCGGGGTGGGGTGGTCGAAGCCGACGGTGGGCGGCAGGGACAGCCCGGTGGCGGTGTTCAACCGCTGCTGCAGCGCAACCAGTCCGAGCGAGTCGAGGCCCTGGTCCCGGAAGGGGCGGTCCGGCACGAAGGCCCGCGGCTGCTCCTCCTGGCCCGTCCCGGACGCTATCTGCCGCTGCACCTCCGCCGCGCGGGAGCACACCAGATCGAGCAGGAGGCGCAGTTGCTCCCCCGGCGGAAGCGACTCGAGTCGGGCACGCTCAAGGGCAGAAACAAAGCTTCCGTACCCGCTCATCTGCATACTCCACACCCTGTTGCGATATCGCGGAAAAACATGAATCGGTGAAAGGCCGGTGGCAGACCGGGACTTGTGACTCTAGGTCGGCTGCGAGCGCTTCCCCTACCCCTATCCGCCCCTACCCGGCCCATTAATTTCGGGCGAGTTCCCCGACCCGTGGATCGCCGAGTTCGCCCTGGGGATCGTCGTAGGCCATCCGTACGTGGAAGAGATCCTTCAATAGATCCGCCGAGCCGATTTTCCGTACGGCGGTCCGCTCGGCGATTCCGCGCAGGGGAAGGTTTCCGGTCCCGGCCCAGCGCAGCCTGCCGTCGGGGTCGATGTGGCTGCGCGCCCGGCCCGCGTTGTCGGGGTGCACGCAGTACGGCACGTCGAGGTAGCCGCGGCGGAAGGCGACGAGGAGGGCTTGCCCGATGTCCTCGTGCAGGTTCAGCACCGCGTCGACCAGGGCGCGCGCCTCGCGGTAGGTCTGGGTGTCCGTGTGCTCGTGGGCCGCCGGGTCGCCCGGCTCGGTGGCCCGGGCGATGGCGGTGGCGTACTCGAGGGCCAGCACGTTCTCCGTGACGGTCGGGATACGGCGGGCCTCGGCGACGGTCTTGACGATCAGGCGCGGCGCACCGGTGGTGACCGCGAGGGCGGCGGCGCGGCCGAGCAGCCGGTGGGCGCCCCGGTAGGTCTCCGGATAGACGCCCATGTAGGCGTAGATGACGATGTGCCAGTTGGTGGTGGGCAGCAGCTCGGCGCAGAGCCGGCGCAGCGCCAGCACCGCCTCCTGATCTTGGCCCATGTCGGTCTGCTGGGCGTAGCTCAGGGACAGCGAGCGGATGCCGTGCCGGGCGAAGAACAGCGCCTCGAGCAGGCTGATCGCGACCAGCTGGGAGGGCGGGCACAGCTGGCCCATCATGCAGCCGCCGAAGGTCTCCAGGTGTGGTTCGACCCCGATGTCGCGCAGCCAGGAGTACAGCTCGCAGCAGTCCTCCCAGTTGCGCACCGACTCCGCGAGCGGGATCCGGCCGTAGGGCAGGCAGTACGAGACGGGGCCGCCCTCGGTGGCGTTCAGACGCAGCCGGGACAGGGCCCGGAAGATGTCCAGCGGGGTGGCCGAACCGTGCCGGACCTGGACGGGGAACGTGGCGTCGCGGATGCCGTCGAGCACCGCGTCCGTGGTGGCCGCGGGGTGGTTGACGACGGGGTATCCGTTGAGGCTGATGCCCTCGCGCAGGGCTGTCTCCACGGCCTCCAGGTCGCCGACGCGGGTGTAGCTGTCCAGGGTGAGGGTGCCCACGGTGGCACCGTCGGCGAGCTTGGTGGCGAGGAGTCCCTCACGCATCCTGGCCGGGTCGCCGAAGCCCATGCGGGGCTGGACCACGAGCCGGTCGGCGGCGCCCCGGCGGCGGACGAACTCACCGAAGTCGGCCGGGCGTTCGGCGCGTTCGGCGGCCCCGTCCGGCTGCGGGAGGTGATCGGTCATCGGGTTCCTCCGTGGATACTCCGCCCTTCAGGGCGGAGAGGAAACGGGCTCCTGCGGAGCAGGGCAGGAAAAGAGGGATTCGCCCTCAGGGCGGATCACCGTTGGCCAGCCAACTCGCTGCAGATGGTCACTAGTTGGCGTGATAGTTTGTGAGCCGTGACCGTGAAGCGGGCGTTCACGTACCGCTTCTATCCGGCTGATGCGCAGGCAGCCGAGCTGTCGCGCACGTTCGGATGCGTGCGCAAGGTCTACAACATGGCGCTCGCGGCCCGTACGCAGGCGTGGGCGCGGCAGGAGCGGGTCAACTACCACCAGACGTCGGCGATGCTGACAGCGTGGAAGAAGACCGCGGAACTCGCGTACCTCGACGAGGTGTCCTCGGTGCCGCTCCAGCAGGCGCTGCGGCACGTGCAGGTGGCGTTCAACAACTTCTTCGGCAAGCGGGCGAAGTACCCGCGTTTCAAGTCGCGGAAGAAGTCGCGGAAGTCGGCCGAGTACACGACCAGCGCGTTCCGCTTCCGGGACGGGAATCTGACTCTCGCCAAGATGGCGCAGCCACTGGACATCGTGTGGTCGCGTCCCCTGCCCGAGGGTGCGCAGCCCTCGACGGTGACGGTGTCCCAGGACGCGGCCGGCCGCTGGTTCGTCTCCCTGCTGTGCGAGGACGCCGGTGTGAAGCCGCTTGCCGCCACGGATACGGCGGTTGGTATCGACGTGGGCCTGGACCACCTGCTGACCCTCTCCACCGGGGAGAAGATCGCCAACCCCCGTCACGAGCGCCTGGACCGGGCCCGCCTCGCGAAGGCCCAGCGACACCTTGCCCGCAAGGCCAGGGGTGAGGGAGCCAACCGGGCCAAGGCCCGCCGCAAGGTCGCCAAGATCTACGTCCGGATCACCGACCGGCGCCGTGACCACCTGCACAAGCTGACCACTCGACTCGTGCGCGAAAACCAAACGCTCGTGATCGAGGACCTGACCGTGCGCAACATGGCCAGGAACCGGAAGCTCGCCCGCGCCATCAGCGATGCCGCGTGGGCCGACTTCCGGAGCATGCTGGAGTACAAAGCCGCCTGGTACGGGCGGGAAGTGATCGCGGTCGACCGTTACTTCCCCTCCTCCAAGCTGTGCTCTCACTGCGGCGCCCTCGCCGAGAAGATGCCGCTGAGCGTCCGCACCTGGACGTGCCACTGCGGCACCACCCACGACCGGGACGTGAACGCAGCGAAGAACCTTCTGGCCGCCGGACGGGCGGTTGCAGCCTGTGGAGCCGGTGTAAGACCTCAACGGAGAACTCCGGGCGGGCAGTCGGCGATGAAACAGGAAGTCTCACGGCGCGAGCCGTAAGAATCTCCCCCCTCCAGGGCGGAGAGCGTCAAGCGCTGATCCTGAGCGGGTCGCCGTGGGTCAGTTCGGCCTGCGGCCGGGCCTGCAGGAAGGTGCGGAAGTCGGCGACCGGGTCCTGGCCGTCCTCGAAGACGGCGTCGAATCCGGCCCGGGTCAGCTCCAGCACCCGGCTGACGCCCTCGGGGCCGTCCGTGCCGAGCTTGCCGCCGATCACGACGGGGGTCTCCTCGAGCTCCGCGCGGTCGCGCAGCAGCTCGATGACCCGCATGCCGTCCTGGTAGCCGTGCCCGTTGACGCTGCTGATCACGACCATCTCCGGGTCGTGGGCAAGGCATTCGGCGACCAGCAGTTCGTCGGGCACGCAGGGGCCGAGGTTGACCACGTCGTAGCCGCACTCCTCGATGAGCAGCTGCAGGAAGACGAGGTTCCAGGTGTGGGAGTCGGAGGCGACGGAGGAGACGATCACGGTCCCCCGGGGACGGTCGGAAAAACCGTCCGCGGCGTCCGGGAGCCGGCCGGCGGGCGTGGAGAGCTCAGTCACCGGCGGCCTCCCGCCGCTGCGGGACGCGCGTGTGCTCGATGCGCGTCGCGGAGACGACCTCGCCGCCGCTGACGGCGACCTCGACCGGCGCGGGCCGGCCGAGGAACATCAGCAGGCTGGAAGTGGGCCCGTAGGCGCCGGTGTTGCCGACCCGCACCAGGTCGCCGGGGGCGAGTCCGGCCGGGACCTCGATCTGCCGGCCCAGGATGTCGCCGGGCGTGCACAGCGGCCCGACCAGGCTGGCCTTCTCCGTCTCGGCGCCGGTGTCGACGTGCACGGTGACCGGCAGCAGCCGGCCGAGGCCCGACATGCCACCGAAGGTGTTGATGCCGGCGTCGAGGATGACGAACTTCTTGCCCCGGCTGACCTTGACGTTGCTGACCCGCGCCACGAGCGTGCCGCTGTCGCCGGACAGGTAGCGGCCCGACTCGACCGCCAGCCTCGGCGTGCCCTCGCGCCACAGCGGGAAGTGCACGTCGAGGGCGGCCTCGAGCTCGCCGCGCAGCTTGGGATAGCGGGCGCGCTCGCCGTGCTGGGCGTACGGCACGGAGAACCCGCCGCCGACGTCGATCAGCCGCAGCGGGACGCCCAGGTCCTCCTGCATGGCCGCGGCGACCTCGAGGGTGTGGGTGAGCTCCTCGATCAGGGCGGCCTCGTCGCGGGCGTTGCTCTGCGAGAACAGGTGCAGTCCGGCCACCCGGGTGCCGGGGACCTCGCGCAGCCGCGCCGCGATGTCCGCGACGGTCTCGCTGTCGATGCCGAACTGGGTGGGCGTGCCGGTCATGCGGATGCTGGTGGTGGCGCCGGCCGTGGCGCTGTTGATCCGCAGCAGGCAGTCGGCGACGGTGCCCTGGGCCAGCGCCGCGGCGCCGATGTGCTCCAGGTCGGTCAGTGACTCGGCGGAGAAGTGGCGCACCCCGGCGGCGATGGCCTCGGCCAGTTCGCCGTCGGTCTTGCCGGGGCCGGTGTAGAGGATGTCGGAGCCCGGGTAGCCGGCCTCGAGGGCGGCGGCGAGTTCTCCGGTTGAGCTGATCTCGGCCCGGCAGGCGGGGCCGTCGCCGTCGCGCAGGGCGCGGGCGAGATCCGGGTGCGGGTTGGCTTTGAAGGCGTAGTACACCTCGAAGCCCTCCGGCAGCCAGCCGAACAGGTCGTGCCGCGCGGCACGGACCCGGTCGAGGTCGTACACGTACAGCGGGGTGCCGTACTCCTCGGCCAGCCGGGCCGGGTCGAAGGCGGGTTGGCTCATAACGCACTCCCGTCGAGCAGCAGGGCGAGTTCCTGCCGGGCGTTCTTTCCGTTCTGGGTGAGCGGGAACTCGGTGAGAACCCGGCAGATCGCGGGCACCTTCGCGGGCTCGAGGCGGCGGGCCAGCTCCTTGCGGACGGCGCCGGGGGTGAGGTCGGCCTCGACGAACAGGGCGAGGTCGTGCTTGTCGCTGGGCGGCAGCGCGGCGGCGGCCCGGATGCCGGGGACGTCCATGGCGGCGGCCTCGATCTCGACGGTGCTCATGCGGAAGCCCTTCCGCTTGAACATGTCGTCGCGGCGGCCCTCGAAGTACAGGTAGCCGTCCCCGTCGAGCCGGCCGTAGTCGCCGGTGTGCAGGCGCCGTTCGCCGGTGGCGGGGTCGGTGCGGAACGCCTTGGCGGTGTTCTCGTCGTTGCGCCAGTAGCCGGGCATGACGTGCGGGCCGACGGCGACGATCTCACCGACCTCCCCGGCCGGCACGGGGCTGCCGTCGCCGTCCAGGATCAGCACCTGGGTGCCGGGCAGCGGCAGGCCGCTGGAACCGGGGCGCTCGCGATCCTCCTCGGGCGGCATGACGGTGATCCGCTTGGCCTCGGTCTGGCCGTACTGGCGCACCACCCGGGCTCCGGGGAAGTGCGCGCGCAGCGTGTCGATGGTGGCCTGAGGCAGCGCGGCGCCGGTGTTGGTGAACATCCGCACCGGTGCCTGCCCGCCGGGGGAGCGCTCGGCGAGGGTGACGAGCATCGTGGCGAGCGAGGGGACGAGGGGGACGACCGTGGCGCCGACCTCGCGCATCCGGCGCAGCAGCTGCAGGTCGGAGTCCCGCTCGGCGAGAACCACCTCGCAACGGACGGCGCAGGTCATCAGGACCTTGTACAGGCCGTAGTCCCAGGACATCGGGAAGCGGCACAGCACCACGTCGTCGCTGCGGTAACCGAGGGCCTCTGTCAGGGCGCGGGTGGCGAAGGCGACCTGGGCGTGCGGGCAGATCACGGCCTTGGGCGCGGCGGTCGAGCCGGAGGTGTAGATGAGGGTCGCCACGTCGTCGGGGCGTACCTCCGGGTCGGTGAACGTGGCGTCCAGCGCGCGCAGTCGCTCCACCTCGGGCCACAGGGCGGCCATCCGCTCGATGGGGCGGGTGGTCGCCTCGGCCAGCTTCTCGGCGGTCGCCTCGTCGCCGATGACCAGGGCGGGCTCGGCGTTGCCGATGACGTGGCGCAGGTGGAAGGCCTTCATCGACGGGTTGAGCGGTACGAAGACAGCCCCGCACCGCAGGGCGCCGTGGAACATGGCGACCAGTTCGCGGCCGGTGGGCAGTTGCAGCACGACGCGGTCGCCGCGGCGCACTCCGCGGTCGCTCAGCCAGCGGGCGAAGGCCCGGCTGTGGGCGGCCAGTTCGCGGTACGTCCACACGCCGTGCGCATCACGGACCGCGGGGGCGTTCGGCGTTTTCTCCTCGGCGTCGTCCAGAAGTCCGTGCACGAGTTCGCCGTGCGCCGGCGGGTCGGAATGTATTCCGTTTTCTTCAAGATGCAGGTGGCCGACCAACGCCGCACCCCCGATTTGAGTTTGTGGGTCGGTACATGAAAAGGGAGGGTCCCGAAAACCCCGACAGCCACGGTATGGGAGGCGCAGCAGTGGTCACACCCCTATCTCCCCCTAGGAAGCGGGATGGTGGGCCGCCATAGGGTCCTCGAATTCGTCTGGAGTGCCACCGGAAAAACAACACGGGCGGGCCCCGGCGCGATACCCAAGGCATCGCGCCGGGGCGGACCCTGCCCGCGGTGGCTCAGCGGGCGTACTGCGACGCGACCGGCACGGGCCGCGGGTAGTCCTTCAACTCGATGTTGGTGGCGGACTTCACCGTCAGGCGGGCCAGGTATCCGGCCAGCAGCGGGGCGTTGAGGACCTTGTAGGCGCGGTTGCGGCGGCGGATGCGGGCCGCGGTGGACGGGGCCAGCATCGGTCCGGCGCCTGCGGCGGTCTTCTGGCAGCCCTGCGCGAACTCCCGGATCCGTGCCTCGTACGCGGCGAAGGCGGCCTTGTGGTCGGGGTGGGTGGCCAGTTCGCCGGCGAGGACGTAGGCGCAGACGACGGCGAGTCCGGTGCCCATGCCGCCCATGGTGGCGCCGTAGCCGGCGTCGCCCAGCAGCACCACGCGGCCCTTGGAGAAGCGGTCCATGCGGATCTGGGCGACGGCGTCCAGGTAGAGGTCGTCGGCCTGCTCGAGGGCCGTCAGCACCTGCGGCACCTCCCAGCCCAGGCCCGCGTACCGCTCGGCGAGCAACCGCTTCTGGGCGGCGATGTCGTGCCGGTCGTAGACCAGGGGCTTCTTGGACTCGAAGACCATCAGGACGCCTGCCGTACGGGGGTCGCGGCCGTAGTTGTTGAGGCACACGCCGCGGCCGGGGGCGTTGAACCAGCGTGCGGTGCGGTCCAGGCCGAGGTGGTTGGGGGCGTCGAAGCCGGCCACGTAGTAGCCGAGGTGATGCAGGAACTGCGACTCGTCCCCGAAGGCGAGGCGGCGCACGTTGGAGTGCAGGCCGTCGGCGCCCACCACCAGGTCGAAGGTGCGGGGTGCGGAGCGCTCGAAGGCGACGTGGACCTCGTCGGCGGTCTCGGTGAGCGAGGCGATGGAGTCGCCGAAGACGTACTCCACGCTGTCCCTGGTGCGTTCGTACAGGATGCGGGAGAGGTCGCCGCGGAAGATCTCCACGTCGCCGCTCATGAACGACGGGTCGAGCCGCATCTGCCCGGTGCCGGCCTCGTCGACGAAGGTCTGCTCGCCCATGTAGGTCTGGTGCCGGTTCACCTCGTCCCAGATGCCCATGCGCTCCAGCACCGTGCGGTGCACTTGGCCGCGGAAGTCCACGGCGAAGCCGCCGCCGCGCAGCGCGGGGGCCTTTTCGACGACGGTGACCTCGTAGCCGTAGCGGCTCAGCCACAGGGCCAGGGCGGGGCCTGCGATGCTCGCGCCGGAGATGAGGACGCGGCGGCCGGCGGTGGTGAAGGTCTGCTCGTTCATGAGGGGCTCCTCTTCCATTCGGTGACGCTGTCGGCTTCCTGGAAAAGAGGTTGCCCGGGTCCGCTGACCGCTCAGGCACCGTCCGCTGACCGCGGCTGACCGATCACCGTCAGCCCCGCTTTCCACGGACCCGAGCCGCCGTAGCTGTAGGCAGCCGTTCACCGAGTTTCAATGAATCTCAGTGATTCGCCCATTGCTGGGCGAAGGTCCCCGCCTCACTCAATACCGGGAGGTATCAATGCGGGGTAGACGCTTCAACGCCACCTGCCCCGCTGGGCGGGGTCTTACGGTCGGCTCCACGTCCGTTTCGCGTCTCCGGGCCACTCCCGGCGA
>NZ_JBIAQV010000063.1:17633-30513 GCF_042889305.1 Streptomyces sp. NPDC002619 | reverse complement strand
TCCACGGCAACTGCTCGCCCCTTCTCATGTGCAGGCTAACACCCCATCAGGTGCCAACATTCCAAGGGAAGAAGCGCCACTTTGTTAGGAGTTCTTAGGGGGCACAGAGGGAATGCGGGGCGGGCGCCAGCGGGTTCCCTCAGCCCACCGAATCCAGGAGGAAGGACGGATGCCATCATGATGCGCGCGGTCTGGAACGGCGTCGTCATCGCCGAGACCCCCCTTACGAAGATGATCGAGGGCAACCACTACTTCCCGCCCGACTCCCTCATCCGGCCGCACTTCACGGACGCCCGCACCCGGACGCTGTGCCCGTGGAAGGGCATCGCCCGCTACTACAACGTCGAAGCCGGCGGCGAGACCAATCCGAGCGCGGCCTGGTACTACCCCCACCCGCGGCCGATCGCCCGCCTCCTCGGCATCAAGAAATACGTCGCCTTCTGGAACGGCGTCACCGTCGAGGGAACTCGCGAGTCCCGCGCGCTTCTTCCGAAGTAACGGTGACGCGCGGCCGCCAAGGCATGCCTCGCCCTTGCCGGCAACAGCGCGACTGAAGACCCGATGCAATCTGTGGCCCTTCTCGTCGCCGTCGACCTGGTCGACCATGCGCATGGCCACCGCCTGCCGGGCGGAGTGCACGGCGCGCGCGAGCCCGAGTTCCACCGCGCCACGGGAGGCGTCGCGGACCTCGTCGTCGAGGAGCTGGTAGTCCCGCTCGTGCGTGTCCTGGGTGTTGTTCCCCGTCCGGCCGTGGTGCGCCTGGGCGCTGTGCCGCAGGGCCTGACCGCTCACCCGAGCCGGCAGCGCCGCGCCGTCCTCCCGGGCGTGCTGCTGCCAGCGCCGGATCGCATCCGACAAGACGTTGCCGGTGGCAAAGTCGCGCAAGCTCTCGCCGCCGCCCAGACAACGGTGGCCGACCAGCAGCTTGCTGGTGGTGCGGCGAGCAGTTCCAGAGTCGCCCTCGCCTACCCGGTCAGCTCCAGGCGCCGCGAAGAGTTCGAGCTGCAATACCTGGTCGAGTTCAACCAGCTGCTCCGCACGGCTATCGACAAGTTCCTCGATGTCCACGCACACGCGCGCCGGCTGTTCTACGCACGCGTCGACGCTGTGATACCCGAACACGGGCAACAGAAAGAGGCAGCGCACGAGGCTTTCGAGGCTGCCCTCTCTGCCGTTTCTGCACAGGTCGGCCTCATCATCGACCGGGACATCCGAAAACCAGGCGACCGGCCTCATCCAGTACCTGACCCACCAAGACGAACGGATGCGGGGGAACGACCTCCTGGACCCACAGGCACTGGCACAAGCAGCCAACCACTGGTACGAGCCGCTGGGGCTACGCGTCCGGGGGATCTACGCCGGCTGGTTCCAGGAGTAGCCACACAACGTGCCGAGCAACCTGGATAGACCCGCACCGCCCATCAGCCCGAGCCGCTAGCCTGTACGCAGCAGCCCGGACAGGGCGCGCGTAGACGGCCCAAGGCCTCACCTCTGACGGGGGCGGGGCCTTTGTCGCCCCCAAGGGGTCTGCGGTGCTCACCGCTTCGGCGACCCCAGCTGGCCTCAGCCGACTCCCCCGCCCCCGTTCCAGGGGCCTCTGAGGGGCCTTCATGGGAACGCCATGGGAACGGAAGGCCGTGTAAAGGCAGGGAACGATCAGGCAGGGACGGAAGACTGCAACCCGCTGAACAGCAGGAACGGGGAAGTCAGGGAAAGGCCAGCACAGACGGGTGAGGCCATGGGGTCTCTCCTAAAGCGGGGCTCAGCCCGTAGTTCGCTTCGTTGGGCGAGGAATGCGAACTCGTCATTTGTTGCCGGGACATCCAGCACGTGTGGCCTGGATGTCCCGGCGGTTGGCAGGGGTTAGCCGATTCCGGTGACCTGCAGGGCCGTGGTCCAGTTGTTCTTGATAGCGCTGCAGGCGGCGGACAGCGTGATGGTGCCGGCGCAGACGGCGTTCTTCAGCTTCGTCTCCATGAAGCTTCCCCGTGATCTTGGACACTCGATCTCTATGCTGCGAGGCCGTGCTGGTGCCGTTGCCGAGTCTCGGCTGGGGTGAGGTAGCCGAAGACCTTGTGCCTGCGCAGACGGCGGCGGTTATAGAACGTCTTGATGAAGTCGAAGACCTCCGCGCGGGCGGTGGCCCGGCCAGGCCGGACACGCGTGCCGATCTCTTCTTTGAATAGAGCCCAGAAGCTTTCCGCGGCGGCATTACCGAAGCAGGACCCGGTGCGACCGCAGCTTTGCCGGACGTCCAACTTACGTATTTCATGCCGGAATTGGCTGCTGGTGTATTCGCTGCCGCGGTCTGAATGCGCTATCCAGCCGGGCTGGAGCCGGCCCCGGCCGTCGGCCATCTTCAGCGCATCAACGACGAGGGTGGCGCGGTGGTGGTCGGCCATCGAGTAGCCGACGACCTCGCGGGTGGGCAGGGCGGTGATGTCGCCGACCAGCTCGGTGCCGGGACGGTCGGCGTCGAAGTCCCGGCCGATCAGGTCCGCGGCCGGCCGTGCCGTCTTGCCCGGCTGCGTCAGCGAGCGCCGTCTGCGACGGATGACACCTTGGATGTCACGCTCGCGCATGACGCGGGCGACGCGTTTGCGGTTCACCAGCAGCCCCAGGCGCCGCAGTTCGGCATGGCCGCGCGGGACGCCGTAACTCTGGCGGAAGGCGACGTGGATGACGGTGATCTCGTGGGCCAGGGCCTCATCGGCGGCCCGGCGCGCGACCCGGGTCTCTGCCGAGGCGAGCCAGGCCTAGAAGGAGGAACGGGCCACCTTCAGCAGCCGGCACAGGAAAGGGACGCCGTGGGTGGTCTTCTCCGCCTCGATGAACGCGTACGTGTCGTTCACCGATCGCTCTCCTTCGCGAAGAAGACCGCGGCTTTTCGCAGTACCTCGATCGTCTTGGCCTGTTCGGCGTTCTGCCTGCGCAGCCGCTTGAGCTCCTCGCGTTCCGCCGTGGTGAGCTCGCCGGGCCGGCCTTCGCCCTGGTCGGTCTTGGCCCGGCGGTACCAGCCGCGCAGGGACTCCGGACTGATGCCGAGCTCCCGGCCGACCGCGGTGACCGTCTTCCCCGTGGAGTCGACGAGCGCGAACGCGTCCCGTTTGAACTCCACGGTGTATCGCTTCGTGTGCTTGCTCCCCACCCGGTGCTACTTCCTCTGGAACCTCACGTCCCGGTCTCCAGGTGTCCACGATCAAGGGGAAGGTTCAAACTCCTCAAGCGAGTGTCGATGGATGGCCACGGCGCGTCGATGCGGCAATCCGTTTGCTGCATCTGCGGGTTGCCGTCGACCATGGCGTATGACCTTCCCCAACTATCCAGGCAAGTACGCTCTTCCAGCGCTCTTCCAGCCGCACGAGACCCTGCGCCAGGCTGTTCGGCAGCAGGTGGTGCCGGAAGCGGTCGTGATGATGTACAGCGCCAGGCTTCGGCGTGAGGTCCTACAGCGGTACGCATCACAGCGTTTTGAGGCTTTCTTCGGCGAGTTCCATGTCGTGGATGTGGCGGGCAAGCAGGTTGGGTTGCTCAGCGGGTTCGGCATAGGGGGTCCGGCCGCTGCGTCCGTATTGGAAGAGGCTATCGCCGCAGGCGCGCGATGCGTGGTGAGCATTGGTGGCGCCGGCGGGCTGTGCGTCGGCCAGGTCCCCGGTGACGTGGTCGTCTGCGACCGGGCTGTGCGTGATGAAGGCGTCTCACACCACTACCTGGGACCGGAGCGCTACGTGCAGCCGGACGAGGAGTTGACAGCTCGGTTGATCGATACGCTCAAAAGACGAGGACGCCAAGTGCAGGTAGGCGGCAGTTGGACAACCGACGCGGTGTATCGAGAGACGCGCCAAGAGGTGCTGGCCTATCGAGACGAAGGCGTACTGACTGTCGAGATGGAAGCCGCATCCCTCGCAGCAGTGGCTCAGTACCGAGGCATCGCCTTCGCCACCGGCCTCGTCGTCATGGACTCGCTGGCTGCGGAGACTTGGGAGCCCAAGGGGCTCGCCGACGCGGCAGCCTTCGACGCGCTCAACGACCTGTTCGACGCCGCTGCCGCAGTACTTGTCGGCGCCTGAGTCCGCACAAGGCGGAGCGCTGCGTCGTGTGGACTATTCGTGGACGAAGCGGCGTTGCGCCAGCGAGCTCAGAGTCCTTGACCTGCCGTAACGTCAGAGACAGCCGCGGACTCCGGAACCGTGTGCGCAGGTTCGAATCCTGCCGGGGGCACTCGCCGAAGAGTAGCAGAAATCAAGCTCTGACCAGGGCGAATGCCGGCAGAAGAGAGCGGGAGTCAGTCTCACTGACTCCCGCTTTGTCCCGTTGCCTCTCACTGTTCGCGACACACCTCCGACACACCGCGCTCAGCCCTCGGAGCAGGCGAGATGCGTGCCCATCTGGTGAGGCCGAGTTCGCGTAGGGCGTCGGCGGGGTCACGACAAAGCAGCTCTGGAGTAGACAACGCCTCCGGATGAGATCGGGGGCCTTCGCCGTCCGGGTGTGGATCCAAGGTCGGGGCCCCGAGCGCTGCCCGGGTCGCGGCCGAGCGTCGGGCCCCGGCCATGCTCGACCCAGCCTGGGCGGGACACGGGCTGAAGATCGCCTCAACGCCCGTGTGCGCGGGGGTCGCTTTGCCGTCCGAACCGGTGGGGCGCTCAGTCCGGCCACGCAAACATGGCATCGGCTTGAAGACGGTCAGTCCCGAGCGGCACGATAAGCTCCGCATCATTGAGCAGGTGGGTGCCGGGATTTACCGGCATCCGAAGCGAGAAGAGGCATGCAACTGCCCGAGAACCTGCCGGGACGGGGTGTGGAGGAACGTGAGTTCGACGCCTTCTACACCGCGAGCGTCGGCCGTCTCATCGGCCAGCTGTATGCGATGACGGGCGACCTCGCAGAGTCGCAGGACGTGGTGCAGGAAGCCTTCGCCCGGGCCTGGGAACGCCGGACGCAGCTGGATCTGGATGGCGCACCGGAGGCGTGGGTGCGTACCGTGGCGTGGCGGCTGGCGGTCAGCCGGTGGAGGCGGGCCCGCGCCGCCCTCGTTTTCGCCCGCCGACAGGGTCCGCCCCCCGTCGTACCGCCCCCCGAGCCACACCACGTGGTGCTGGTCGAGGCGCTGCGGCGGATTCCCGAGACACAGCGGCGGGCCGTGGTCCTGCACCATCTGTGCGATTTGTCGGTGGAGCAGGTGGCCGCCGAGACTGGCTCCCCGGTCGGTACGGTCAAGGTGCACCTGAGGCGCGGGCGGGCGACCCTGGCCCGCCTGCTTTCCGATACGGAGCTGGATCCCCGAGCGGGCCGACTACCGGAGGGGGAGCATGGCTGACGAGACCGAGCTGGGACGGCGCCTCGCCGAACTCGCCGAGTCGGCAAAGGGCCGTGCCGTACCGATTGCCGCGTACCGGGTGCGGGCCCGCGGCAATCAGCGTCTGGGCCGCAGGCGGACGGCCCTGGCTACCGTCGTCGCGTCGCTGGCCGCCGCACTGGTGGCAGGCGGCTTGGCGCTGGCCGGCTCCGCCCGGGTGCCGGAGCCGGCCGCGGTCACTCCGGTGCCGACTCCATCTCCCTTCGTGCGCCCGTCGCCCGCCCCGGGCGAGGAGTACGCCAGCGAATTGGGCTATGTCTACGGTGCGGTGGCCGAGGGCGACACGGTGCGCGTCACCGTCCAGCAGCTCCGCGGCGTGATCCAGGGCACCGCTTCGCCCACCGGGGTGGTACACACGCTGACGCTGCCGCGTGCGACTCTCGTCGAGGCGCGCCGGCTCTCCGGCGGGCGCCCCGCGGACTTGCAGTTGGGCCAGCTGGTTGGTCGGCTGGCGGACGGTCCGCGGTGGATGTTCCGGATCGACTACGACAGCGAGGGTCGTGTGGAGTCCCTGCGGGAGGCCGGGTAACCCACCGGTGAGCTGTTACGAGTTCATGACATTGACGGTGTAACCCGCAGGGTGCGATGGCGCGTAGAGCCCGTGTATCTCGACCGCACCCGACCCGATGGGACGCTAAGCATGTTCACCTCACGCCGCCGAAACGTCGCCGGGGCTGCCGCCCTCGCCCTCACCACCCTTGCCCTCAGCGCTTGTTCCGGGGGCGGCAACGACGGCCGGGCGGACGCCTCCACGCCGGCCTCGGTGACGACATCGCCCTTTGCTCCGGCCTCCACTCCGGCGTCCGCCTCGGCCTCCGCGGCAGCGTCGGCAACCACGCCGGACGGCAGCACGGCACCGGGGAGCACGTCCGCACCGGGCGGCGGCACGGCACCGGGCAGCACGTCCGCACCGGGCGGCACGGCGACGCCGGGAGCCCCGGCGCGCTGGGCGGGTACCAAGCAGTTCATGCAGATCACCGACGCCTGGATCACCAACAGACGGACCTACCTGTCGGTTCGATCCGCCCGGAAGCAGTCCGCCACCGGCGACATCGAGGCCTGGGTGATCATTCCGGGCCAGGGGCCGTACAGCACGGTGTCCATGGCCACGGACGGCCGGGTACTGCTGTCGGTCCCACTGGGGGACAACTCGGTCCCCTACTCCTACTCCCAGGCCGAGTTCGTCAGGCGGGTGAAACTCCAGTCGCCGGCATTTCTCGAGGGGCTGGGCTTCGACCTCACTTTCGACAACAACGGCCAGGTGACCAGGCTGCAGTCGCTTTACACCCCCTGATGGCACCAAGCTACGGGAACGCTGTGGCAACGTCCGGCACCTCAGGAGCCAAGGGAGATCACGCACAAGGCTGCCGCGACATCGGGGTGTCCCAGTCTCCGACTGTCCGGTTGAAGCGCTGAGCTGCGTGGATAGGCGGGACACCCCAAAATCGCCAGTGTCCGATGTCCGGGTCCTGAAGCTGCAACACCCGGGGCGTTACAGCCATCCCGGCAACCTCAGGGCGCGGCTGGGACTCGCTCTCCCTCCCGGCCAGCGTCCGCGCACGCGTGAGTGGCGCGTGAGATGCAGCATCGGGCCATCTCACCCCACCGTTCCTCCAGGACAGCCGCTTCCGCTGCGCGTCCCGCAGCCTGTGCGCAGAGTCCTGGCCTACCCTGCAGAGCCAACGATGCGGCAAATGTGGCGCCCCCTCAAGGCAACCGTTGGCCTGACGACACTCATCGACGCCCACCAGACGCTACAGGTGATCGACAACGTACTCTGACCCAGCCGCTGTCCCCTCGCTCCCCTCCCCCAACTGGCAGGTGCCCTCATGCGCGGCTTCCCTTGCTTCAAGGTTCACAAGGCCGATGTCGGGCTGGTGGTGACGACGGCTAGCTTCACGGAAAACGCACGAAGGCTGGCTGAGGACATCGGCATCGCGCTATGCGACGGCCGACGGTTCGTCGTGTGGACCGAGGCGGGCATCCCCCCGTGGGAGGAGGAGAGGTATCAGGAGTTCCTCCGTAGCCCGCAGAGCTTCCGCCACATTTTCGATCACCTATACGAGCCCCCAGAGGTGGCCGTGAGAACACACGACCTGAGGGCTCGCGACACACATCCGAGACACTGATTGCCGCCCCGCGCCCCTAGGAAGCTCCGCCGCAGGTCAGCAGGATGTGAGACTTGATCGGCGCATCACTCCGGAGCCGTCGTACAGGTCTTCCACGCGGCCGCCGCCCCGCTCGCCCTATCTCGGGGCCGGCTCTGAGCGCCATTGGGAGGCCTGGGTGAGGGCTTTTTGCAGTTGTCGGTGATGCTCGGACAGGTCCGCGAGCATCTCGGTGCTCTCTTCCGCCAGGCAGGCATCGCCTCGCATCCCGTACATGCCGCCCGGCATCAGCGGGGGAAGCGGACTTCCGGACGCGCGGGCCTGGGAGACCGCCGGTCGCCATTCGGCCGGCTGCACCGGTCCGTCGCCATCCTCGACGGGGTGACCGTCCGCTCGCCCTGACGCTGTCCCGCATGCCTCTTACCGGGCGTAGACGGCGACGAAGTCGCGGGTGGCCTGGTCGTAGTAGCGGTCGGGTGGGTTGTCGAAGTCGAGGAAGTTGGTGGGCTCCGGGTTGGACGGGTGTTGGCCGGCGTCGTAGTAGATGAAGGACGGCCAGGCCCGGTTCATGTCGAGGGACATGGCACGGACCGCGCCGGCGCGCTGCATCAGTTCAGCCAGGGTCCGTGCGGACAGCGCCTGACCGACCACCATGACGATGTCGCCCTTCGCGGTGACGCCGACTCCGGAGCGTTCCACGAACATGCGGCCCTGGTCGGCGGCGCCCCACTTGCCGTCGTCGTCGATGTCGTCGACGACCTTGCCGTGGTCGACCATCAGCTCCAGGCATTGGCGGACTCCGACGACGTCGGAGGTCATCGACACATCGCGTCCCCATGCGCCGATCTTGATGGAGCCGTCGCGGTAGAAGACCTCGGCGGCTGCGCCGTCGCGCAGTTCGCCGACCTGCTTGCCGTCGAGATAGAAACCTCCCCGTGAGTCGCCGTTGGTGACGCGAAAGCCACCGTTCCAGGTGGCTAGCAGCCCGGTGCGGTCCCCTTCGGGGATGGTCGGCGGTACGTCGAAGGTGCCGCCGGGCTCGCGGAATCCGGGGTGCAGTTGGAAGCGTGCGTGTTTCCGGCTGATCCAGGCGACCGCGGCTTCGTACGAGGTGTGGTCGCTGTCCGGGCGCAAATAGGTGCCTTGCACGATCGGCTCGCCGTGGTCGGTGGCCAGAGGGCGGAAGACTCCCTCGCCGGGCAGCGCCGGGGTGACGAACGTGCGCATGCGGGCGTGCAGGGGGATCCGCGGCGCAGGCGCGGCGGGCGCGCCGCGTTCGGGGCCGGCGGCCGGGCGGTGGCCCCCGGAGCCGGGTGCCGCCGCCGGATCGGCGTTCTCGCCGTCGGCTTCGTGCGTACCCCGCATACGGGCCAGGGCGTCGGCGGAGAGGGTGCCGCCGACCCTGGGTGGGTTCATGTCGTATCTCAGGTTCTCCAACTGGTCCACGGCGAAGCCCAGTTCGTGGTCCCGCGCCCATTCGGCCATCCGGGCCATGTTGCTGTCCTTGCCGGGGTACGTCAGCGCCTCGCCGATCGACCAGCCGAGGCTGCCGACCAGGAGCGCGAGCACGGCGAGCCAGGTGCGTCGGAGCAGTCGGCGGCGCCGAGCGCGGGGTCGGTTGTGGGTCATGGCGCTCCTCGCGCGTGCGTCCCGGCCGAGTACCAGTCAGGATTAGCACTATTTACCCGATTAGTTCCGCCTCTGTTCCAGGTCAATCGCCTACGGCGGGAGATGCACCCGCTCGCCGCACAACGGCGCTCGCGGAACGACCGGACGCGGCAGTGCCGGTGCCGGCCATCAACGAGGGCGCCCACCTTGGCCGTTGCGGTAGCTTGACGGCGACGTCAGCACCAGCTCCGGGGGGAAGAGATGGCGTATACCGATCCGAGCGCGCTGGTACGCGTCACGGAGCGCGTCTGGCTGTGGCCGCACCATCCCGACCCCGACCGGGTCCAGGCGAGCGTGGGCGTGATCGCCGGGGACGACGGCTGCCTCGTCGTCGACGCCGGCCAGAGCCCGGCGCACGCTCGTCGGGTGCGAGAAAGCCTGGTACGCCAAGGGTTCCCGCCGCCGCAGCTGCTCGTTTACACGCACCACCACTGGGACCATGTCTGGGGCGCCCAGGAGTGGGGCGTCCCGGTCGTCGCCCACGAGCAGTGTCGGCAGGCGCTGCTCGCCGAAGCGGACAAGCCCTGGTCCGAGCCGTATCTCCGGGCGGAGATGGCGCGTGAGCCGCTGCTGCGGCCGAGCTTTTCGGCTCGGGTCCGGGCCATGGAGGGCTGCTGGGAGTCTTTTCGGATCGTGCTGCCCGACCAGACGTTCCGTACCCGTCACGTCATCGAACTCGCCGGGGCGGCAGCGGAACTCGAGCATGTCGGCGGGCGGCACACCCCGGACTCGATCGTCGTCAAGGTCCCCTCGGAAGGCGTGATCTTTCTGGGCGACTGCTATTACCCGCCGCCGTACCACCTGCGACAGCCGGGTGACGAGCCCGACCTGGCGATGGTCAGAGGGCTGGTGAACTCGGGCTATGCCGTCTACGTGGAGAGCCATGACGTGCCGAGGTCGCGACAGGAGGCCGAGGCCGCTTTGAACCCACCCGCCCGCTAGCCGTCGGGACGAACAGTGCCGTCCCGACGACGGCTCGCGCGTCGAGGTGTGGCTGCCGCGGCGTACGACGCCTGTCTCTGATCAGGTCGTACGGGTTCGGGAGTGGAGCATTCGCCTCACCTCGTCCGAACGTTCCAGGAGGGTGTTGCGGACCACCGGGGCCGCCTCGTGGGACGCCTGTTGGGCCTTTTCGATGTACGTGGGGTCGATGGCATGCAGCGGGAAGAGACGGCTTGCGAAGACCATCGCCGGGATCATTCCGCCTCGGTGCAGATGCGGTACCGAGTCCAGGTAGCGCTGGGTGTAGGGGGCCAGCAGGGCGTCCTGTGCGGGGCGCCAGAACGCCGCCGCCACTTGGCCGACCGAGTCGACGGGGACGGCGCGGTCCACCGCCAACTTCTGCCAGACCTCAGCCTTCGCGGCGGGGTCCGGCAGAGCGGCCCGTACGGTGAGGGCGCGGACCCAGGCGTCTGGGTCCGGGTCGCGTTCCAGCAGGAGTGCGACCTCGGACGAGACGTCGGCGGCCAGTTCCGCCTCACGAACCAGCACGCGCCAACACAGGTCCACGTCGTCGCCCGCCTGTTCGCGGAGCCAGGCCAGGTCGTCCGGAGCCGACGCAGTGCGGGCCAGGCCGCGCAGGGCGACCTGGCGGCGGCCGGAGTCCACGGCGAGGTGCCGACAGGCTGCCGCCACCGCCGCTGTCAGCCCGGCGCGTTCGGCCGGCGGTGCCCACAGTTCGGCGATGTTCGCGGCGAGTGTCAGACAGGGCTCGATCACGGCGTCGGACGTCTCGGCGGTGAGGACCGTGGTGATGCATCGTCCGGCTTCCGCTGCCGTGGCCTCGCCGGTGGTCAGCATGTCCCACACGGTCGCCGTGGCCACGCCCCGGGAGATGGCCGTGGGCAGTTCCGCCGCCGTACGGAAGAACGCGTCCCTGGTCGTGGGGTCAGGGCGGGTCGTGGCGAAGGTCAGGTCTTCGTCGTTGATCAGCAGGACGTCGATGTCTGCTTCGGGCGGGAGGCCCGTGACCGAAGTGCGGGTCTGCGTCACCTCGACCCGCACCAGCGCCCTGCGTTCGAGCGCTTCGCCCGTCCTGCCGTACGCGCCCACCGCCACCACCTGCGGGCGCGGGGTGCCGGCAGCCACCAGCGTGACGGTGTCGCCGTCGCGTTCCAGCGAGAAGCGGTCAGTGCCCGCCGTTTCCAGCCAGGCCGTGCGCCAGGTGTCCAAGTCGCGCCCGCCGGCCTCGGAGAGAGCGTCGATCAGATCCTGGAGCGAGGCGCTGCCCCATGCATGGCGGGCGAAGTAGGAGGCCATACCGACCCGGAAGCGCTCTTCTCCGACGTACGTCATGAGCTGCTGGAGCACCGAGGCGCCCTTGGGGTAGGTGATGTTGTCGAAGATCGACGCGGCCTGGGCGACGTCGTGGATGGGCTGGTGGATCGGGTGCGAGACGGGGCCCTGGTCGGACAGGTACGCCCTGAGCTTGTCGCCCGCCAGATGGCCCGCCCAGGCATCGGTGTACCGGGTGGCACGCTCGGCGGCCCAGTGGCAGGCGAACTCCGCGAACGCCTCGTTCAGCCAGAGGTCGTCCCACCAGCGCATGGTGACGATGTTGCCGAACCACATGTGCGCCATCTCGTGCAGCAGCACCACCGCGAGCAGTTCACTCTCGGCAGGCGTCGGCGTCGCCCGTCGCAGGAACACATCCGACCAGGTCACGCACCCGTAGTTCTCCATCGCCCCGCCGAACTCGGGCATGAACACCTGGTCGTACTTGCGCTGCGGGAACGGCATCGCAAAGGCCTCGCCGAAGAAGGCGAGTCCCTGGCGGGTGAGGGTGAAGATCTCGTCGGCGTCTCGGTCGAGGATCGACGCGAGGGAGCGGCGGGTGTAGAGGCCGAGGTCGTGGCCGTCGGTCTCACGGCGGATCTCGTGGAGTGGGCCCGCGTTGATGACGGTGTTGTAGACGGACAGGGGCGGGGTGTCCGGGAAAGTCCAGCGACGGGCCCCCTCCAGCTCCTCGACGCGCGGGTCTCCGGAGTTGCTGGTGACGGTCCATGCGGGCGGGGCCGTGACGGCGAAGCCGTGCGGGGCCTTCAGGTCGGGTTGGTCGAAGCACGCCCAGACGAACCGGGCCTGATCGGGCTCGAAGCTCATCCACACGTAGACCTCGCCGTCCGCGGGGTCGGTCGCCTTGTGCACGCCCTCGCCCGTCGTCGTGTCGGCCTGGACGCTCTCCACGCGCAGCACGTTGTGCTCGGCGAGAGCGGGCAGGGGTATCCGGCCGTCCCCGGTGGGGGTGAGGGGGTTGCCATTCAGCGTGGCGCTCCGTACCTGTGCCGCGCAGTCCACGAACGTCTCCGCGCCCGGCTCGTGGCAGCTGAAGGTCACGGTGGAGACGCACCGGACCTCCGGCCCGTCGGGCAGGCCGGTGAGGTCGACGTCCACGTCGTACCGCTCGACCGTCAACAGCGCGGCCCGGCGCTCGGCTTCGGTACGGGTCAGGCTCCGGATCTCCATGCGTTCTCCCTCGGCAGACAGCGGGCGTCAGCGTATGACGGAGGGCAGCTGTGGGCGCAGGGGTTTTTGGTGTGTCGAGCGGGCCGCGGGCGCCTGGAGCCCCGGCCGACCGGAGGAGGTGGCTGCGCCAACTGGCGGGAAGCGTTGTCGGCCCGCGGGCCCGCCCCCCCCCCCCGGGGTTTTGTGGGGGGGGCGTTGTTGTGGGGGGGGGGGGGGGGGGCCGATTCCTCCTCCGCCCCCCCCCCCCCCGCTGCCATCAACAGGGCGAAGAACTCCTCGT